>JAUPKQ010000123.1 GCA_030837345.1 Actinomycetota bacterium | reverse complement strand
GGGGAGAACGTTCCGTCGGCTTCGTCGTCGAACGCATCCTCGACATCGCCAGCGAACGCCTCGGCACCCGCAGCGACATCGACGACCACGCCCTGGTCGGCTCCATCGTCGTCGGCGACAAGGTCGTCGAACTCCTCGACATGGAATCCGCCGTCCTCGCCGCCGACCCCCACTTCTACAGCGCGGATCTGGTCGACGCCTTCGCGGGCGTCCCGGCCTGACCCTTCAGGACCCCGGACCGCAGATCCTCGACCGTGTGGGCGGCGGGGTACGGCCGCTCGTCCGCGTCGAAGGTGCGCACGGCCTCCACGACATGCTCCAGCGCGACGTCGAGGAGGCCGTCGTACACCTCGGCGAAGACCTCCCGGGCCCGCTGCCGCGGCCACCCCCGCGGCATGAGCCGGACCGGCACCCGCGGGTCGAGGCTGAGGAAGTGCCGGTAGGTGTCCATGACGACGGTGCGTGTCCGGAGAGCCTCGGCGCCCCGGAGGCCACCGGCCCGGATCCGGGGCCGCAGGGCGCCCCACTCCTTGACGAACAGCTCGTAGCGTTCGCGGACCGGGTCGAGGTCCCAGGCGCCGAGCGGGTCACGCCCGCCCGGCCCGAGGATCTCCAGGCACCGGGCGCGGAAGATGGTGACCGACCCGAGGCCCTCCCCCACCAGGTCCTCCGAGGCGCCGTCGGGCAGCGGGGTCGGGGACACCCACAGCCCGTCGTACAGAGGAGCGCACCCGATCCAGCGCAGCCGGCTGCGCAGGGCACGGCGCCGCGCGTCGCCCTCCTGTGGAAGGGAGAACGCGACGAGGGTCCAGTACCCGTCCCACGTCTCGGCCTGCTCGGTGAAACTCGCGACCGCGGCCCCGCCGGAGACAAGTCCGGCGGCGGCCCGGGCGGTGAGCCGGTAGGCGGTGCTGCGCCCCCGGCGTTTGCTCTCGATCACCCCGCGCCGGGCGAGGCGGCTGATCCCGGCGCGGGCGCTGCCCGGGCTGACGCCGGACTCGCCGAGCAGCGCCACGATCGCTCCGGAGGGGAACCAGGCCGGAGCGCGCAGGCCGTAGTCGGCCAGCAAGGTGACCGTCAGCCCCTGGGGCGAGTTGCCGGACTGACGGCGGGGTAGATCCAGGGAGTCCGCAGGGGGGACGTCGCTCGGGTAGGCGGCGCCGCCCGGCTCGCTCCGCCGTCCGCTCCACCCACCCACGGGTACCGACTGTATGGGTTTCAACGCCACGGTCGGGCGCCAGGGAGCGTACCTGCGGCACAGAGGGACGACGACCTCGCCCTATTTTGATCGTTTGACACTTATTCCTCCTGTCGGGACGCTCTTGGATGCATTCGTACGGACACCACCGTGCGGAGTGCCCGCGGAACGACGATGAAGGAGTTCCCCATGAAAAACCCACGACGAGTACCGGGCATCCTTGCGGCGGCGGTACTGGCTGCGGGCCTGACAGCCCTGGCCCCGGCGGTCGCGACACCGGCCGCCGCGGCGACACTCACCCAGGTGTCGAACTTCGGCAGCAACCCGGGCAACCTGTCCATGCATGTCTACGTCCCCGACTCCCGCCAGGCCAAACCCGGGCTCGTCGTGGCGATGCACCCGTGCGGGGGCTCCGGGACTGGCTTCCACCAGTCGAGCGAGTTCTCCTCGCTCGCGGACCGGTACGGGTTCGTCGTCGTCTACCCGACCTCGACGAAGAAGATCGGCTGCTTCGACAACTGGTCCGACGCGTCCAAGCGCCGCGGAGGCGGCACCGACGCGGAGTCGATCGTGTCGATGGTCACCTACGCCCAGCGGCAGTGGAACGTCGACCCCGCCCGGGTGTTCGCCACCGGCAGCTCGTCCGGCGCGATGATGACCGACGCGATCGCGGCGCTGTACCCGGACGTGTTCGCGGCCGGCTCGGCGTTCATGGGCGTCCCGTTCGCGTGTTTCCCCGCCGAGTCGGACTACCTCGCGGGCAACAGCGTCTGCGCGAACGGCACCAGCAACAAGACCCCCAAGCAGTGGGGTGACCTCGCCCGCGCCGCGTACCCCGGCTACTCCGGGTCCTACCCGCGGATGCAGCTCTGGCACGGCACGGCCGACACGGTGGTCAACTACAAGAACCTCGCCGAAGAGGTCGACCAGTGGACCGACCTCCACGGCCTGGGAACCACGCCGACCGCGACGGACGCGCCGCAGTCCGGCTGGTCCCGGCAGAGCTTCGCCGACGCCTCCGGGACCGTGAAGGTCGAGGCGATCACGGTGTCCGGTGCCGGTCACAGCCTGCCCGCACGCGGCATGGCCGCCCGCGCGATCAGCTTCTTCGGACTCGACGGGACGGGCCCGACGCCGACCGTCACCCCCACCATCACCCCGACAGTGACCCCGACCGTCACGCCCACGGTGACGCCCACGGTGACACCCACCGTCACCCCGACGACCCCCAGCCCCACGACCTGCACGGTCAGCTACCGCGTCGACGCGTGGAACACCGGTCTGACGTCCGCCGTCACCGTCACCACCCAGGCGGCCCTGAGCAGCTGGTCCCTCGTGTTCGCCCTGCCGCCGGGACAGTCGCTCTCCAGCGGCTGGAACGCGACGTTCAGCACCACCGGCAACCAGGTGACGGCCCGCAACACCGCGTGGAACGGCAGCGTCCCCGCCGGGGGAACGATCAGCGTCGGGTACCAGGCCAACCACTCCGGCACCACGACGCCGCCGACGTCCTTCTCTCTCAACGGGGCGGCGTGCACCACCATCTGAGATCCCGCTGATCGCGACCCCGTCGCGTCTGCTGGAACCGGCACGATCGTGCCGGTTCCAGCAGACGGCGTGGGGAGGCGGACGGGTGTCACCAGCTGTGGAGGGTGCCGTCCTCGAGCCGGTTGACCGGAAGGTACGCAGGGCGGTACTCGAAGCGCTCGGCGAGCGTCTCATCGATCTCGACCCCCAGGCCCGGCTCCTCCGACGGGTGGAGGTAGCCGTCGGAGAACCACCAGGTGTGCGGGAAGACGTCGTCGGTCTCCGCCGTGTGCGGCATGTACTCCTGGATGCCGAAGTTCGAGATCGCGACGTCGACGTGGAGGGCGGCGGCCATCGACACGGGCGACAGGTCGGTGGCGCCGTGCGACCCGCTGCGGACCTGGTAGAGGTCCGCGAGGTCGAAGATGCGCTTGAGGTGGGTGATCCCGCCCGCGTGCACCACCGTCGTGCGGATGAAGTCGATCCACTGGTTGGTGATCAGGTCCTGGCAGTCCCAGATCGAGGTGAGGACCTCCCCGACGGCGATCGGGGCCGTCGTGTGCGAGCGCAGCAGGCCGAACGCTCCCTGGTTCTCCGCCGGGGTCGGGTCCTCGATCCAGAACGGACGGTACGGCAGCAGGCTCTCCCCGAGGCGGGCCGCCTCCATCGGGGTCAGCCGGTGGTGGACGTCGTGGAGCAGCTCCAGCTCGGGCCCGAACCTCTCGCGGACGGCGGCGAACAGGCGCGGGACGACGTCCAGGTACTTCGTCGTCGACCACACCGACTCGGTCGGCGCCGCGCCCGCCTCGGCGGGCTCGTAGGGGCCGGGGCCGCCGTGGCCGACGCCGTAGGTGCTCGGCAGGCCGGGGACGCCGCACTGCACCCGGACGGCGCGGTACCCGGCGTCCACGAAGCGCCGCACGTCGTCGAGGGTGTCGTCGATGGTCTCCCCTCCGGCGTGACCATAGACCATCACCCGGTCCCTCGCCCGCCCGCCGAGCAACTGGTGGACGGGCAGGCCGGCGGCCTTGCCCTTGAGGTCCCACAGGGCGACGTCGACGGCGGCGATCGCCGTCATCGTCACCGGGCCGCGGCGCCAGTAGGCGCCCTTGTAGAGGTACTGCCAGGTGTCGCTGATCCGGTGCGCGTCCCGGCCGATCAGCAGCGGAGCGATGTGGTCACGCAGGTAGCTCGCGACCGCGAGCTCCCGGCCGTTGAGGGTCGCGTCCCCGATTCCGGTCAGCCCGGAGTCGGTCGTCACCTTCAGCGTGACGAAGTTGCGCCCCGGGCACGTGACGATCACCTTCGCATCGACGATCTTCACGCCGACGCCACCTCCTGAGTAGATAACCTTGAGTAAGCAATTCGCGGCAGATTGTAGGCGAGGTCGATCCCCGTCTCGATCGCCTCGTCCTCGCCCAGCCGGTGTTCGGTGACGAGACGGGCGAGATACCCGGCGTCGATCCGCCGGGAGAGGTCGTGCCGCGCCGGGATCGAGGCGAACGCCCTCGTGTCGTCGACGAAACCCGACATGTTGTAGAAACCGGCCGTCTCCGTGACGGCCTCGCGGAACCGCGTCATCGCGTGGGGGCTGTCGAGGAACCACCACGGCGCCCCGAGCCTCACGGACGGGTAGACACCGGCGAGAGGCGCGAGCTCACGGCTGTAGGCCGTCTCGTCGACGGTGAAGAGGATCATGCGGAACCGCGGGTCCCGCCCGTACCGGTCGAGCAGCGGGCGCAGGGCCCTCGTGTACTCGGTCGCGACGGGGATGTCGAAGCCCTTGTCCGCGCCGAAGACATCGGCCGTCGCCCGGTGGTGGTCCCGGGCGACACCCGGGTGCAGCTGCATCACGAGACCGTCCTCGCAGGACATCCCGGCCATGACGAACAGCATGTGCGCGTCGAAGGCGGTGGCGTCCGCGGTGGAGGCCTCCCCGGCGAGGGCCCGGCGGTAGATCTCGGCGGCCCCGGCGTCGTCCAGGGGGGTGGTGTCGGCGAAGAGGTGACCGTGGTCGGTCGCGAGCCCGCCCGCCGCGACGAAGGCCGCCCGGCGGCGGCGGAGGGCCTCAAGGTACCCGGCGTAGTCCGTGGTGGCGATCCCGGCGACCTCGCCGAGACGGACGATCTCCGTGGCCCAGCCGGGGGCGTCGACGCGGACGACGGCGTCGGGCCGGAACGTGGGAATCACGCGTTCGCCGAGTCCCTCGTCCGCCAGCCGGGCGTGGTGGGCGAGATCAGCCGTCGCGGCGTCGGTCGTCGAGATCAGCTCAATGCGGAACCTGTCGAGCAGCGCGCGCGGACGGAAGCTCTCCTTCGCGAGGACGCTCGCGATCCGGTCGTAGATGGCGTCCGCCGTCCCGGCGGACGGCCGCACGTCGACCCCGAAGATGTCGACGAGCTCGTGTTCGAGCCAGAACCTCGACGGCGTCCCGCGGAACAGGTGCCAGCGCTCGCAGAAGCGCCGCCAGATCCGCCGCGAGTCCGTCTCGACGGGGCCTTCGTCGTTCCGGGCGATACCGAGCGCCTCGGGGACCACCCCCGAGGAGACGAGCATGCGGGTGACATAGTGGTCCGGAGTGATCAGCAGGCGAGCCGGGTCGGGGAAGGCCGCGTCGTGCGCGAAGACCTCCGCCTCCACGTGACCGTGCATGCAGATGAGGGGTAGCGAAGAGGTGGCCGCGTAGATCGTTCGGGCCACGGCCCTAACGCGCGGGTCGGCGGGAAACGCCCGGTCCGGGTGAAGGGTCAGGGAGTTGGGCATCGACGGCTCCTGTGGCGTCATTCGCGCGGGCTGCACGGCCCCGGTCGGAAGCCTTCGTCCCACGTCGAACTGATGCTGCAAAGGATTGCATGCAACCGATGCCATGCCAAGTCCGCCCTGCCAGGATCTCGATATGGTCTCGATCCGGACCTCCACCAGGGGTTTTGTCCGAGACTTCGAAACTTTCCGTCCATACTCGTTGACACGGCCTGCAATCGATTGGATCCTCGACCGCAGCTCGGCCGCACAGGGAGAGCCTCGATGGGGAGGGGGTGGACATGGCCGTCACAATTCGTGACGTCGCACGCGCAGCGGGAGTGTCCCCCTCCACCGTTTCTCGCGCCCTGTCACTGCCGGACATGGTCGACCCGACCACTCGTGACCGTGTGCTACGGGTCGCCACCCATCTGGGGTACCAACCCAACCGGGCGGCCCGGGGTCTGATCACCGGGCGGACGGGCAACCTCGGCCTCCTCCTGCCGGACCTGGCGAACCCGTTCTTCCCCAGCATGGTGAAGGCGATCCAGCGCCACGCCCACCAGGCGGACTACCAGGTCCTGATGATGGACACCGACGAGGACCCCACCGTCGAGCTCGCCCTCGTGCGTTCCCTCGCCAAACAGGTCGACGGCATCATCCTGTGCGCCCCGCGCATGCGCCCCCAGGACCTCCGCGAGGCCGCCGCCGTCCGCCCGACCGTGCTCGTCAACCGCACGGGCCGCCGGCTCCCCGCCGTCACCTTCGACAACCACCAGGGGATGCACCAGGTCGTCACCTACCTCGCCGGGCTCGGCCACACCGACATCGGGTTCGTCGGCGGCCCGCGGTCGAGCTGGTCGAACGCCGAACGGCTGCGGGGCCTTCGGGACGCCGCGGGCGAGGCGGGCGTCCGGCTCGCCGAACTCGGCAACTTCACCCCGAACTTCGCCGGAGGGCTCGCGGCGACCGATGGCGTGATCGTCGCCGGTGTCACCGCCGTCCTCGCGTACAACGACCTCGTCGCCCTGGGCCTCGTGCGTTCCCTCGCCGCCCGGGGCATCGACGTCCCCGGGCGGCTGAGCGTCGTCGGCATCGACGACATCGCCGTGTCCTCGATGATCCACCCCGGCCTCACCAGCCTGGGTCTGCCGACCGGGACGGCGGGCCGCGCCGCGGTCGACATGCTCCTGCAGCTACTCTCCGCGCCAGGTCCTGGCTCCGGCTCCGGCCCGGCCCGGACCCCGCACATCGACATCCCCACCGAACTCGTCGTCCGCGAGACGACGGGCCCGGTGGGGCCGGCACCACCCGGCCCGAAGGCACCGAAGACCTCGGCCGTCCGTCTGTCTCCTCCGTCCGGCCCAGGTTCCAGCCGCAGTCGCGGTCGCAGTCCCCGTCCGAGTCCCCCTCCCCCGAACCTCACCGATCCCGTTGCAGACGCTTTCGAACCGCGTTCCGCTCCGACCGGCCGACGCCGCACCACGCGGCGCTGAAGAAGGGAACACCATGAGCATCACCCGGCGCCGTGCGCTACTCGTCACATCCGCCCTCGTCGCAGGGGCGTTGGCGGGCTGTGGAGCTCCCAGCTCCCCCGGCGGGGCGGCGTCGTCCCCCGCCGCCGGGGGGAACGCGGGAGGCGGCATCCCCGAGAAGCCGTCCAAGCCCGTCGTCCTGAACGTCCTCGACGTGGCCGGCAACCTCCAGCTGACCCAGGGCATGATCGACGACTTCGTCGCCAAGAACCCCAACATCATCTCGAAGGTCAACTACTCCAAGGCCCCCTCCCCCGACCTCGTCGGCAAGATCAAGGCGCAGCAGG
Organism: Actinomycetota bacterium; assembly: GCA_030837345.1. Taxonomy (GTDB): domain Bacteria; phylum Actinomycetota; class Actinomycetes; order Actinomycetales; family Kineosporiaceae; genus JAUPKQ01. Next base: position 35,310 of record JAUPKQ010000123.1, on the reverse strand, counting down.
GCGCGGACCGCGTGGACATCGGCCTGGTGCTGACCGGCACCGACGGCCTGTCCGCCGGCGCCGAGCAGGGCCTGTGGGAGCAGGTCCTTCCCACCAACGCCTCCCGGCTCAGCAACATGAACGAGTACATGGAGCCCGCCGCGAAGATGCAGGCCCTCGCAGGCAACTACGGCGTCACCGTGACGTACTACCCGTCGGGCCCGCTGCTTGAGTACATGCCCGCGAAGGTCGCGACCCCGCCGACCACCGCCGAGGAGCTCCTCGCCTACGCCAAGGCCAACCCCGGCAAGATCGAGTACGCCCGCCCGGCCAACTCCGGCCCCGGCCGTACCTTCATCATGGGTCTGCCGTACATCCTCGGTGACTCGGACCCGAAGGACCCGGTGAACGGCTGGAGCAAGACCTGGGCCTACCTCACCGAGCTCGGCAAGTACGTGAACAAGTACCCGACCGGTACGACCCAGACGATGAAGGACCTCGCCAACGGCACGGTCAACATCGTCGCCTCCACCACCGGCTGGGACATCAACCCGCGCGTCCTCGGCACCGTCCCGGCCGAGGCGAAGGTGACGACCCTCAAGGGCTTCCACTGGGTGACTGACGCCCACTACGCCGTCCTCCCCAAGGGTTCGTCGCCCGACGTGCAGTCCGCCACCCTCCAGCTGATCCAGTTCATGCTCACCAAGGAGCAGCAGGCCAAGGCGTACGACAGCGGCTACTTCTACCCCGGCCCCGCCGTCAAGGGCGTTGACATCACCATGGCCCCGCCGAAGAGCCAGGAGGCTCTGAAGAAGTTCGGTCGTCCCGAGTACGACCAGCTGATCGAGGCCAACCCCAAAGAGGTCCCGCTCGACAACAAGGCCCTTGTGACCGCGTTCGACATGTGGGACCGCCAGATCGGCGGATCGAAGGTAGCGAAGTGACCAACGCCAGTTTCTCGGAGCTGCGGCTGGAGTCGGTCGGGCGGAGTTTCGGCGAGCAGGAAGCGCTCGCCGGGCTCGACCTCACCATCCGCTCCGGAGAATTCATCGCCCTCCTCGGACCGTCGGGGTGCGGTAAGTCCACCGCCCTCAACTGCCTGGCCGGGCTTCTCCCGCTGACCGCGGGCAGCATCTGGATGGACTCCCGCAGGATCGACACCCTCCCTCCGGAGAAGCGCGGTTTCGGGATGGTTTTCCAGAACTACGCGCTCTTCCCGCATCTGACGGTCCGGAAGAACATCGACTTCGGACTCCAGATGCGGCACCTTCCCAAGGCCGACGTCGCCCGGCGTTCCACCGAGGCGGTCCGGCTGGTGCACCTGGAGGAGCACGCGGGCAAGCTCCCCGGACAGCTGTCCGGCGGGCAGCAGCAGCGGGTCGCGATCGCGCGGGCCGTCGTCCTGGAGCCCTCTCTGGTCCTCATGGACGAGCCGCTGTCCAACCTCGACGCGAAGCTCCGCCTGGAGATGCGCACCGAGATCCGGCGGCTGCACCAGAGCCTGGGTCTGACGACCGTGTACGTCACGCACGACCAGGAGGAGGCGCTGTCGATGGCCGACCGCCTCGTCGTGCTGCGGGCGGGCCGGGTCCAGCAGATCGGCACACCCGCCGAGCTGCACACCCAGCCCGTGAACTGGCACGTCGCCGACTTCATGGGCTTTAGGAACCTTTTCCCGGCCACCGTCGTCAACGGTGGGCGGGGGGTTCTGGGCGACGAGGTGGTCGTGGACGTCGACGGGCTCCGGCTCGTCGGCGCCGCCGCCGCCCCGATCACCGTCGGGGAGAAGGCGGCCGTCGGGATCCGTCCCGAGGACCTCCAGATCATCGCCCCGAATGACCCCGGGACCACGGCCGGCAACGTGATCCGGGCGAAGGTCTCGGTCGTCGAGTACCAGGGACGCGAGTTCGCCGTCGAGGTCCGGACGGCGACCGGCATCCGTCTGCACCTGCGGACGCCGATCCGGCTCGACGCCGGGGACGTCGTCGACCTCCGCGTGCCGGCGGAACGACTGCTCGTCTTCCCCGGCGGCAACGACCTCCCCGTCGAGGAGGCGCCCCTCGGGGAGACCGCCTCGGCTGACGGACGGTTGCTCCGGGAGGCGTCGTGAGCACGGCTTCCCGGCCCATGGCCCGGGTCGGGAAGCCGACGGGGCCTCTGCTCCGTCACCGACTGGCCGACCGCGGCATCAACGCGCGTCTGCTGCTGCTCGTCCCGGGTCTCGTCTTCATCGTGATGCTGTTCGTCTACCCGTTCCTCTACGGGCTGACCCTGTCGTTCCAGCCGATGGACGGCGGTGGGCCGTTCGACAGCTACCGGCGGTTCTTCGAGGACTCCTTCCAGAGCTCCACGATCTGGAAGACCTTGAAGCTGGCGATCCCGTCGGCCCTGTTCAACGTCCTCGCCTCGGTCCCGATCGCGTACCGGTTGCGCGGGAAGTTCCGCGGCAAGCGGTTCCTGACGACGGTCCTCGTCATCCCCATCACGCTCGGAACCGTCCTGACCGCGGAAGGTCTGCTGAACTTCCTCGGCCCGGCGGGCTGGTTCAACCGGGCACTGATGAGCGCTGGGGTCATCAACGAGCCGCTCCCACTGATCAACAACTACTGGGGCGTCTTCTTCTCCATCGTCATCAGCGGCTTCCCCTTCGCGTTCCTGCTGATCCTTTCCTACCTGTCCGGCATCGACCCCAGCCTGGAACGCGCCGCGTCCACGCTGGGGGCCGACTGGAAGGAACGGTTCCGCCGGATCACCCTGCCGCTGCTCGCCCCCGGACTCGCCACGACGTTCTGCCTGACCTTCGTTCTGGCGTTCAGCGTGTTCCCGTCCGCGATCCTCGTCGGTGACCCCACGAACACGACGCGGGTCATCTCGATCGCCGCGTACCAGGCCGCGATCGAGCAGTACGACTGGTCCTTCGCGTCCGCCATCGCGATGATCATGGGCGTGATCGAGATCGCTGTCATCGGTCTCGTCCAGCTGTGGCGATCGCAGTTCTACGTCGGATCGACGGGAGGCAAGGGCGCATGAGTACCACCCTCACCCGCGGTGGGCCGGCCACCGGCCGCACACCGGGTGCCGAACCCTCCCGCCGTCGCCGGGTCGTCGCCACCCCGGGCGCCTGGCTCGTCTGGGGGGCGGTGGGCATCTTCCTCGTCACCCTCCTCGGCGTCGTCGGGTCGGTCCTCGTCAACTCGTTCGGCACCCAGTGGTTCGACAGCTGGATGCCGAACGGGTACACCCTCCAGTGGTACTCGGAGGCGTGGAGCGAGTACGGGCTTCTCGCCGTCATCATCACGACCCTCGAGGTGGCGGTGGCGGTCGTCGCCCTCTCCGTCATCCTCGGGGTCCCGGCGTCGTACGTGCTCGCCCGGCAGAAGTTCCCCGGCAAGAAGATCGTGTACCTGCTCTTCCTGCTGCCGATCATGATGCCGCCGATCACGTACGGCATCCCGCTGGCGACCGTGCTCTACAAGTTCCACCTCGCGGGCAACATCAGCGGCGTCATCCTCGCGAACCTCGTCCCGTGCGTGCCGTTCGTGATCATGACGATGACTCCCTTCATCGAGCAGATCGACCCCTCGATCGAGCACGCGGCCCGCATGTCGGGGGCGCGTACGTGGTCGGTGTTCACCAGGATCCTCGCGCCGCTCCTGCTGCCCGGGATCCTCGCCTCCTCGATCCTCGTGCTGGTGCGCACCGTCGGCATGTTCGAACTGACCTTCCTCACCGCGGGACCGGACTCCAACACCCTCGTGGTGGCGTTGTTCAACTCGATGAACGCGGCGGGGATCCGGGCCCAGCAGACGGTCGACTCAATGGCGGTCATCTACATGTCCGTCATGATGATCCTGCTGGTCGTGGCGTTGCGTTTCGTCAACCCCACCCAGCTCGTGTCCCAGGTCAAGGAGGAGCAGACGGATTGAGCGCGCTCCTGCTGCGGCTCGCCGCGGACGACGATGTGGCGATCGCACGGACCGCGGTCCGGGACGGCGACGAGGTCGCCGTCCCGGACGGACCCCGGCTGACCTGCCCTGGCCCGGTTCCGGCCGGGCACAAGGTCGCCCTGCACGACCTCGCCGCGGGCTCCCCGGTCCGCAAGTACGGGCACGTCATCGGCGTCACCACGCGTGACATCCGGGCCGGGGAGCACGTCCACGAGCACAACCTGGGGATGCCGGAGGCGGTGGACACCTCTCCCACCGGGAGGACGGCGTCCCCCGCCGTCCCACCCCGCCCGGAACTCCCCGCCGGCATCAGGCGCACCTTCGACGGCTTCCGCCGTCCCGGGGGCACCGTCGGCACCCGCAACTACATCGGCGTCCTCACGACCGTCAACTGCTCGGCGACGGTGGCACGCCAGATCGCCCGGCGCACCGAGGACCAGGTCCTCGCCGACCACCCCGGCGCCGTCGACGGCGTCATCGCCCTCACCCACGGCACCGGCTGCGGGATGGCGTCACGCGGCGAGGGGTGGGACGTCCTGCGCCGCACCCTGCGCGGGTACGCCCGTCACCCGAACCTCGGCGGCCTGCTCGTCGTCGGGCTCGGCTGCGAGGTCAACGACCTCCGGACCCTGACCGCCGGCCTCGGCACCGATCCGGCCCTGCCGGTCTGCTCCTTCACGATCCAGGACTCAGGCGGCACCGCCGCCGCGGTCGCCCACGGCGTCGACCGGGTCCGGGCGATGGCCGCCGACCTCGGCGGCGCCGTCCGCGAGGAGGCCGACGTCTCCCACCTCGTGCTCGGGCTGAAGTGCGGCGGGTCGGACGCCTGGTCGGGCCTGACCGCCAACCCCGCGCTCGGCGTCGCGAGCGACCTGCTCGTCGCCGCCGGCGGCACGAGCGTCCTCGCCGAGACGCCGGAGATCCACGGCGCCGAGCGGCTCCTCGTCGAGCGGGCCGTACACCCGGAGGTCGCCAACGCCCTGCTGGAACGCGTCCACTGGTGGTCCGCCTACGCGGAGCGTTCGGGGACGACCCTCGACGGGAACCCCTCGCCCGGCAACCGGGCGGGCGGGATCACGACGATCCTCGAGAAATCCCTCGGCGCCGTCGCCAAGAGCGGGCACGCCCCGCTCGAGGCGGTGTGCCGGTACGCGGAGGAGATCCCGGGCCCCGGGCTCGTCTTCATGGACACCCCCGGCTACGACCCGGTCTCGGTGACCGGGATGGTCGCGGGCGGCGCGAATCTCATCTGCTTCACCACCGGGCGGGGATCGGTGTTCGGCAGCCGTCCCGCCCCCACCGTCAAGCTCGCCACGAACGCCGATCTCGCCCGCCGGATGCCCGACGACCTCGACCTCGACTGCTCGGGGATCCTCGAGGCCGGAACCGGCGTCGACGAGATGGGACGGCGCGTGTACGACCTGCTGCTCGACGTCGCGTCGGGACGGCGGACCCGCAGTGAGGCACTCGGCCTCGGCGGTGAGGAATTCGTTCCCTGGCAGATCGGAGCAGTCCTGTGACAACGGTGCGACTGACCGCGGCATCGCTCGACGGCGTCCTGCCCCGGCCGGGCGTCACCGCTCCCCCTCCGGGCGGGCACGGCCGCGACATCGGCATCCTCCACCTGGGCATCGGCGCCTTCCACCGCGCCCACCAGGCCGTGTTCACCGAGGACGCCGTCACGGCGACCGGGGAGGGCGGCTGGGGCATCTGCGGCGTCACCCAGCGTTCGGCGACCGTCGCCGACCAGCTCCTCCCCCAGGACTGCCGCTACGGCGTCCTGGAACGCGGCCTCGACACGACCTCCCTCCGGATCGTCGGCCAGGTGGCGGACGTCGTCTTCCCCGCGCGGGACGCCGGCCGCCTCTGGGACCGGTTCACCGACCCGGCCGTCCGCGTCGTCACCCTGACCGTCACCGAGAAGGGCTACCGCCGCGACGCCGCCGGACACCTGGACGTCACCGACGCCGTCGTCCGGGCCGACCTGGACGGCGGTCACCCGCGCAGCACCGTCGGCGTGCTCGCCCGGGGACTCCAGCGGCGGGCCGCGGCGACCGGCGCCCCGATCACCGTGCTGACGTGCGACAACCTCACCGGCAACGGCCGCGTGCTCCAGCGGCTCGTCGCGGACTTCTGCGCGGCGCTGCCCACCGCCGAGGGCGAGCCCCTCGCCGCCTGGATCGAGCGCTCCGTCACCTTCCCGAACTCGATGGTCGACCGGATCGTCCCCGCGACCACGGCCGGGGACCGCGCGGACGCGGAGGCGCTGCTCGGGCTGCGGGACGAGGCCCTCGTCGTCGCGGAACCGTTCCGGCAGTGGGTCGTCGAGGACCTCTTCGCCGCCGGTCGCCCGGCGTGGGAGCGGGCCGGCGCGTCGCTCGTCACCGACGTCGAACCCTTCGAACAACTCAAGCTGCGGATGCTCAACGGCACCCACTCGCTGCTCGCCTACCTCGGCGCGCTCGCGGGACACGCGACGATCGCCGAGGCGGTGCGCCACCCGGCGCTCGCCGAGACCGCCCAGCAGATGATCACCGAGGACGTCGCGCCCACGCTTGTCGCGCCGCCCGGAGTCGACGTCGCCGTCTACGGCCGGTCGGTGCTCGACCGGTTCGCGAACCCGGCCCTGCGTCACCTCACCACCCAGGTCGCGATGGACGGGTCGCAGAAGCTGCCGCTGCGGCTGCTCGGCACCGTCCGCGACCGCCTCGCCGCCGGGGCGACACCCCGCTGGGCGATCCGCGGCGTCGCCGCCTGGATGGCGTACGTGACGCTCGGCGCGGACCGCACCGGACGCCCGCTCCCCCTCGACGACCCGATGGCCGACCGGCTGCGGTCGGCGGTGGCGGGCGCGCAGGGGGCCCCCGCCGTCGCCACGGCCCTTCTCGGCGTCGCTGAGATCTTCCCCCACGACCTCGCCGCGTCGAGCACCTTCCGCGACTGCCTCACCGAGCAACTGGCGGAACTCCTGGCGACGGCTCCCTGACGGACCGTCGGACGATCACTTTCTGACCCGACCCCTCTCCGCCCCTCCCGGCCGACGGGGATGGACGCTCCCCACGATCGCCGTACCGGATGATCGAAAACCGAGAACCGGGTCATGGACCCGTTTCGCGGACCGAGGGGAATCAGTGCGTGCAATTACTGTCGCGATCGCGACGCTGATTGCACACACTGATCCCTCCCCGCCGGGATGGCGGGTCAGGCACCCGGTATCGGCGTCGGTGAGGTGCCTCTGGTGAGTGATCAAGAGACTCTGGTCTCTTCTCCTGCATAACCTCTCCTCACACAGCAGAACTCTTGCACTGACGCACCTTGCTAAACCCGGGAGAGATTACCCAAGGATGTATCCATCCGTATCCGTGCAAGGGTGCAACTTATGTTTCAGGCGAGTCCTCAAAGTGAGCTGAAACACAGGGATCGTCACATATTCTCCCAAAGATCTGCCGATGCTAGCGTTCACGGAGAGTTACCCTCTGACTACTGATCGACCATTTCTGCGGGCCCCTTCGCCCGCAGAAATCCCCGAGGATCTGACGCCCATACCGACCCATCGCGAAAGAGGGGCATACCCATGCCTCACCGTCAAGAGATAGTCACCAATGCCTAGGATGTGGGGCCACCGGTCCCACCACCGGTCGTCGCCACCCGGTACGCGGCCCCTGCTCGACGAATCGCTCGGCGACCTGGTCGCCGAGGTGACGTCAGGAATCATCCAACAGATCGCACCGGCGGAACGTGCCCTGTTCGCCGCTCACCGGGATACCTTCCTGGCTCACCCCGGCGTTCAACCCGGTGTTCAACCGGATGAGGGCAAGGAATCCCCCCTGGGATTCGGGGGCGACCTGGGCCACCTGCTGACCCCCGAAATCGTCCTCGCCACCTCGATCGCCGTGAACGCCGTCCTCACCCTCCTCACAGAGGCCGTCCGGGACGCCGCCAAGGACGCCATCGCCGAACCGCTGACCGCCGGAGTCCGCCGGGTCTTCCGCCATCGAGAGCCGAGACCACCCGACGAATCCCGGCCCCCCGCGGACCCCGGCCTCACTCAGTGCGTGCGGGCCGCACTCCGGGCCCATTTCGCGGCACGAGGGCTCCCCGAGAGCGAAGTAAAGATCATCACCGATGCCTTGGTCCAGCGGCTCCTGCCCCCGGACCCGGACCCTTCGCAGGCTGATGACGGGAACCGGCGTTGAACGACGACTCGGCCCTTGACCTACGGGAATGGCGTTCGGGTCAGGTCCAGATGTTCGCCCTGCTCGTTCTGGCAATGATCACGTCCGGGGTTTTCGTCGGATACTGGCTCTCCTTGACCGGCTCGGCCGTCGGCTGGCTCCATCCGCAGCGACAAGCCGTCTGGATGGCCACCGCCGTCACCACCATCCTCGTCCTCGCAACGGTGATCACCCGCCTGACACCGGTCTGGCTGTCGTTCCGTCACCGGTGGGAGCCCGTCCCCACCGCCGATTTCGCCCGCGAAATGATCACTTTCGCGGAAGCGGCCCGGAAAGCCGGGCTGAGCACCGTCCCGGAGCTGGTGTGGAACCCGATCTCCTGTGACGCTGAGGCCCGGGCCTGGGGACGCCGGGGCCACTATCGCGTGACGGTATCCCCGTCCCTGCTCGGCATGGCCAGAACCCGCCCGGAAACCTTCACGGTGGTCATCCAGCACGAGTTGGCTCACATCCGGCTGTACGACGTGTGGCTCTCCTACAGCACCTTCGCCGTCTACTGGGCGACGCTCGCCGCTCTGCTCACCCCGATCGCCACCCGCGTCGTCGATCACGACCTGTCCGTGCTCCCCACCTATCTGCCCCGCGCCGTCGCGCTCGCGGCCGTCGTCCATCTGGTCGGCGTAGCCACGCTACGTCGCCGCGAGCACACCGCCGATCTCGTCGCCGCCGCCGCGCTGTCCGACCCCGAGGCGGTGGCGCGCGTGCTCGGATCATCCACGCCGGGTCAACGTGTCCCGAACCGGCTGCGTCGGGTGCTCACGCTGCATCCCTCGACGGCCTGGCGCGCCCACGTCGTGACCGACCCCCGGTCGTACCGGCGGCTGAACGCGGCCGAGTTCCTGGGCGTCGGGGTGATCTGCGGGTTACCGATCTCCCTGATGGCTGACCTGCTCACCTCCCTCGGCACGGTGACCGCGGTCCAGATCGCCCGCGGCACGGCTTTCGGCGTGGCCGGTGCCTATCTCGCCGCCGTACTCCAGCGCGTCGGGCCGTACCAGCCCCGCCGGGCCGTCGCCCTTCCCTCGCTCTCGTTCGCGATCGGTGTCGCCTCCGCTCAGGCCATCTCCCTGGGCGGAGCGCACCTCACGACTCTCGTCGCCGCAGACGTCGCCGGGTACGCGGTCACGGCGGTCCTGCTCGCCTCGGTGATCGTGTGGGCTTCCGACATCACCCGCACCCGACCGCGGGCCCGTATCTCGATCACGATCGCGGTGGCGCTGTCTTTCGTCCTGGCCGCTGACGCCGTGCTCGCCGTCACCGAACTCCTCCGGGTCGGTGGTGAAGAATCCCTCACCGGCCACCTCACAACCGTGCTCACCGAACGCCCGGCCGCCACAGCCTTCGCGGTCCTGATACTCATCGTCAGCCTGCCCAGCGTCCTGCGGCCTTCGCACGACGCCACCTGGCTCCCCGCCAGGACCACACTCGCCAGCGTCGCCGGAGGTGTCGGCGCGGGAGTACTCATCCTCTTCGCGCGTCTGATCACCTCTCCGGACGGCGATACCGCGAAACTGGCGTTCTACGACCGGTCTCTCTGGACGATCGCGCTCGCCGCCGTTCTCACCGCCGGAATCGGGGTGGTCCTGCACCCGGCGGAGGTCGGTCTGCCGCACGCCGCCGTCGCCTCCGCCTGCGTCGTCATCACCGGAGCCGTGGCCTTCGTCGTCCTCAACGACCTCTGCTTCCACAGCACTCTCGGAGTTCCCGAAGCCGCCGGGATCGTCCGGTACAGCGGCGCCCTCAGCGCCCTGCTCGTCCTGCCTCTCCTGGCAACAGTCACCGTCGCCGCGGAAGCCCGGACGTCGCGCTGACCCCCGTCCGTCACTCCACCACACCTCACGATCCCCGTCTGCTGACGCCATCCCACGGATCCGAGCCGTACGAGGTCAGAACACCGACGGGGAAGGTTCCGCGATCAGGCGGGTGATCTCGTCGGACGGCAGGGGGCGGCCGAAGAACCAGCCCTGGGCGGCGTCGCACCCCAGCAGGCGCAGACGCTCGGCCTGGGGCCGGGTCTCGACGCCCTCGGCCGTCACCGTCAGGCCGAGGGAGTGGGCGAGGGAGATGATCGCGGGCAGGATCTTGTCGTTGACGGGCTCGTCGCCGGGGGTGCGCTGGAGGAACGATCCGGCGATCTTCAGTTCGCACGCCGGGAGCCGCCCGAGGCGGACGAGGTTGGAGTACCCGGTCCCGAAGTCGTCGATGGCGAACCGGACCCCCGTCGCGGCCAGGCCCGTCAGCACGGTCAGCGGCCCGTGCGTGTCCCCGAGGACGGCGCTCTCGGTCAGTTCGAGGTGGAGGAGGCGTGAGGGGAGGTCCGTCTCCTCCAGGGTGTCCCGGACGTAGTCGAGCAGGTGAGGGTCGTACAGCTGGCCGACCGCGACATTGACGTTCACCCCGACCTCGGCGTCCGGGAACCGGTGGTGCCACTCGTGCGCCTGCTGGCAGGCGGTGCGCAGGACCCACCCACCGAGGGGGACGATGTGTCCGCTCTCCTCGGCGATCTCGATGAACTCGTCGGGCTGGAGCAGACCGAGCCGTGGGTGCCGCCAGCGCACCAGGGCCTCCACACGCCTCACCCGGCCGTCGTCCAACGACACGAGCGGCTGGTACTCCAGGAAGAACTCCCCGCGCGCCAGAGCGGAGGACATCTCGGTCGCGAGGGTTGCCCTGGTGACCTGGAGGGCGTTCCGGCGCGGATCGTGACGTTCCCACCGGCCACGGCCGCGGGACTTGGCGAGGTAGAGGCTGATGTCCGCCGCCTGCATCAGGGCGTCGGCCTCAGGGGTGGCGGTCACCGTGTCGACGACCCCCACACTGGCTGACACCGTCAGCTCCCGGCCGTCGATGACGAACGGCGGGACGAGCGAGGCCAGCACCTGGTCCGCCACCTGGTTCAACGTGGCGCACCCCTCGACGAGAACACCGAACTCGTCCCCGCCCAGGCGAGCGAGGAGGCCACCGGAACCCGCCGTCGCCTCACGGAGGCGGTCCGCGACGCGGATGAGCAGGCGGTCCCCCACCTCGTGGCCGAGCCCGTCGTTGACGCTCTTGAAACTGTCGAGGTCGAGGTAGCAGAGCCCGAACTGCACGGGAGGGCGCGGCCCGGCGAGCAGCCCGGCGAGGCGCTCCAGGAAGAGCGTCCGGTTGGGCAGGCCGGTCAGGGCGTCGTGGCGGGCCTCGTACCAGAGCCGGTTCTGGAGCTTCTTGCGCTCGGTGATGTCGATGGCGACGCCGACGACGAAGTCCTGCGCCGGGTCGTCACCGCGCACACGGGAGATGGACAGGTCGAGGTCCATCGTCCGGCCGTCGAGGCTCCGGTGCGTCGCCTCGATCCTGAACTGGTCACACTCGCCCGCGAGCATCTCGCGGTACCGGGTGAGGACCTCGGGAGACCCGCCGGGCCCGACGAGGTCCATGACCTTCCGCCCGCGCATCTCCTCCGGAGTGCAGCCCAGCATCGCCGCCCACGCCGCGTTGCCCTCGATGACGTATCCGCTCGTGGTGGCGATCCCGATGCCCGCGGCGGTCTGCTCGAAGAGCGCGAGGAAGCGGGCCTCCGTCGTGCGCCGGTTCACCTCGGACGCGCGGACGGCGGTGAGCGTCGCCTGCTGCCTCTCCTCCTGCTCGGCGAGGGTCCGTTCGGAGGCGACCTTCGCGAGCCCCTCGGCCACGGCTCCGATCAGGGCGCGAAGGCGCCCGGTGTCGTGACCGGTGAGGAGGACGGCGTCGCCGAGGAGGACGGTGACGGTGGAGGCGACGATCTCCGTCAGCGGGTACCCGAGGTCGGCGAGAGCCGTGGCGATCTCGTGACCGATCGCCGTTCCGGCGTCCTCGGCGAGGGCGCCCGCCAGCCTCAGGGCTATCGGTTCCAGCTCTCCGGTGACTTCCGCGACCGTGCCGGCCACCGTGCCGCCGTCGACGAGGGTCTGGGCCCACAGCGTCGAGAACCGGGTCACGCCGTCGTCCGTCGCGCGGTCCGCCGTGACGCCGTCCGCCGTGACGCCCGACGACGGTGCCGCTTGATCCGGAGACACCGCCACCGCCATCGATCAGCCCTTGCGACCGGTGACGGCGTCGATGTCGACGTCGACATCGTCTGGGGCCCAGGCCGGTCGCTTCACGTCCACCACTCCCGATCTCCGGAGAACAAATTGCATGAAAGCACATGCGACCCGCCCAACGCACGCATGCCCGGCGATCCTCACACCCCTTACCGGGTGGCCCCCGTCACGTCATCCCCGTGGTCTCGGTGGTGATACGACCTACCGATCGGTATTGGTCCTACCTATTTGGGTCTCTCGTCAGTCACGCAGCACTCCGTATCAAGGATCTCTCCACGTATTTCACCTGCGGTTTCCGCCAGTCACCCCCTTCCTCTCGACGGTTTCCCTGCTATCCTCTCTGCCTGAGATCGGCATCTGGGATGCCGAGAGGCCTTACCTATCAAAGAGGTCATGAGATGGATCAACCTGCGAGGTCCGGCCTCTCCGCGTCTCAGACAGCCATGGAACTCATCCGCGAGCGGATTGCGAGCACGGAGTTCCCCCCGCTGTCCCGCCTGCCGCGCGAGACCGAGCTCGCCGTCTCGCTCGGGGTCTCCCGCAGCGCCCTGCGCGAGGCGATCCGCGCCCTCGAACTCGTCGGGGTGCTGCGGAGCAAGCACGGCGCGGGAACCTTCGTCACGGCCCTCGAACCGGGTGACCTCATGCGGGGCATCACCTACAGTCACGCCTTCCTCAGCACGGACTCCGCCGCCGAGCTCGCCGAGTTCCGCCGGGTGACCGAGCCCGCCGCCTGCGCCCTGGCCTGCCGCCGTGCGACGCCGGACCAGAAGGCCCGCATCCGGGAGATCTTCGAACGGATGGAACAGGTCACCGACCCCGAGGAGTACGGCCGGCTCGACCCGCGGTTACACCACGCGATCCTGGAGGCGAGCGGCAATTCCGTGCTGATCGCGGTCAGCGGAGCCCTGACCTACGGGCCGGCTTGGCACACGATGTGGCATCTGGTCACCCGCGACGTCGTGACCGACCGCACCCGCCGCGAACACGAGGCCCTCGTCGTCGCCATCGAGACCGGCGACCACGACCTCGCCGTGGCGACGGCCCACGGGCACATCGCCGAGACGCAACGCCGCATCGCCGCCATCCGGCCGGCCACCGCGACACCCGGCAACTCCCCGATACCCCCGGATCCCCCGGAACCTCCGGAACCCCGGGAACCTCCGGAACCCCGGGTCCCCCGATGAGACACCTGTCGAAGAATTCCCCTAAGGAGATGTGTGTAGAGATGGCGGACGACATCCTCGAACGGCTGGCGGCCCACCGCCTCGTGCCGGTCGTCGTGCTGGACGACGCGGCGGACGCTGTTCCGCTCGCGTCCGCGCTGGTGGAGGGCGGCCTGCCGGTGGCGGAGGTCACCTTCCGCACGGCCGCCGCCCCGGAGGCGATCCGGGCGATCGCCGACCGTGGCGACGTCCTCGTCGGTGCCGGGACGGTCCTCACCCCCGCCCAGGTGGACGCCGCCGTGGCGGCCGGGGCCTCCTACATCGTCTCCCCCGGGATCAGCCGGGCCGTCGTCGAGCGCTGCGCCGAGCACGGCGTGGTCGCCCTGCCGGGTGCCGTCACCGCGAGCGAGGTCCAGACGGCGATCGAGCTCGGGCTGACGACCGTCAAGTTCTTCCCCGCCGGCACCTCGGGCGGAGCCCCGGCGATCTCGGCGCTCGCCGCGCCGTTCGCGGGGATCCGCTTCGTGCCCACGGGAGGCGTGAGCGCCAAGAACCTCGCCGACTACCTGACGCTGCCGTGCGTCGCGGCCGTCGGCGGCTCGTGGATGGTGCCCCGGGACCGTGTGCGCGCGGGGGACTTCGCGACCGTGAAGACCCTGACGGCGGAGGCGGTCGCCCTCGCCGCGTCCCTCACGGGAAGGAACTGACATGTCCGGCCAGAGCCAGAACCAGAGCCCGGCGTCCGCGAGCGCGTCCGGCCTCACGATCCGGCCCGCGAGCGAGGTGCGGTACGACGAGGTCTCCCTCGGCGAGGTGATGCTCCGCCTCGACCCGGGAGAGGGCCGCATCCGCACCACACGGTCCTTCCGCGCGTGGGAGGGCGGCGGCGAGTACAACGTCGCCCGCGGCCTGCGCCGGGCCTTCGGGTTACGGACCGCGGTGGTCAGCGCGCTCGTCGACGACGAGGTCGGGCGTCTCGTCGAGGACCTGATCCTCACCGGTGGGGTCGACACGTCCTTCCTGACGTGGCGGGCCTCGGACGGCGTCGGGCGTGATGTCAGGAACGGCCTGAACTTCACCGAGCGCGGGTTCGGCGTCCGGGGGGCCGTCGGGGTCAGCGACCGGGGGCACACGGCGGCGAGCCAGTTGCGGCCGGACGACGTCGACTGGGACCACCTGTTCGGGGAGCTCGGCGTCCGCTGGCTGCACACCGGCGGCATCTTCGCCGCGCTGTCGCCGACGAGCGCGGAGACGACGCTGGCCGCCGTCCGGGCCGCCCACCGGCACGGCACCGTCGTGTCGTACGACCTGAACTACCGGCCGAGCCTGTGGAAGTCCATCGGGGGGCAGGCCCGCGCCCAGGAGGTCAACCGGGAGATCGCCCGCCACGTCGACGTCATGATCGGCAATGAGGAGGACTTCGGCGCCGCCCTCGGATTCGAGGTGGAGGGGGTCGACGAGAACCTGTCCAACCTGGAGGTCGACAAGTTCGGCGCCATGATCGACCAGGTGGCGAAGGAGTACCCGTCGTTCGCCGTCATCGCCACGACTCTGCGGACCGTCCGGACGGCGAGCGTCAACGACTGGGGGGCGATCGCGTGGTCCCCCGCCACCGGGCTCGTGCAGGCGACACACCGGGAACGGCTGGAGATCCTCGACCGCGTCGGGGGCGGCGACTCGTTCGCGTCAGGCTTGATCTACGGGCTGCTGGACGGCGCGCCGCTCGCGACCGCCGTCGAGTACGGGGCCGCTCACGGGGCCCTCGCGATGACCACTCCCGGGGACACGACGATGGCGTCCCGGGCCGAGGTCCTCAAGCTCGCCTCCGGCGGAAGCGCCCGCGTCGTGCGCTGACCCCGCCGCGTCGTCCCTGTCCGGGGGATCGGTGGGCCCGCCGCGCGGGCGGGCCCACCGGTCCCCCGGCCACGACCCGGCCCCGGACACTCGCGCCCCGATCCAGCCCGCCGAGCGGCTCGGACCACACCTGCGCACAGCTGGACCGGAAGAACACGATCATCTCGAGGTTGTAGTTCCGGAAGACCGGCGAGGAGCCGGGAAACCCCACCACCGAATCATGAAGGAATTGCAATTCCTGACATCTTTCGAAGGTGTGGGAGAAGACGCCGTTTGATGATCCCCGGGCTTGGTCGTCGCAGCTCAAGGGGGTTCCTGCTGGTCACGACCCGATGGTTGTAGCGAAAACACAGGCGGTTACGAGCCCGGTCCGGGTGCGTTGCTGGTCGACGCCGAACGTCGATGCTATAGGTATTGCGATCCGTTCATGGCCGTAGTGATGCAATGTCACGGTCGTCGTTCGGGGGATGACGCCTGTTAAGGAGATTCGCATGGGTATGTTCATGACCGGTAGGTCCGGAGTCGGTCGGCCGCGCGCACGACGGCGACGGACGGTGGGAGACGTCATCGCCATGGCCGCCGTCTCGACCGGAATCGCCATGTTCGGCATCGGAATCACAGCCGGTACGGCCGCGGCCAGCAACCTCACCGTCAGCGCCGCGGAGAGCACCTCGGCCGTCTCCCGCGTCGCCGCGGGGTACGCGCACACCTGCGCCATCCGCGCCGACGGAACGCTGTGGTGCTGGGGCAGCAATTACAGCGGCGAGCTCGGTGACGGCAAGACGGCGAACAGCAGCACCCCGGTGCGTGTCGGTGACGCCACGTCCTGGGCGAGCATCGACGGCGGCGCCAGCCACACCTGCGCGATCCGGACCGACCGCACCCTGTGGTGCTGGGGGCTGAACACCAGGGGCCAGCTCGGTGACGGCACCACGACCAAGCGGAACGTTCCGGTCCAGGTCGGTACCGCTGCCACCTGGGCCACCGTCAGTGCCGGCGACAGCCACACCTGCGCCGTCCGGACCAATGGAACCTTGTGGTGCTGGGGATTCAACCGCCTCGCGCAGCTGGGCACCGGTTCCTCCACCTACTACGAGACGAGCCCGGTGCAGGTCGACACAGCGACCACCTGGGCGACGGTCGCCACCGGATTCGCGCACACCTGCGCGACCCGCACCAATGGCACCCTGTGGTGCTGGGGCGACAGTTCGAGCGGACAGCTCGGCGTCGGCGTCCTGAGCTACAAGAGGACTCCGACCCAGGTCGGCACCGTGACCACGTGGGCCTCCGTGACCACCGGGCGCGTCTTCACCTGCGCCGTCCGTACCGACAGCACCCTGTGGTGCTGGGGCGAGAACGGGTACGGGCAGCTGGGCGCCGACACGAAGCACCAGGCCGAGCCGATGCGGGTCGGCACCGTCTCCACGTGGAAGGGTGTCAGCGCGGGCAACAGCACCGCCTGCGCGAACCGGGCCGACGGCACCCTGTGGTGCTGGGGCAACAACGCCAAGGGCCAGCTCGGTGACGGCACCACCACGAACCTGAGCACACCGTCCAAGGTCGGTACCGCCACCACCTGGGCGAACAGCTCCCTCGGCAGCTACCACAGCTGCGGGATCCGGACCGACGGCACCCTGTGGTGCTGGGGCAACAACGGAAACGCCCAGCTGGGCGACGGCACCACCACCGATCGGAAGGCCCCGACGCAGGTGACCTTCCAGGCCTGACCACCGCCGTGGATGAGTGCTCGCTCGTGCTCATGCCGTAATCCGGTCTCGAGTTCGGACGGTCCCGGTCTCAGCAACGACCGGGGCCGTCCGGCCGGGTGATCAGCAAAACCCGTCACGGAACTGTGACGCACCGAACATTGAGTTCTCGCCCGTAGTTGATCATATTCGAACCGTAGCCTCCGCCGGCACTCCCGGAACCGCCCGGACGAAAGGGCTGACGGTTCATGCGCCTCCCGCTCGCGATGACGATCCTGCTCTCAGCCGTGATGCTGACATCGGCCGCCTGTACGGGATCATCCCTCGACGGCGGCGGCGCCGCGCCCCCTGCAGCCCCCGCGCCGACCCCGGTCACCGAGTATCCCCGCGCCCAGACGCTCTACACGACCGGCACCCAGTGGAGTTCGCCACGGACCTGGAACCCGCTGAAGAACTCGGAGTACGCGACCGGGACCGTCGGTCTCGTCTACGAGTCGCTGTTCCTGTACGACGCCCAGCAGGACAAGTTCACCCCCTGGCTCGCCGAGAGCGGATCCTGGTCCGGCCCCAGAACGTATCGGATCAAAGTCCGTCAGGGAGTCACCTGGACGGACGGGACGCCTCTCACCGCCGAGGACGTCGTCTTCACCGCGAGGCTCTGCCGGTACCCGTCCGTCTCCTACAACAGGCTCTGCGAATGGATGACGGAGGTGCGGGCCGTCGGCCCGGCGACCGTCGACGTGACCTTCAGCGAGCCCAACCACCAGGAGTGGGACGCCTGGCTCATCACCACCCCGATCCTGCCGGAGCATCTGTGGGCCCGGCGGTCGGAGCAGGAGATCACGAGCGGCCCGAACATCAGACCGGTCGGGACGGGCCCCTACGAGTACCTCGCGCACGGCCGGGACCGCATGGTGTGGACGAGGTCGGACTCCCCCTGGTGGGCCACGCTCGCCTACGGCCTCGACCCCCGGCCCCGCTACCTCGTGGACGTCGTCGTCGGCAGTAACAACGTGGCGCTCGCGCAGATGCTCCAAGGTGAGCTCGACCTGAGCAACAACTACCTCCCCGGGGTCGCCTCCCTGGTCACCGGGGGATACGGCCTGAAGACCTACTACTCGCGCGCACCTTTCATGCTGCCGGCCAACACGGTGTGGCTCATCCCGAACACGACGAAACCTCCCCTTGACGACCCTCGTTTCCGGAGAGCCCTCGCCCACGCGATCGACCTGCAGAAGATCGTCAAGAACGTCTACAGCGACCTCGTCACCCCCGCCGGTCCGACCGGCCTGCTCTCCTACTGGGACGAGTACGTCGACAAAACCGCGGTCGACCACCTGGGGTTCCGGTACGACCCGGCGAAGGCCCGGCGGATCCTCACCGACGCCGGGTACACCGACGCCAACCACGACGGCCTCGTCGAGACCAGGGACGGCGCGCCGATCACCCTGTCCCTCGTCGTCCCGGACGGGTGGACCGACTGGGCCGAAGCGGCCCGGGTGATCGCGAGCGGCGCGAAGGCCGCCGGAATCATGATCAAGACAGAGACTCCCGAGTTCGACACCCTGCTCGACACCCGTGGCTCCGGCCGGTTCGATCTGCTGCTCAACAATGACCAACAGGTCAGCAACACGCCGTGGACCTACTACGACTACATGTTCCGGCTCCCGATCCGGGCCCGGCAGACGACGGGGAACTTCGGGCGCTACACGAATCCACGGGCCTGGGCTCTCGTGCGGCAGCTCGACAGGACCCCGACGTCCGACCGGGCGACAATGCGGCGCGTGCTCGCCCAGTTGCAGCAGATCCAGCTGACCGATCTGCCCGTGATCCCCCTGTGGGCCAACGGCATGTGGGCGCAGTACAGCGACGAGGTCTGGACCGGATGGCCGTCGGCCGGAGGCCGGCACGTGTTCCCGACGACCTGGCGCGGCTACTGGCAGCTCGGCGCGATCCGCATGCTGACGGACCTCGTCCCGGCCGCGGAGCAGCTCCCCCCGCAGCTCCCGCCGCCGCCGGCCACGCGGACAACCCAGCAGACGGCCACCCGGACGACCTCGCGGACGACCCCACGGAAGTGAGGTGTGACCGCGGCACTACGAAGAGGTACCGAGGCACCAACGTCCGGCCCTACCGGCGGAACGGATCGACGCCTAGAGTTGCGAAGCGGCAACCGTAACCGCCCTGGACCCTGCCGCGTTCTGGTCATGCAACCGATACGCCTGGTCACAGGCCCACCCGCGTGAAGGCAGCGTCACTATGAGCTTTGAAGCGGTGCGGTACCAGGTCTCGTTCACGACCTCGTGGTCGCGGCTCGCCGCCGATCTGGTCCTTCCTGCCGGAGCGGGACCCCATCCCGCCGCGGTTCTCGTCGGTGCCGCGAGCGGCCCGCGGGACCGGCGGCGCTGGACCCAGTTCCTCGCTCTCCACGGTCTGGCCACCCTGAGCTGGGACAGCCCGGGATGGGGCGCGTCGTCGGGCCAGCGACGCTGGCAGGCCCCCGACGAACGCACGATGGAGGTCGTCGCGGCCGTCGACTTCCTCCGCGGGGTGCGGGACGTCGCCCCCGGCGGGATCTCTCTGGTCGGCAGCGACTCCGGCGCCTGGGCCGCCGCCCTCGGGGCCGCCCTGTCGTCCCAGGTGTCCGCCCTGGTGATGATCGCCCCTCCCTGCACCGGAGCCCCGGGACAGGAGCTCGTGCGCCTCGCCCAGCGGTTACGCGGGCTCGGCTTCATCTCCGCCGAGATCTCCCTCGCGCAGTTCGTCCTCGCCGAACGCATCCGCCGCCTGGCCTCCGGGGAGGATCCCCGGGCCGTCATCTTCGCCGAGGCGCCGTGCCGCCACGCCCCCTGGTACGGCTGGCTCCCCGGCGTCACCCCCGAGGAGATCGCCACCTTCGCCACCCTGCCGGGATACCGCGCGGCGTCCGTCCTTCCCCTGGTCCACTGCCCCGTGCTCGGCGTGTACGGCACCGACGACGCCGCCACCCCCGCCTGGGACAACGCCAACCTCCTGCGCGACGCCCTCCTCGCCTCCCCCGGGCGCGACCACCAGGTCTTCGTCCTCCCCCGGTCGGACGGCGCCTTCGCCGGCGCGGTACCGGCCGGGGAGGGGCCCGTCGTCCCGGGCGACTGGCATCCCGAGCTCGTCGACGCCGTCACCGACTGGCTGCTCCCCCGTCTGGCGTACCCCCGGGCGTCCCACCCCCAGTTCGCCCCTCCCCCGTTCCCCCACCCCCAGCTCCAGCTGCCCTACGCCCCGGCATTGGCCCCTCCGGGGGTGCCCCGGGCCGGGTGAGCGTGGCGCCGTCCTCACCGCGTCCTTCCTATTGCGCCTGTGTTGCATTAGAGAGAGGATGCGGAAACAGCCGACGGCGAGGAGCACGCGCTCATGCACGTACCCGACGGGTTCATCAACGCTCCGGTCTCGATCGCCGCGGGAGCGATCGCCGTCGCGGGCATCGGCCTGTGCCTGCGAGGCGCCCGCCGTGAACTGGACGACCGGACGGCGCCGCTCGCCGGTCTCGTCGCCGCGTTCGTCTTCGCCGGGCAGATGCTGAACTTCCCGGTCGCCGCCGGGACGAGCGGCCATCTGCTCGGGGGCGCGCTCGCCGCCGTCCTCGTCGGTCCGGCCACCGGCTCCCTGTGCGTCGCGGTCGTCCTGTTCGTCCAGGTGTTCTTCGCGGACGGCGGCATGACGGCCCTCGGGATCAATGTCACGGTCATGGCCCTGGTCGGCGTCTGGACGGCGCACCTCGTGGTCAGGGCCCTGCTGGCGGTGCTGCCACGCGGCCGCACCACGGTCGTCGCGGCGTCAGCCGCCGGGGCTCTGGCATCGGTCCTGGCCGCCGCCATGGCGTTCACGGCGTTCTTCGCCCTCGGCGGCGTCGCCGACGTGCCGATCGGCGCCGTCGCCGCTGCCATGGGCTCGGTCCACGCGCTCATCGGTGTCGGTGAGGCGCTGATCACCGCCGCGACCGTCATGAGCGTGATCTCTGTCCGGCCCGACCTCGTCCACGCCTACCGGGGCGGCGACCCGGAGCGCCTGGAGATCCACGTCGCCCCCACCACGGCTTGACCAGGCCCGGCCCGACTCCCGAAGGACATCCGTTGAACCGACAGCGCGTCTTCCTCGTCACCGGACTGTTGATCACCCTCGTCCTCGCCGGGTTCGTCAGCACCTTCGCCAGTTCCTCACCCGACGGCCTGGAGAAGGTCGCCGAGGACCAGGGATTCGCCGGCACCGCGCGGAAGCACCCGCTCGCCGGATCCCCCGTCGAGGGCTACGCCGTCGCCGGGGTGGACGACGAACACCTCAGCGGCGCCCTGGCGGGGGTGATCGGCGTCGGGGCCACGCTCGCCCTCGGCGGCGGCCTGTTCCTCGTCCTCCGGCGACGTCCGTAGCGCCACACCATCCGTTCGGTCGAGGTGATCATCAGCCGGGCGGATCATCCGATGACCCCCTAGGACATTCTCATGACTCAGGGTTGATGAATGAACACCGATAGTGACGATCCGGGTAAGGTCCCCTCATGGCCCCCCAGCTCACTCTTCACATCGGAACCCCTAAGTCCGGAACGACCTACCTCCAGACGATCCTGCGCTCCGGACGCAAGGATCTCCGGCGAAGAGGCATCTGTTTCCCCGGGAAGGACTACCTTCCGCACGGTGGCCTGAACCAGCAGCCCGCGATCTACGCGCTGGGGCGGCGCAACATCGGATGGGTCGGCCAGGAGGCACGGGAGAACGCCGTCCGGTACTTCGACCGGCTGTGCGAGGAGATCTCGGCCCACTCGGGGAGGACGCTCATCTCCGCCGAGTCGCTGTCCTTCTTCGACCGTACCGAGATCGAGACTCTGCTCGCCGACCTCCGTGCCGATCCCGCCGAGGTGGACGTCATCATCACCGCACGGGACTTCGGCCGGCTGCTCCCGAGCATCTGGCAGCAGAACGTGAAGAACGGGTCGTCGCAGCCGCTGGAGGAGTACCTGAGTTCCCTGTCCGCTCTGCGCGGCATCCCCGGCGTCCCCCTGTGGACCGCCTTCGGCCTCCCGGGCCTCGTCAGCCGGTGGTCCGACGTCGTCGATCCGCGCCGCATCACCCTCGTCACCGTTCCCCACCGGGGCCGGGGAGAGCTGTGGCCTCGCTTCGCCACCGCCGCCGGCGTCCCGGAGCCCCTCGCCGAGAACGCCGTGAAGGATCGCAGCGAGCGCAATCTCTCCCTCACCCTGAGCCAGACCGACCTTCTCCGTCACCTCAACCAGTGCCTCGACGACGGCCGGCGCTCCGCCGAGAAGCAACGACTCGTCCGTCGCAAGATCCTCGACAGCTGGATGCGCGCCGAGAGCCGGACAGGATCCCCGATCCTCCTGCCGGAACGGTTCCGTTCCCTGATCGAGCGGTGGGCCAACGAGGACGTACAGGAGCTTCGATCCCTCGGGGTGTCCGTCGTGGGGTCCCTGGAGGATCTCCGCCCTGCCTCCGAGCAGGTCACCTCCCCCGGAGCGGTGGCGGGAACGAGCCTGGAGCAGCTCGCCGCCGACCTCCTGCTGCTCCTGGAGAGCCCGGCGACCGCGGTCCCGGCGATCCGGCGCGCCACGGTCGGGCTCCAACTCGTCCGCGCCCTGCGCCGCCGGCTCCGAGGTCCCGCCCCGGCGGCGACGGCGGCGGTCCCGGCGGCGACGGCGGCTGCCCCGCCACCTCTCGCTCCGGCGGACAGCGCGGCGACCGTCGAGGCCTGATCGACGGCTGGGGGTGTCGCGGTCAGCCGCCGCTCCGGCCGGGGGTGTCCGACGGGGATGTCGCGTCGGAGGCCGAGGACGTGGAGGACGTCGAGCTTCCCGGTTTCCCCGGTCGCCCCGGCTCGGGGGGCGTCGCGATGGGACCGGGCGGGGTCGTCGTCGGCGTGCCGGTCGGGCTGGCGTCGGTGGGCGTGGGGGTCGTCGTCGCCGAGGACGTCGGGCTCGGTGTCGCCGAGGAACCGCTGGTGGAGGACGACGTCGAGGTGGGGCGCTCGGAGTCATCCTCCGAGGAGGTCCTCGTGCGGGTGCGGGTCCGTTGCGCCGTCGTGGTGGCGGTCCCGGACGTCGAGGACGACCGTCGCGGCGTGGTGGTACGGCTCGGGCGGGGCTCGGTGGAGGCGTCGAGGGCGATGGTCGCCTCGCCGCGCCCCTGCAGGCTCGACACGACGGTGTAGTTGACCTCGGCGCCCGATGTCCCGATCGGGTCCTTGCAGACGAGGGGGGCGGCGCCGCTGCACACGACGGCCTCACCCTTCGGGGTGGAGCGGGCCACGGTGTAGAGGACGCCGGGTGGCTGGCGGTTCGGTGCCTTGACGGTGATCGTGACGTCGGTCGTCGTCGAGGTCGAGGACACCTGACCCGCCTGGAGAATGCTCTCCTCGTCGTCGGCACCGCGTGCCGAGACCGTCTGCTGGTACGAGGGCCCGAAGGATCCGAGCAGGAAAACGGCGACCACGCAGCCGCCCCAGACCGTCAGCTGACGGCGAACGGGCGATCCGCCGTCCCGGTGCCGGCTCACGTCCGCTCCCTTCCCTCGTCGGCGGAATGCTATCCGCGAAACCGCCGGGAGGACCCCGCTTTCGCGAAGAAGTCCGCCCGGCGGCGTGTGGGGACCGAACTCACTTCAGGTCGTCCAGGGAGTAGTAGCCGCTGTCGAAGAGCACCTTCTTGTAGTTGGCTTTGGTGACGATCACCGGCTGGAGCAGATAGGAGGACACGACCTTCTTGCCGTTGTCGTAGTCCGTGGTGTTGTTCGTCGGCGGCGTCCTGCCCTTGAGGATCTCGTCGGCCATCTTCACGGTGACCTCCGCCAGTTGACGGGTGTCCTTGAAGATCGTGGAGTACTGCTCGCTCGCGATGATCGACTTCACGGACGCGAGTTCCGCGTCCTGTCCGGTCACCACGGGATACGGCTGATCGGCGGTGCCGTACCCGTTGCTCTTCAGGGCGGAGAGAATGCCGATGGACATCCCGTCGTACGGCGAGAGCACGCCCTGGACCTTGACACCGCCACGATACGTCTTGGTCAGCAGGTCTTCCATGCGCTTCTGGGCCGGCACGGGGTCCCAGCGGAGGGTCGAGACGGACTTGAAATCGGTCTGACCGCTCCTGACGACCAGGCGTCCGTCGTCCAGATACGGCTTCAGCGTGTCCATCGCGCCCTTGAAGAAGAAGGTCGCGTTGTTGTCGTCGGGCGATCCGGCGAAGATTTCGATGTTGAGCGGGCCTCCGGTGGCCCCGTTCTTCGTGAGGCCCAGGCCGGTCAGCAGGGACGTCGCCTGCGCGACACCGACCTTGTAGTTGTCGAAACTCGCGTAGTAGTCGACCGCGGTACTGTTGCGGATGAGCCGGTCATAGGCGATGACCGGGATCTTCTTCGCCTCGGCCTCCTGCATCTGCTGCTGGATCCCCCCACCGTCGATCGACGCGATGATGAGGAGCTTGACGTCCTTGGTGATCTGGTACTCCAGTTGGTGGACCTGGGCCTGCACGTCGTTCTGCGCGTACTGGAGATCGACACGGTAACCGAGTTTCGCCAGCGAGGCCTTGATGTTCTCGCCGTCGTTGACCCAGCGCTCCGACGTCACCGTCGGCATGGACACCCCGATCAGCGGACCGTTGTCGGCACTCCCGGTCGCCGGGATGATCCCCACCCCTTCACCGCTGGAACAGCCGACGAGCCCGGCGACGAACAACAGACCGGCCAGGGCCCGGACGGTCGGGGTGAACCTCACTGTGCCTCCAGGAGAGTGATGACGGGCACGCCGCGTTCCCCGGTCAGCGGCGACCACTCGCGACATCAGTTTGCTTATGGCAATTGTAGGGGAGTTTAACGAAGGACTTTGCCCCCCGCTTGAGAGCAGGAGAGCGGAATCACCGTACAGGAGGTCCGATACGCGCCGGACGTCCCGGAAAGTCGTCGATGGACGCCGGAACGGTGGCGGAACCGCTCAACCGTTCTGCTCCACCAGCACCGGCTCGGGGGACACGGTGATCCGGTCCCCGGGACGTACGGGCGTCACCCGATCGTCGAGGTCACGCACCGCCACGTCCCGGGGACCGGCCTCGACGTCGACCGTCCCGGTGTCCGTCCAGCGAACGGTGGCCGCCCGCTGCCGCGGCTTCGAGAACTCCACACGGCACTGCCAGGTGCTGCCCCGCCTCGCGGTCGCTCCCCGCTGGCAGGAGGTGACACTCGCGCCGTCCAGCCACTCTTGCAGCCGGTCCACCGCCTGTCCGGCCGGGGTCGGTGGGAGGCCCTCCGCCTGAAGGACCAGCGGTATTCGCGATCCACCCCAGTTGTAGTAGTACATCCGTTCGATGTTGAGGGCCTTGCCGTAGAGGCCGGTGAGGTAGTACCTCGTCGCATGGGCCCGCAGCAGCTCCGCCGGCAGCGGGGCCTGCTCACTGATCCCGAACGTCGTACCGGTCACCCACAGCCGGGGCTGCACACCCGACGCGTGCATCAACTGGTCGATCGTCGCCACGAGGTCGAGCATGGTCTCAGGCGCGTCACCCGGACGGCGCTGGTACAGCTTCACGCTCGCGACGTCGCAGTGGTCGTACCCGCCCGCCTCCGCGAAACGACGCAGCACGGCCTGTCCTTCCGTCGTCCAGAGATTGCCCATACCAGGACAGACGACGGTGACCCCGGGGTCGGCGGCGCGAAGGATCCGGCTCGCCCGGCGCGTCATGTCGACGAGAGTCCCGACACCGCCGTTGAAGAACCGCGGATCGTTGCCCAAAGGCCATACTTCATAGGCCTCGATGCGTCCGGCGTACCGCCTGCTGACCGACCGTACGATCTCCTCCCAGTCCGTCAGATCCGTGGGCGGGGCTGCCCGGCTGCCGTCGGGGTACGCGGCGGCGGGAGCCTCGGGATTCGCCCACCGAGGCGTCCCCCCGAACGTGAAGAGAACCGGAAGACCCGCCTTCCCCGCCCCGTCGACCAGCCGGTCCAGGACGGTCCAGTCGTAGGTGCCACGAGAGGGCTCCAGCTGGGCCCAGCGCGTCTGGCTGTCCCACAACCGGACAGCGCCGACGCGGATGCCCGGCATCGCGCCGGTGCTGCTGTTGATGGTCACCCCGAAGAAGGAGGCGGGGACCACCATCGCGCCGCGTTTCCAGGAGGGCTCGACGGTGACCGCCGGCCTCGATCCCCCCGTCGATTCGCCGGAGGGCTTTCCACCCGCCGGGCCGTTCCTCACCACCAGGACGGCGACGACGACGAGCACCGCGGTCACGAATGCCGTGTTCGCCCACGCACGACGGCGAGGGACAGCGGCGGCCTCGCTCCTCGCCTCTTCCAGCGGGACCGGTGCCGGTGGGGGGACGGAATCCGCGGTCCGCTCGCGGTCCCACGCGCGAAAGAGGCAGCCCACCTCCTCCGCGCTCGCCCCGCAGGCCAGCGCGATCCGCTCCACCACGCCGAAGACCGGTGGCGTCGCGGTCCCCGCGCAGTACCGCTGCACGCTCGACTTGCTCGTGTGCGTCCGCCGGGCGATCCACTCGTAGCTACGCCCGCTACGAGTCTTGAGCCGGCTCAGCTGATCACTGACGTCGCCACCGGTCGACACCGAAGCCCCCTCTCCCACAACCTTGCGTTCCGCGCAAAGAGTAAGAGCGACCGGTCCCGGACCCCTACTGCCCGATCAGCGTCAGCAGGGCGGCGGCGATCGCCGCCGGGTCCGGCGGGCAGCCGGGAAGGCGCAGGTCGACCGGCAGGAGATCCTCGACGGGCCCGGCGAGCTCCGACGCGGACCCCAGCACTCCGCACCCGAGGGCGCAGTCCCCGACCGCCGCGACCCGGCGGGGTTCGGGCATCGCGGCGTAGGCGGTGAGCAGCGGTTCCCGCATCCTGTTCGTCACCGCTCCGGTGACGAACAGGACATCGGCGTGCCGGGGCGACGCCACCACTCCGATACCGAACCGTTGAAGGTCGTAGGCCGGTGCCGACGTCAAGGTCAGCTCGTGTTCGCACCCGTTGCAGGATCCGGCGTCGACGTGGCGGACGGCGAGGCTCCCGCCCCGGGCGGGGCCGGGAAGATCCAGTCCTCGGCGGATCCGGCGCAGGTCACGCAGCAAGGTGAACATCAGCGGTCCACGCAGGAGTAGCAGAGCTCGAAGCTCTTGTTGATCAGGGGGAAGTCCGGCAGGAGGTTCCCGGCCGCGGCGAAGGCCACCGAGGGCCAGTTGGCGTAGGAGCCGGTCCGAAGGCGCCAGCGGGCGATCCGGTGCTCGTCGTCACGGGAACCGTCACGGGAACGTTCCCGCGAGCCGTCGCTGCCAGCCGCCCGCGCGCCCGCGCGTTCGACGACGCAGGAGGTGCGCCCGCGGGGGCTCTCGACCAGACCGATCCCGATCTGCCGGGAGGGTGCCCCGGGTTCCGCGAGCGCGGACTCCAGCGGTCCGTCCAGGAGGCCCAGCAGGAGGCCGAAGCTCTGCTCCAGTTCGAGCGACCGCTGTTCGAAGCGGGCCCGGACGTCGCCGTCCGCCCGCGTCGGGACGACGGCCTCGAAGCCGGGGTAGGAAAGGCCCGGTGAGGCGGCCCTGACGTCCTCGGCCAGCCCCGCGGCGCGCGCGGCCGGTCCGGTCGTGCCGAGCAGCACGGCCTGGGCCGCGTCCACGACGCCGACCCCGGGCATCCGGTCGGTGAAGGACGGGTTGAACACGAGTTCACGCCAGCTGCGCGTGAACTCCTCCTGGATCCGGATCAGCCCGTCCCGGATCCCGTCGACCGTCTCCGTGTCGGCCTCGATCTCGCTGCGGCCGATCCGGACGGAGCCGAAGGCGAACCGGTGCCCGGAAAGGAGGGCGTTGAGCCGGCGGGCCCGGTCGGTGAGGTCGGCGAACCGCGCGTTCCCGGCCGCCAGACCGACCCCGGCGCAGATCGCGGCGATGTCGTTGAGGTGGCTCCACACCCGTTCGAGTTCGAGGAGCACCGTGCGCGCCCGGGCGAGCCCCGGCGTGGGCACGAGCCCGAGGATCTGTTCCCAGGCCGTCGCGTAGGCGACGGAGTTGCTCACCGTGCAGGCCGCGCAGGCCCGGCCCGCGTGGGCGAGACCGACGTCGAACGGTTCGTTCTCGGCGGCGGGCTCAAGGCCCCGGTGCTTGTAGAACAGGCGGGCGTCCACCTGGAGGATGCGGTCCCCGACGAGGTGGAACCGGAAGTGTCCCGATTCGATCACCCCGGCGTGGATCGGGCCGACGGCGACCTGGTAGACATCCGCGCCGAGCACGGGCACCGTCCACGAGACGCTCCCTGAGTGGTCGAGCAACGGCCGCAGCGGGTGGTGTCCGTCGAACGCGATGCCGAACCGGTCCCAGGCCTCCCGCTCGTCCCAGGTGGCGGCGGGGACGAGATCGACGATCGAGGGGACGGCGCCGTCGTCGACGGAGGTCCCGATCAGCTCGGCGGTCCCATCCGGCGCGACGAGCAGGGTGCGCACGACGTCGCCCCCGGCTCCGACGTGAAGGCCCGCGAAGCGGCGTCCGGCGGCGAGGGCGGCCTCGACGCGGTCCCGGTAGGAGCGGGGGTCCTCACCGCCGCCGCGCGGGGCGCCGGGACCGTCCGGTCCCCGCCCTCCCGCTCCTCGCGGACGGAGCATTCCGACGACGTTGGCAGTCACGAGACCCCCTTCAGGAAGGCGTCGACGAGATCGGTCGCCGGGAGCCAGGCCGACACCCCGACCAGGGCGACGAGAACGACGGTGGAGACGGCCGCCAGGGCCCCGGCGGCCCGCAGACCGGGCAGCGCCGCGGTGCGTTCGTGCTCCGGCGCGTCGGCGGACGTGTTCCACGCCGTCGTCTCCAGCAGGGAACGACTCAGTCCGAGGAAGGCCAGGGCGAGCAGGAGAGCTGTCGCCCCCGCGATCCAGGGGCGCCCGGCCTGGAAACCGCCGGCGATGATCAGCAGTTCACTGACGAAGATCGGGGAGGGAGGCAGTCCGGAGAGAGTCCCGAGGCAGACACCCATCCCGGCGGCGAGGACGGGTCTGCTGCCGCCGATGCCGGTCACGGCCTCCCTCGCGGCGCTGGGACGGTGGGCGAGCAGGGGCGTGACGACGACGAAGCCGAGCGTCTTGGCGACGGCGTGCGCGGTGAGGTGGACGGCGACACCGGCGAGGGCGAGCGGCGACCCGAACCCGATGCCGAGGGCGATCACCCCCATGTGTTCGAGGCTGGAGTAGGCGAGCAGGCGCTTCCAGGCCAGCTGCCGCGCGAGGAACGGAACGGCGACGGCGACCGAGGCGAGCCCGAACCCGATCAGGACGTTCCGGGCCGTCGTCTGCCCGATCACCGGGGCGAGCCCTTGCTCGCACCGCCAGGCGACGAGGAGGACGGCGGGGAGGAGGGCCGCGGAGAGAAGGGCCGAGACGGGGGCCGGGGCCTGGGAGTGCGCGTCGGGGAGCCAGTTGTGGACCGGCGCCCAGCCGATCTTCGCGGCGAGCCCGACGAGCAGGAGCAGGTAGGCGACGAGGGCCGTCGACGGGTCCCCGGCGTAGGTGGGGAGGGTCCGCCACGTCAGGGCGCCGAGGCCGCCTCCCGGGGTGCCGGCGGCCAGGAGCACGATGCCGAGAAGGGCGATCCCGAGGCCGAGCGAGGTGAGGATCAGGTACTTCCAGCCCGCTTCGAGGGCGCGGGCGCTGCCGCTGAAACCGACGAGGAGGGCCGACGCGGCGGTGGTCGCCTCGACGAGGAGCCAGGCGGTCCCGAGGTTCCCGGCGAGCGGGACGGCGAGCAGCGCGGCCCAGAAGACGTTGACGAGGACGTAGTAGAACGTGGCGCGCCGCCCGTCGGCGACGAGGGAGGAGGTCGCCGTCGCGAGGTAGGCCGGGGAGATCAGCACGCTGACCAGTCCGACGAGACCGATCACTCCGACCAGGAGCCCGCCCGCGGCGTCCAGGGCGATCCAGCTCCCGACACGGGGATGGGCGGCGTCGGCGAGGGCGAGACCCGAAACGGTGACGGCGAGCGCCCCCGTCACGGCGGCTCCTCCGACGGCGAGGGCCGTCGTCCACCGGCGGGGCAGGCAGGCGACGATCACCGCGACGGCGAGGGGAGCCGCGACGAGGACCTCCGCGAGCAGGATCCGGTCAGTCACGAAGACTCCTCAACGCGGCGCTGTCCCCGGCGCCGAACTCGACGAAGATCCGCTCGTGGAAGATCCCGGCGACGAGCGCGATCAGGATGACGTCGACGGCGACACCGAGCTCGATCATCCAGGAGCTGCCAGGCAACTGGAGGGCGGCGAGCGACATGCCGTTCTCGACGAGCAGGACCCCGAGCACCTGCACGATCGTCGCCCTGCTCGTCGCCGCCACGAGCAGCCCGAAGGCGACGAGGCAGAGCACGACGGGCTCGGCGGTCCGGTCGGCGAGGCCGATCGGGGGCACCAGCCAGGTGAGGGCCAGCCCGAGACCGACGGCCAGGGCTCCCCGGAGCAGGGGCTTCAGCGGGTGGGCGACGGGCCGGGAGTCTCTCGTCCGGCTGATCAGGAGGCCGAAGACGACGGCGAGGACCGTCCCCCGGACGGCGAGCGCCCCCGTCGCGGCGAACTCGTGGAGGTCTCCCGCGTCGGCGAAGGCCAGGCCGACGAGAACGAGGACCTGGGCGGAGACGGCGCCGAGGGCGAGGGTGCGCCTCTGGACGACGACCACCAGCAGTCCGAGCCCCAGCAGGACCCACGCGGGGCCGGTCACGAAAGGCCCGCCAGACCGACGGTGATCCCGAGGAGGGCGACGAGCGCGCCGGTGGCGATCAGCCGGGGTGCCCGAAGGATCCCGGACTTGGCCACGAGGGTCTCGGTGACGGCCAGGGCGCCGCAGAGCAGCACCAAGGTGACGGGAAGGGTGGCGAGCTGTCCCCAGGGACCGGGTGGATGGGGGAGGAAGATCTGGGCCGCGATCACGAGGACCACCCAGTGCCGTGCCGCCATCGCCCACTGGAGAAACGCGAGATCACGACCCGCGTACTCCAGCAGCGGGCCTTCGTGGATCATCGTCAGCTCCAGGTGGGTGTCGGGGTTGTCGATCGGCTGGCGTCCCGTCTCGGCGACGACGACGAACGCGTAGCCGATCGAGCCGAGCACGAGGACCGGGCCCGACCAGGCCGCGAGACCGGCGGTGCCGGTGATGACGTCGGTCAGATCGGTGCTGCGGGCCGCGAGGACGGCGACCGCCAGCGAGAGGACCAAGGTGGCCTCGACGAAGATGGAGATCATCAGGTCGCGGCTGGCGCCCATCAGGGCGAACCCGTTCGCCGTGTCGAAGGACGACGCGGCGAGGGCGAAGCGGGCCAGGGAGAGCAGTCCCGCCAGCGCGAGGACGTCGTGGCCGACACCCCAGTCCGGCCCCGCCGAGGTGACGGGGACGAGCAGGACGGCGGTGCCGAGGGCCGCCGCGACGAGGAGGGGCGCGGCCCGGTAGGCGATCCCGGATCCCTCCACGGCGACGCGGCTCTTGCCCCACAGCCGCTTGAGCTCCCGGTAGGGCTGGAGCGGGGAGGGCCCGCGCCGTCCCTGGAGCCGTGCCTTCCAGTGCTGGATCGTCCCGGGCAGCAGCGGTGCCGCCACGAGGCCTCCGACGATCTGGGCCGCTCCCGCGGCGAGTTCTGCCGGGTTCACCGGATCACTCCTGTCCGGGCCGCCACGAGCACGAGCACGACCAGGCCGATCAGGTAGCCGACGTACGTGCCGAGGCTGCCGCTCTGCAACCGTCTCGCCTGGGCCGCGGCGGCTCCGAAGCGATGGACGAGCGGCCGGTAGACGCGCTCGTCGATCAGCTGGGGTACTCGCCCGCTGTACCGAACGTCCTGCAGGACGCCACCGGAGCGGGTGAGGACGATCTGGCGCTGGGGACGCAGGACGTTCTCCAGGACCAGGCGGACGGGTTTGGTGAACCCGGAGCCGGTCCAGTCGAGCCTGGAGTCGACGACCTGGCCGCACGCCCAGCTCGGGGCCGGTGCCGCCGTCCGCCGTCCCCGGGCGAGGAGCAGCCCGCCGACGATCACCGCGAGCGTCACGCCGAGGCCGGTGGTCGGCAGGGATCCCGTGCCGGGGAGCGCGAGACCGAGGGAGGCCGGCACCCGCCCGTCGGCGTCCACGGCCCAGGGAGCCAGCCGGGAGGCCGCGCCGAACAAGGGGCCGGGGACGAGACCGAGGACGACGCACGCGGCGGCGAGGAAGACCTGCGACGCGACCATGGACACCGGCAGCGGCCGGGCCGGGGGCCGGTCGCGGGGCGGACCGAGCAGGACGAGCCCGACCACCTTGACGAAGCAGGCGAGGGCGAGGCCCGCGGTCGCGGCGAGGGCGGCCAGGGCCAGGGCGCCCGCGATACCGTCGCCGGCACCGCCCTCGGCGGGCAGGCGCAGGAGGACCTGGAGGGTGGCCCACTCCGAGGCGAAGCCGCCCAGCGGGGGCAGGCCCGCGATCGCCGCCGCGCCGATCCCGAAGGCGGCGCCGGCCCAGGGCATCTCCGCGAGGAGGCCGCCCATCCGGTCGAGGTGGAGCGTCCCGGTCGCCCGCTCGAAGGCCCCCGCGCCGAGGAAGAGCAGGGACTTGAACGCGGCGTGGTTGACGGTGTGCAGCAGGGCCGCCCCGAGGGCCACCGCGGCCCAGGCGTCCGCGCCCCTCGCCCGCAGGACCAGGCAGGCACCCAGGCCCATCACGATGATCCCGACGTTCTCGATCGAGCTCAGGGCGAGCAAACGCTTCAGCTCGTGCCGGAACAGGGCGTACACGACTCCGCCGACCGCCGAGAACGCGCCCGCGGCGAGGACGAGCACGCCGAACCACACGGGCAGGACGCCGAGCCACTCGACAAGCACGCGGATGAGCCCGTAGAGCGCGACCTTGACCATCACCCCGCTCATCACGGCGGACACGGGGGCGGGGGCGCGCGGATGGGCCCGGGGCAGCCAGACGTGCAGCGGCATGATCCCCGCCTTCGTGCCCATCCCCACCAGGGCCGCCAGGGCGACCCCGATCTGGAGGGCCGACCCGCTGGCGACGGCTTCGGGGTGACCGATCGCGTCGTGCCCGGCGAGCAGGAGCACCGCGACCCAGGTCCCGACGCCACCGAGGTGGGTCATCGCCAGGTACGTGAAGACCGTCCGGCGGGACGCCGCGTCGGCGCCACCCGCGACCAGGATCACCGCCGCCGGCAGGGCCGACATCAGCTCCCACCCGAGCAGGAAGGTCAGAGGGTCCCGGGCCGTCAGCACCAGGGCGAGGACGAGCAGGAAGGCCGAGGTGAGGACGCCGACCAGCCGGCCGCGCCCGCCGGGACGCAGGTAGCCGCGGGCGAAGACGAGCGAAGGGGCCCCGACCAGGCCGAGGGCGCCGAGGAAGAGGGCGCTCAGGCCGTCGACGCCGAGGTGGGGACGAAGCACTCCGGCCGAGGAGAACCCCGACGCAAAGCCGTCACCGAGAGTAGTCGCCGTCAGAAGGAGCCAGAATCCGGCGACCCCGACGGCGCCCGCCCCGGCCGCCTGGAGCGACAGGCCCGCCGTGAAGGTCCGCCGTCCGGCACATCCCGCCCCGCCGATCGCGAGCGCGCACAAACCACCGAGCAGTACTGCGACAATCACGCCTTCTCCCACCTGGGCCGGTGCTTGATCTGCAGTGACTCGCTTGCCTGCTCCGTTACCGGTAGCGCTTCCACGCTGGCATCGCCCGTGCTGACTTCGGGGTCATCATCCCACAGCGACGTGACCCTCCGTCACACTCCTCCGGGTACGTCATTCGTTTGTAGGGTTATGCCGGAAACGGCGGTGTCTCAGCGGCACCTCAGCGGCGCTTCGCTCCCATGGCCCGCAGCACCGCCGCCAGGGCGTGGTCCACCTCCTCGGCACACCGCTCCAGGGCGTCGAGGTCCCCCTCCCTCGCCGCTCGTTCCGCCGCCTGGGCGAGGCTCTGGAGCGTCCGGGCACCCACGTTCCCGGCGACGCCGCTGACGGTGTGGGCCCGGCGTCCGGCGCCCTCGACGTCGCCGGTGCCCAGACAGGCCAACAGGTCCTCGACCTGCGCCGGGACGTCCGCGAGGAAACTGTCGACGATCAGGGAGACCATCTCCTCGTCCCCCAGCCGTTCCTCCAGATCACGACGGTCCCAGACCTCCGCGCCGCAGGATCCCGGCCCTCCCGACGCGGAGTCGCCCGGCACGGTGCCGCCGGTCTCCCCCGCGATCCCGGCCCGCCCGAGCCAGAAGGAGATGGCCTCCATCAGCGCCGGGGAGGAGACGGGTTTGGACACGTAGCCGTTCATCCCCGCCCCCAGGCACCGCTCCCGGTCACCCTGCATCGCGTGGGCCGTCATCGCGATGATCGGGGTGTCCCGCGCCGGGCTCCCGGGACGCCGGAGCTCCTTCGTGGCGGCCAGTCCGTCCATCTCGGGCATCTGGACGTCCATGAGCAGGAGGTCGTACGCGGTGTCCTTCACGGCGGCGAGTGCCTCAAGGCCGTTGCCCGCGATGTCGACCACGACGTCCGGGTTCTGCTTCTTCAAGATCATGAGGGTCAGCTGCTGGTTGACGACGTTGTCCTCGACCAGGAGGATCCGCGCCGGCCGCCCGTCCGGCATCCTCAGCACGGCCGCGGGGTCGGCGGAGGCCTTCCCGTCCGGACCGCCGGCGCCGTCGTCCCGCAGGCCCTGGAGCATCGCCTGGCCGGAGTCCGCGAGGACCGAACCGAGCATCGTCCGCAGTTCCTCGGTCCGGATCGGTTTCGTCGCGTAGACCGAGAAACCGATCTCCCGGAAGTGGGCGGCGTCCTCCCTGCGGCCGAGCGAGGTGAGGATCGCCAGGCGGGTGGGCGCCAGACGTTCATCATCCTTGATCACCCGGCCGAGGGCCTCGCCGTCCATCCCGGGCATCTGCATGTCGATGACGGCGATCTCGAAGGGGTCGTCCTCACCGACGGCCCGGTGCATCATCCCCAGCGCCTGCGGGCCGTCCTCGGCCTCGGAGCACCGCATGCCCCACGCCGACAACCGGGTGGTGAGGATCTCCCGGCTGGTGACGTTGTCGTCGACGACCAGTACCCGGACGCCGGCGAGGGCCCGCGACGACTCCTCCGGTTCGGGGCCTTCCTGGCGTTCGAGACGGGTCGTGAACCAGAACTCCGATCCTCTCCCCGGCTCACTGAGCACGCCGATCGTGCCTCCCATCAGCTCCGCGAGCTGCTTGGAGATCGCCAGTCCGAGTCCCGTACCGCCGTACTGACGCGTCGTCGACGCGTCGACCTGGGTGAACTTCTCGAACAGGGAGCCGAGCTTGTCCGGCGGGACGCCGATCCCGGTGTCCGTGACGGAGAACCGCAGCAGGACCGGGCCGCCGGG
>JAUPKQ010000122.1 GCA_030837345.1 Actinomycetota bacterium | reverse complement strand
CCAGACGTCGGTCCTGAGGCGTTAGCCGTCGGCCGACAGCGTCACCGCCCGGCGGGCCCGGCCGGCCCGGACGAGGGCGGCCCCGACCAGCCCGTTGATGACGGAGGCGACCACCGAGATGGT
Source organism: Actinomycetota bacterium (assembly GCA_030837345.1). Lineage (GTDB taxonomy): Bacteria > Actinomycetota > Actinomycetes > Actinomycetales > Kineosporiaceae > JAUPKQ01. The sequence goes on along the minus strand of JAUPKQ010000122.1, from coordinate 36,534 downwards.
CAGCCCGAGTCCGACGCTCTCGAGGGGACGGGGGTTGAGGAACCGCTCGATCGCGCTGACGACGATGACCGCGGCGGCGACGAAGATCATCAGACCTTCGAGGCCCGCTGAGAAGTACTCGGCCTTGCCGTGCCCGTAGTGATGGTTGTCGTCCGCGGGCCGCGCCGCGACGTTCAAGGCGATGAGGGCCACGACCGCCGCGACGAGGTTGACCACGGATTCGGCCGCGTCAGAGAGCAGGCCGACCGATCCGGTCAGCAGGTAGGCCCCCGACTTCAGGGCGATCGTGACGATGGCGGCCGCGATGGACAGCCAGGCGTACCAGGCGAGATCGGGGAGGGCTCCGCCCTGTTCACTGGTCTTCGGTGGCGCGGCGTTCTGCATGGGCCCAGTCTGCCGTTTCCCGGGGACAGCCGCCGTGGAGGGGCGGGGGACACGATATTGTCGGATCAGCGAGGAGGCCGACGGACCGGCGGGTCATGAGGGCCAGGTGCGGCGTCGTCCGCGCGGTTTCGCCCCCCGAGGAATCAGTCCTTGAGGCGAAGCGCCGGAGGCTTCGCGACACGCCTGACGTCGTGCCGGACGTTCGCAAGAATGTCCGTAACGTGACATCTGAAGGAGGACAACATGTCCCTCGACCGTCCCCAGGCCCCTGACCCGTACTCCCTGTTGCCGTCTGTCGGCAGTTTCACGGTGACCAGCGAGGACGTCGCCGACGGCGTCCAGCTGGCCGAGGCCTTCGTCCACGCCGGTGGCAACCGGTCACCACGGCTCGCCTGGTCCGGGGCGCCGGAGGAGGCGGCGAGCTTCGTGGTCACCTGCTTCGACCCCGACGCCCCGACGCCGTGCGGGTTCTGGCACTGGGTGCTCGTCGGCCTGGGCGCGGACGTCACCTCCCTCCCGGCGGACGCCGGAGCGGTCGGTGGCGCGGGGCTTCCCCCCGGGGCGTTCCACGTGCGCAACGACTTCGGACGGCGTGCGTACGACGGTGCCGCGCCTCCTTCGGGCGACGGGCCGCACCGGTACTACTTCGCCGTCCACGCCCTCGACGTGCCGCCGGTCCCCGTCGACGAGAACGTCTCGGCCGCCGCCGTCTCGTTCCATCTCGCCTTCCACACCCTCGCCCGGGCGATCGTCACACCGGTCTACGCCCTTTGAGGCACGCCTTCCCCCGGCGGAGACGGCATGCTGGGCGGGTGCCAGACCGCCCTCCGCCGCTGTTGCTCGCCGTCGACGGCGACAGCGTGCTCCACCGGGCGCATCACGCGATGCTGCCGGGGGACGATCGGGACGCGAGGGGACGGCCGACCTGGGCGTTACGGGGGCTGATGACGTTCATCGCCTCCGCCGCGGCGCGGCTGGAGCCGGCCGCACTCGTCGTCGGGTTCGACTGCCGGACGCATTCGGTGCGCAAGGCGGACTGCCCCTCGTACAAGGCGCAGCGTGCGGCCAAGGCGCCGGACCTCGCCGAGCAGCTCGACGCCGCGCCCGTCCTGCTGCGTGAGGCGGGGATCTGTGTGGTCGTCGCGCCGGGTCTGGAGGCGGACGACGTTCTCGCCGGTGCGGCGGCCCTCGGACGGCGCGACGGATGGCGTACCACGCTGGTGACCAGCGATCGTGACGCCTTCGCCCTGATCGACGACACCACGTCGGTGCTCCGCCTGGTCAAGGGCGGGATCGACGCCTCACCCGTGCTCACCCCGGAGGAACTCGTCCGGGCCTTCAAGGTCACTCCCGGGCAGTACCGCGACTACGCCGCCCTGCGCGGCGACGCCTCGGACAACCTTCCGGGGGTGACGGGGATCGGGCCCGCGACGGCGTCCCGGTTGCTGACGGCGTTCGGCACCCTGGACGACGCGTACGTGGCCCTCGACGGCGGGCGCCGCGGGGACGTTGCCGCCGTGATCGGGCTCGCCGCGACGGCCGCCCTCGCCTCCGTCGCGGGCCGCGCCGCCGTCGTCCTCAACCGGCGCCTGATGACGATGCACGCGGGGATCGAGCTTCCCCCGGCGGACGCGATGCGCTTGCCGCTCGACCGGGAGCGGGTCCGTGCGGCGCTGCGGGCGCGCGAGATCCGGCTCGGCCCGTCGCTGTGGGCCCTCCTCGGCGGGACGCCCTCCCGGTGGCCGGGGCCGGACGCCTACCCCCGGACGCCCCGCCCCGCCGTCGCCGCTGCCGCCCCCGTTGGCCTCGCCGCCCCCGCCACCCGTACCGTCACCGGCCGGGGGCAGGTCGAGGCGCGGCAGTTGTCCTTGTTCTGATCCCGAAGATCCCGTGTTTCGACCGGTGAGGTAGCGTGTGGCGCCCGGTGGGACCGGGAGGTTCCCCGACGTTCCTGGAGGTTCCCCGATGTTCCTGGAGGTGTTGTGGCGGTCGGCGACCGGGCCCTGGTCGACCGAAATCCGCAGCTGACGTTCCGGGCGAACGCGGCCGCCGGGCGGCACGGGTGGCTGCGCCTCACACCCGCGTACGGCGTCCGGCTCGTGCGCGACAAGGTGAGGGACCTGCCGCCGGGGTCGGTCGTCACGGACCCGTTCTCGGGTACCGGCACCACGCCGCTCGCCGCCGCCGAACTCGGACACGTGGGACAGAGCGTCGACGTCAACCCGTTCCTCGTGTGGCTGGGACGGGCGAAGACCGCTTCCTACCCGCTGGATGTCCGCGACGACGTGACGGCGGTGTCCGGGTCCGTCGTGGATCTCGCCCGTCACCTGGTGGACGACGGGGACGCCCTGTGGTGTCCCGCCCTTCACCGCATCGATCGCTGGTGGACGCCGGGTGCCCTGCTCGGCCTCGCCGCCCTCCGCCGCGGGATCGACGTCGAGAGCCCGGAAGGACCCGTCCGGGACCTGCTGGACCTCGCGTTCTGCCGCACTCTCATCGGGGTGTCGAACGCCGCGTTCAACCATCAGTCGATGTCCTTCCGGAGCTCCCCGGACGAGCCCGCCGTCTCCGCCCCCGCCGTCGCCCGCGCCACGGCCGGCCGTTTCGCCGACGAGGTGTCCGCCCTGGTCGTCGATGCCGGGCACGGCCTGCCGGGCCGGGCGGCCGTCCGGCAGGGTGACTCCCGCGTGGCCCTTCGGGACTTCGAACCCTGTGACCTGCTGCTGACGTCCCCGCCGTACGTCAACCGCATGTCGTACATCCGTGAACTCCGGCCGTACATGTACTGGTTGCGGTTCCTCGACGCGCCCCCGGACGCCGGGCGGCTCGACTGGCGGGCGATCGGCGGCACCTGGGGGACGGCGACCTCGAAACTCCACACGTGGGAGCCGGAGACGCCGACCCCCGTCGACGACGTCCTCACGGCGGTGTGCACGCGGATCCGGGAGAGCGGGGGAAAGAACGGGTCTGTTCTCGCGACGTACGTGCACAAGTATTTCCATGATATGTGGCACCATTTTCTGGTCGCCACGGCGCATGTCAAACCCGGTGGTTCCGTCTGTTACGTCGTCGGGAACAGCAGTTTCTACGGGAACGTCGTCCCGGCGCAGGAATGGTACGCCGAGATGATGCGCTCGCTCGGCTACCGGCACGTTTCCGTGAACACGATTCGTAAACGCAACAGCAACAAGGCGCTCTTCGAGTACGAGGTCACCGCGACGAAGCCCTGACGTCCGGGCGCCGTAGGGGCAGGGCCTCAGACTCTCCCCGCCCCCTCCCACCTCAACCGCCGGTGAGGGATCCCCCTCGATCAAAAGGTCCGGTCGCTCACTCGGCGGACGGCCGCTGGGCCGGGATGGCTCCCTCCAGCAGGGCCCGCACCTCGGCCTCCCGGAACCGGCGGTGACCACCGAGGGTCCGTACCGAGGTCAGACGGCCGGCGTTCGCCCAGCGGGTGACCGTCTTGGGGTCGACCCGGAACAACGCCGCGACTTCGGCGGGCGTCAGGAGCTGCTCAGGTGTTGTCGACATCGCTTCCTCCGACTTGTCGTCGTTGTGACTCCCCGTGGTCCGAGTATGTGTCCGACCCGAATTGGGATGTCGGGACCTGTGCAGGGACCGACCGTTCAGGTGACGTGGGAACCGGCCGCTCACCGAGGGGTTCCCGTCGAACGGTTCAGCCCGGGATGTCACTTTCCGATATGAGGAGGATGAGGAGAACTGGAGGGCGAGGGCTGTCACCAGGCCAGGGGAGGCCCACCGTGAGATCGAGAACTGTCAGCCGGTCACTCGGGGTGATGGTCTTGGGGGTCCTGATGCTGTCCGGTTGTTCCGGTGCGTCCCTCTTGGAGGATCTCCCCGACGTCGACCGCGGTCTCGTCGGCGTGCTGATGCCGACGAAGGACGACCACTGGGAGAAGGACGGCGTCATCATCGCCGAGCAGCTGCGCCTGCTCGGCTACCGGCCCGAGCTCGTCAACGCGGAGAACGACGCCCAGACCCAGAAGACGCAGCTTGAGGGCATCATCGGGAAGAACCCCCGGGCGCTCGTCATCGGGGCGGTCGACGGCACGGTTCTCGCCGCGCCGCTCGACGCCGCCGGGGCCAAGGACATTCCGGTGATCTCCTTCGACCGGCTGATCCGCGGCAGCGCGCACGTCGACTACTACGCCGCGTACGACAACGCGAAGGTCGGGACCCTTCAGGCCGAGTACCTGATCGACACCCTGGGGCTGGCCGCCGGCAAAGGGCCGTTCACCATCGAGCTGTTCGCCGGATCGCCGAACGACAACAACGCCACCTACTTCTTCAAGGGTGCGATGGCCGGGCTGAGGCCGTACCTCGCCTCGGGGAAGCTGGTCGTCGTCAGCAAGGAGACGGCGTTCTCCCAGGTCGCGATCCCCGGCTGGAAAGGGGAGGACGCCAGAGCCCGGATGGCGAAACTCCTCACCGCGCACTACGCCGGCCGGCGGGTGGACGCGGTGCTGTCCCCCAACGACGGGCTCGCCCGGGGCATCATTCAGGCGCTGGGCGACGCGGGCTACGGGAAGCCGTCGCGGCCGTACCCGGCGATCACCGGCCAGGACGCCCAGCTCGACTCGGTGAAGCTCATCGCCAAGGGCATCCAGGGCCACACGATCGACAAGGACATGCGGGAGCTGGCCAAGGTCGCCGTCCAGATGGTCAACTCCGTGCTCACCGGAGGGACCCCCGAGGTGAACGACACGACCCAGTACCACAACGGCGCCAAGGTCGTACCGACGTTCCTGCTCGCTCCCGTGAGCGTCACGAAGGCCAACTACCAGCGGATCCTCGTCGACGGTGGGGTCTTTTCCGCCGAGCAGATCCGGAGCTGACCCCTCGAACCGAGTGAAGGACATCTCATGGATCTCGCCACGTCGTCCCCGGGCCGGAAGCGTCCGGCGCTCCAGTGGCTGCTGGACCTGTCGATCCGGGTCAAGCTCGGCGCCCTGGTCGCCGTCAGCCTGATCGCGCTGCTGATCTCGGTGGGGGTGGCCACGGCGAACAACCGCGGCACCGCGAACGCCGACGCCGCGCAGTCACGGCTCGACGCGGCGTCCGGTCTGGTGCTGCAACTGGACCGGGTCGCGAGCGACCTGAAGGTGAACGGGCTCCAGGCGGTGATCCGCGACGATCCCCGGTCGCAGCCCGCCAGGCTGGAGCAACGGGTCCAGGAGGCGACGACCCTGGTGCGGCAGCTCTCCGCCATCGCGCTCCCGCCGCGGGAGACGCGGTCGGTGCGGCGGATCCGCACGGTCGTCGACGACTACGTCACGACCGTCACCCGGTACGTCGACAGCGCCGCGCTCGACCAGGCGCAGGCCCGGCAGTCGTGGGCACGGATCGACGTCGACAACTACCTGGTCAGCACCGTCATCGCGAACGAGCGCGCCCAGTTCCTGAAAAGCGTGGCCGAGAGCGCGAAGGCGACGGCCGCCGACCGCGCTTCGGGACAGCGGATCCAGTGGGTCACCTTCGCGCTCACCGTCCTGCTCGTCAGCGTGGTGTCCTGGTTCGTGATCAACAGCATCATCCGCTCCCTGCTGTCGGTGCGGGCGGTGCTGGACGCGATGGCGAGCGGTGACCTCACCCGTGGCGTGGAGGTGCGCTCGGCGGACGAGGTCGGGGAGATGGCCCGCTCCCTGAACGCGGCCCAGGAGGACATGCGGTCCGTGGTGGCGTCGGTCGCCAGGTCGATCGGTGCCCTCTCGGGCACCGCCGAGGGGATCGCCGAGACCTCGGACTCGGTCGCGGCGTCCGCCCAGCACACCTCGGCGCAGGCCCAGGCCGTGTCGATCGCCGCCGGGCAGGTCTCGAACAGCGTCAACGTCGTGGCGAAGGGGTCGGAGGAGATCGGGGAGTCGATCCGGGCGATCGCCCGGAGCGCGCAGGAAGCGGTCAAGGTCGTCGAGCACGCCGTCGGGATCGCGGATGCCGCCACCGCCCAGATCGCCAAGCTCGGGGAGTCGTCGGAGCAGATCGCGGACGTCGTCAAGGTGATCACCTTGATCGCCGAACAGACCAATCTGCTCGCCCTGAACGCCACCATCGAGGCCGCCCGGGCGGGGGAGTCCGGCAAGGGCTTCGCCGTGGTGGCCGGTGAGGTGAAGGAGCTGGCCGGTGAGACCGGCCGGGCCACCGAGGACATCGCCCGTCAGGTGGCGACGATCCAGGCGGACACCGAGGGAGTGGTCGCCGCGATCGCCCGTATCAGCGCGGTCATCCAGCAGATCAACGAGTTCCAGGCGAGCATCGCCGGCGCGGTCGAGGAGCAGAGCACCACCACGGCCCAGATGAATGTCAGCGTCGCGGCGGCGGCCGAGGGATCGGGCGGGATCGCCGCCAACATCGCCGGGCTCGCCTCCGCCTCGCAGGTGGCCGGTGACAGCGTCGCCCAGTCCCGTGAGTCCGTGGTCCGGCTCAGCGAGATGGCCCGTGACCTCGAGAAGATGGTCGCGCACTTCCGGGTCTGACCGCGTCGTTCCCCTGCCGTCAGCTCCGGCGGGTGGCGTCAGCTCCGGCGGGCGGGGGTGAACCCCCGGCGGGGCATCGTGCCCCAGTGCGTCTTGCCGCGCAGCTGGTTGGCGATGCCCCGAAGACGCCAGAACACGGTGAGCTGCCGGTAGCCGAGGTTCTCGACGAGCGCGCCGGCGAGGAGGACCACCCGGTCGCGCCGGCGCCGGTAGCGGGAGTAGGTGATCTCCTCCAGCAGGACGGCGAGGGTGGACAGCAGGGCCGAGAAGCCGATGGAGACCAGCAGGAGCGTCAGTGCGAACGGGATGTTGACGGCGTGCAGGGCGAGCCCGGCGGGGAGCGAGAGGATCCCGACGGCCTCGGCGACGGGGGCGAGCCACTCCACCCCGAGGAACACCGGGAAGACGAAGACGCCGAGCACCCCGTACCGCGGGTTGAACATCATCGTGCGGTGGCGCCAGAGGGTGTCGGTCAGTCCCCGGTGCCACCGTTCGCGCTGGCTGGCGAGGGTGCGGAGGTTCTCGGGCACCTCGGTCCAGGCGATGGGGTCGGGGACGAAGTGGACACCGGCCGGCAGCCCCTGCTCCCGGCGGCGACGGCGCAGGCGGACGACGAGTTCGACGTCCTCGCCGACCGTCCTCGCGTACCCACCGGCCTGGACGAGAGCGTCCCGCCGGAACAGCCCGAAGGCGCCGGAGATCACCAGGTTCCCGCCGATCCGGTTCCACCCCACCCGGCCGAACAGGAAGCATCTGAGGTACTCGACGGCCTGGAGGACGGCGAGGAAGGAGTGCGGCAGCCGATCCTCGATCACCCTGCCGTCACGGACCCGGCATCCGTTGGCCACCCGGATCGTCGCCCCGGAGGCGATCGCGTCGTCCGACCCGATGAACGGCAGGACCAACCGCTGGAGGGCCTCGACGTCGATGATCGTGTCGGCGTCGACGGCGCAGACGAGGTCGCCGCCCGCCAGGCAGAGGGCGGCGTTGAGCGCATCGGCCTTCCCCCCGTTCGTCTTGGCGCCGACGAGGAGGTTCGGGTGGCGGTAGGAGCGGTAGACCGTCTCGACGGGCGTGGAGGGGATCAGCGCGTCGAAGGGCAACGGCACCGGCCGCAGCTCGAACGCGGTGACGAGGGTGTCGAGGGTCGCGTCGGCCGAGCCGTCGTCGACGACCACGATCTCCAGCTGCGGGTAGCTGAGGGTGAGGAGCGAGCGGACGCTGTTCTCGATCGTCGGCGCCTCGTCGTGGGCGGGGACGAGCACAGTGATCGTCGGAAGGAACTCCGAGGACAGGAAGCGGGCCAGCAGCTCGCCATGATCCCGGAGGTAGGCGCGCCGCAGGTCAAGGGCCGCCGACATCATGAGGAACAGGTAGAACGTGCTGGTGAGGGCGAAGTAGAAGAGGACTGTCACATTGCCGACGAGGAACAGGAACCTCGACGCCCTCAGGACGACGTCGGACATCAGACCCTTCCGCTGGCGAAGTCGTGATACTGCAGAATCTGCTGCGCGACCGGGGACTCCTCGGAATCGCGTGACGCGGCCTCGCGCAAAAGGATCAGCCCCGGTGCGCCGAGCCGGAGCAACCCCATCCCCGCCGCCCTGCGGACCGTGTGGGACCTGTCGTGGAGGAGCGGCACGATGTCGGCCGCGTGCCGCCAGTCCGCGGTCGCCGCGAGTGCCGTCACCGTGTGGTGGCGGACCGTCGCGTCCGGGTGCCCGAGGAGGTCCCGGAGGACGCCGGTGACTTCGGGATCCCCGGTGGCCCCGAGGGCCGTGGCCGCCAGCGCCTGGTGCGCGGGTTCGCCGGTGAGGGCGATCTCCCGCAGCGCCGGCAGGTAGACGGGGTCACCGGCGGCGCCCGCGATCTCCAGGGCGCTCCGCCGCACTATCGGGTCGGGACTGCGCAGCAGGCTCTCGACCTGGGCGCTCGCGCGCGTGCCGAGACGGGCGAGGGTGTCCTTCGCGGCGAACCGGCATCGCGGATCCGGGTCGACGAGAAGCGTCCCGAGGACGCCGACCGTCTCGGGGGAGTCGTTCACGGTCACCCAGGCGGCAGCCTGGGCCCGGACCGCGCAGTGCGGGTCGCGCAGCAGCAGCCGGACCGTCCCGGAGGTGACGGACAAGGCGGTGAGGAATCTCGCCGCCAGCAGGCGTTCCACCCAGGACCGGTGACGTGCCGACCGCTCCGCCTGCGCGATCAGGCCCAGGCGGTCGGCGACGTCGCGCAGCGCCGCGAGCGACTCGCCCCCGACCGCCGTCGCCACCGCCATCAGGGTGAGGCGGACCTCGGTTCCGCGCAGTGTTCGCGCCGTGTCCGCGATCCGGGCCAGCGCGGCCGCGGCGGCCCGGTCGTCCGGGGCCGTCTCGTGGTCGGCCAGCGCCGCGAGGATCTCGTGGCTCACCTCGTCCGTCACGCGGGCCCGCCGGGCCCGGTGCGCCGTCCGGAGCACCCCGGCCACCAGCAGCAGGAGCAGAAGTCCGTAGATCCCGAGCATCACCTGGCCGATCACGGTGACGAGTCCGGAGGCGGTCACGTCCGTTGCCCGAGGACGCGTTCGATCCGGTTGAGGAGCACCGGGATGCTGAACGGTTTGGTCATGTGGTCGGTGGCGCCCAGTTCGAAGGCACGCAGCGTCTCCGCCTCCTGGTACCGGGCGGTGAGGACGATCACGGGGACGGTATCGAGCACCCTCGCCTGCTTCAGGCGGGACATCACGCCGAATCCGTCGAGGCCGGGAAGCCCGATGTCGAGCAGGACGAGCCGGGGATTCACCTCGCCCGAACAGAGCCGGAGCGCGGCCTCCGAGCCGTCGGCGATCCAGAGGGAGGTGAGCTGACGCAGACCGAGCGCGTGGTTGATCAGCGAGGCGACGGCGGGGTCGTCCTCGACGATCACGACGTCGACAGTGCCCTTGTCGCCCTGCGGGGCCTGCGACTCCTCGAAGGTCTCGGCGTCCAGGACGGGACGGCCGGGGGTCGTCGCGCTCAGGGCGCGTTCCGAGGCGCGGAGCAGCGCCGGCAGGTCGGCGCCGTCCCTCGGCCGGACGGCGACCCCGGCGCGCACGTGCAGGGGCCGGAACGTCCGTTCGCGGGAGATCTCCACCGCGTGCAGGACTCCCAGGAGCCGTTTGACGGCGATGTCGGCGGGACAGTTGTAGAGCGCGAGGGTCAGCCGCCCGTCACCGTTACGGGTGATGACGTCCTCCCGGCGGAGAGCACGCCGGATGTGGTGGACCACCTGGTGCACCAGCAGGTCCTGGAGGCTGTTCGCCCCGACACCGTCCGAGGGGTCGGAGCGCACCTCGACCTGGGCGATGACGACGTTGAGCGCGGTCCGCTCCCCGATCCGCAGCAGGCGGTCGATGCTCCGCTCGGCGTCCTCCCACCGGTCGCACCCCGTCGAGGGATCGAACTCGGAGAGCCGGGTGAGGCGGGAGGCCTGGGTCAGGACGGCGCTCACCCCGGCCCGCAGCCCGGGGACACCGCCGTCCCGGGCCTGGACGGTGATCGCTCCCGCTTCGGCGGCCGACTCGAGGGACGGCACGGACTCGGATTCGGCGACCCCGATCAGGGGGAGGGACGACCACCGCGGGTCCGTGCGCAGGAGATGCGCGACCTTCGGACCCGTCGTCGTCCAGTGCGTGACGACGACGGACGGGCGGACCTCGTGGAGGGCGTTCCAGCATGATTCGAGGTCGGTCGCGATCGAGACCTCGGTTCTCTCGTCGGACAGCGCCTGGGCGATGGCCCCGCACATCACCGCGTCCTGTGCCACGGCGAGGACCGTGACGTGCTCGGCTGGCTCGGCGTCCTCCAGAGCGGCGACCGCGAACTGGAGGATGTGACGGGTGTGGTCCGTCCGGCGGAAGACGCCGAGCGTCCTCAGCCTCAGCAGCCGCGACCGGGTGCCGAAATCCGTGGCGTCGGTGATGGCGAAGAACGGGACGCCGATCCCGTCCCGTTCGGCCCGGTCCAGGAACGCGCCCCCGCCCCGGCCCAGATCGACGATCGCCGCGGTCGTGCCGCGTTCGAGAACCTTCGGCAGAGGGTGGGGCAGCGAATACACCTGGTGCCCGAGGAGCCGTGCCTCGCGTTCGAGGTCGTCCGCGTAGGCGAGGTCGTCGGAGACGATCAGCAGACGGTGCTCGGGCTCCTCGTCCTCGTCCTTGACGAGGGCGGACACCTCGATCGGCGGCTGCTCCAGGACGAGCTCCCGGAGGGCGACCGCGCCCTCCGAGAGCGCCCGCGCCTCGGGGACGGCCTGCCGCAGCAGGGCCTCCAGCTGACGGGCGACACGGGTGCCCTCGTGGAATCCGAACGAGCCGAGGGACCCGGCGAGCTGGTGCGCGGCCACCCGCCCCTCCTGCTGCTGCGAGGGGGTGAGGGCGTCCCGGAGCGCCGCGCCCGCGGCCGCCTCGATCCGCAGGAGTTGCTGTTCGATCGCCGGCCGGTTCTCCACCCACAGCCCGGCGAGAGCCGCCCCGAGACCGCCGTCCGGAGGGGCCACGTCATCCATGCCCGTTCCTGTGTCCCGGGGCTGCCCGGACCCCGGACGGACCGGACCGGTCCCGTCGCGTTGCACGCCCAAACCGGACACCTCCCACCGGGCCGAGGACCCTGTCCTCACACCTTTCGGTCTTCGACCTCCTCGACTGAAAGGTCCGGAGAGACCAATCGGCTCCGGGCGGGGACGGCTTCAGGCGGGGTGCGGGAGCGACCGATGACTTCTGTCGTGAGGACGACCTGCCGGTGGACCGGCCTCCTGCTCGCCGTGGCGGCCCTGATCCCGGCGGCGTGCAGCCAGGGCGGGGGCGCCGGGCTCCCGGCGGGGTTCCCGGCGCCCCCGGCGGACCCCGGGTTCCGGCCGGTGGCCCTCAACCGGTCGTGGGCTCCCGCCCCCCGGCGGGCCGTCGGCCTGAGCGTGCTGGCCGACGCCGACGGCGGACGGTTCCGGCTGCACACGGCGGGCGGAGAGGTGGATTTCCTGGCCGGGGTGAACCTCGGGGCGACCGTGCCCGGGCACCAGCCCGGCGAACTCGCGCTGGAGGCCGCCGACTACCGGCGGTGGTTCCCCGAGATCGCCGAGCTGGGATTCCGGTCGATCCGGATCTACACCATTCATCCTCCGGCCTTCTACTCCGAGCTCGCCCGGTACAACCGGGCCCACGCGGCGGCACCGCTGTACCTGGTGCAGGGTGTCTACCTCCCCGACGAGTCGTATGTGGAGAAGGGCGACCTCTACGACCCCGCGGTGACCACGGCGATGCGGGGGGAGATCCTGGAGGCCGTGGCCGCCGTCCACGGTGACCTCGTCCGCAGCCCCCGCCCGGGCCGGGCGTCCGGGCGGTGGAGCGAGTCCGTCGCCGAGTGGGTCGCCGGCTGGATCTACGGCGCGGAGCTCGATCCCTACGCCGTCCGCAGCACGGACGCCGCGCACGCCGCCGTGTCCGCCGCCGCGCCCGCCGTCGTCGGGACGTACTTCAGGAGCACCCCGGACGCGACCCCCACCGAGCGATGGCTCGGCGCCCGCATGGAGGAGCTCGCGGGGGCCCTCGCGTCCCGCGGGTACGCGGCCCCGCTCGCGTTCATCAACTGGCCGACCCTGGACCCGCTGCGGCATCCCACCGAGCCCCGGGAGGGTGAGGACCTCGTGCCGGTCGACGCGAACCATCTCGTGCCGACGACGGCGTGGCCCGCCGGGACGTTCGCGAGCTACCACATCTATCCGTACTACCCGGACTTCCTGCGGTACGAGCCGGAGGTCCAGGTCTCCCGCGGTGGCCGGACGGACCCCTACGCCGGGTACCTCCGGCGTCTGCGGGCCCACCACGGTGCCGTTCCGATGATCGTGAGCGAGTTCGGCGTCCCCTCGTCGCTGGGGAACGCCCACGCGGCTCCGCTCCAGCGGGACCAGGGAGGGCACTCGGAGAGCGAGATGCTACGGATCGACGCGGACCTCCTCGACGTGATCCGGGAGGAGAAGGTCGCGGGGGCGTTCCTGTTCTCGTGGACCGACGAGTGGTTCAAGCGCACCTGGAACACGACGGCGCGGCAGATCCCCGCCGACAGGCGTCAGCTGTGGCACGACGTCCTGACGAACGAGCAGTTCTTCGGCGTCCTCGCGACCGACCCGCTGACCTCCGCGATGCCGGCCGATCTCGGCACGGCGGCGGGCGTGCGGGTCTCCGCCGCCGTCGACCCGTCGTACGTCCGGATCGTTCTCCACCGGGCCGGCACGTCGAGGACGCCGGTGCGCCTCGGGCTGGACGTCATCCCCGGCGGGCCCGCCTCCCTGCCCGGGTCGACCGCTCCGGACGGCGCGAGCGATGTCGCCGTCGTGGTCGACGTCGCGTCGGACGCCGCCACCGTATGGGTGCGGAGCGACCAGGACCTCGCCCGTCTCGAGTTCCCGACGACGGTGCCCGCGGAGCTTGCGGCCCGGTGCGTCAAGGGCTGGTGCCCGCAGATCCTGGTGATCAGCGGCGAGACCGTCGACCGGGCGACAGGCACCACCCGCCGGGCGGAGTACCAGCCGGTGGGGACGCTCCGCGAGGGGGTCTGGGACCCCGCCTCCGCGGAGTACGACAACCGGAGCACCTGGCGTCGCGACGACGCCGGTGTCGAGCTCCGCCTGCCGTGGGGGCTGCTCGGGATCGGGGACCCGTCGTCCCGGACGGCCGTGGTAGTCACCGGATCCACGGTCACCGGCCGGGCGGTCCCGGCCGTCGGGGTGCGGGTGGACGCCGACGGCGTCAACGAGGCGGTCCGTGCCCTCCAGTGGCAGCCCTGGGACCGCGTCTCCTACCGTGAGCGGCGCAAGCCGGGGATCCAGCCGCTCGTGGACGCGCTCGGGCGCGCGTCGGGCTCCAGCGGGACCGGTTCCGTGCCGACCACACGGTCATGGTGACATCGACGAACCGGCCTCCGGCGGGGGAGGGGTCCCCGCAGGGGGAGCCCGAGGCGGCCGGAGAAGCTCCCCTGGAGCGGCTGCGGGTGCTCGTGGTGGAGGACAACGTGGTCAACCGCCAGATTCTCCAACTGGTGCTCCGGAAGAAGTTCGGCATCGCCTCGGTGGCCGTCGAGGACGGCGAGTCCGCCGTCGAGGCCGCCGCGGCGGAGCCGTTCGACGTCGTCCTCATGGATCTCCAGATGCCCGGGATCGACGGAGTCGAGGCGACTCGCCGCATCAGGGAGCGCTCCGGAGAGGGGCCGCCGGTGATCCTCGCGCTGTCCGCCTCGACCGTCGACGCGGACCGCGACCGGTGCCTGGCCGCGGGCATGGACGGTTTCCTCACCAAACCGGTCGTGCCCGCGGACCTGCGCGGTGAACTCGAACGGTGCGCGCTCAGGATGACGGGGAGAGCTTGACCACCTGGTCGAGCCGCACGAACTTCAGGTTGGAGTTCGGCTCCTCGCCGCCGCCACCGGGTTTCTGGTTCGAGGCGTCGTGGACCACGAGGAGGCCGTTCGGGTACGACGGACCGAAACTCCCCGGGAAGGCGGCGAGCCCGTCGGTCTCGGTGACGTCGTCGACGTCCCCGGCGCCCGCGACCCGGAACCGGCCGACGAAGGAGCGGTCGTCGTCCAGCCCGTACATCGAGAACGTCGAGTCGCCCTGGCTGGACGCGATCAGCACGCCCTTGCCGTCCGCGCCCCGGACGGTGGAGAGACCCTCGACGTCGGCGGTGAGCCTCCCGCCGACCTTGTCGATCGCCGTCCGGCGGTCGCCCGTCGTCGGGTCGACGTCGTACCTCCAGATGCCGACGTCCTCCTCGCCCACGTACAGCGACCCCGTGGCGTCGTCGACCGCGCAGCCCTCGGTCAGGGAACCGACGGCGAAGGAGCGCAGCTTGACGGCGTCGATCCGGCCCGAGTTCACCCAGAGCTCGTACTGCTCCATCGTGCCGGACTCGGACGACGTGAAGGCGTACGTGTGGGTGTGGGCGGAGTCGTGCCCGAGGCAGAACCCGTAGTTGGAGGTGACGGTCTTCAACGAGCGTGCCTCCGTCCCCGTCAGGGTTCCCTTCTCGGTATCGAGGGTCCAGAACCGCAAGGTGTCGGCGGACCGGTCGTTGGCACCGACGAGCACGACGTTCTGGCCACCGACGCCGACCGTGCGCAGGTCGATGTTGCCGATGCTCCCGGTGCGCTCGTAGTGGGCGAGACTGCCGTCGAGGCGATGGACGGCGACACCGCCCTCGTCGGCCTTGTTGTCGGCGAGAATCAGGCTCTTGTCCGGCTGAGCCGGATTCCGCCAGATCGCCACATCGTCCGCCACATCACCGGACGCACCGGGGAAGACGACGGTCTCGGCGACGGCCGACACCGTCGCCGTCGGCGCGCCGCCCCCACCACCACCGTCGGCGGCGAAGACCGGGGCTGCCTGGACACCGACGACCGTCAGACTCGCCGATGCCATGACCATCAGTGTTCGTAGTACGCGCACGCCGCCTCGCAATCGTGACCGAACGACACCTGGGCCACGGTGTTTGCGACAGCGTACACAGCCTTGATCCGGGGGGACAGCGGCCGGCGCCGGGTGGCCCTGTCAGGACCGGGTGGTCTGTCGTGACCCGGTGGCGGCGGAGCCGGGCGGACGACGCATCGGGATGTGCCGGATGTCGTTCTCGACGAATTCCGCTCCCGCGGGGGCGAATCCGAAGCGGGAGTAGAAGCCGACCAGATGCGCCTGGGCGGCGAGGACCACGGGAACACCGGGATGCCGGTCCAGGGTGTGGGCGACGAGGCCCGCGGCGAGGCCGTGGCCACGGGCCTCCCGGCGCGTGCACACCCGGCCGAGGCGAAGGCCCGTCGCCTCCTCGAGGACCCGGAGATAGGCGACGGGACCCGCGTCGTCCTCGAACCAGACGTGTTGGGTCCCCGGCGCGAGGTCACGCCCGTCCAGATCCTGGTACGCGCAGTCCTGCTCGCACACGAAGACGTCGCCGCGCAGGCGGAGCAGGGCGTAGAGCTCCTCCGCCGAGAGGGTGGAGAAAGTCTCCACCCTCGGGCCTCGCGGGAACCGGCCGGGACGAGATGTCATGCCTCGCACAGTAAGCCGTGCCCCGGACAGCCGCCCGGTTCCCGTGGTCCGGTTCCCGCGGCCCGGTTTCTGTTGGTCTTCACCGTCGTGGTGTGGTCACCGGTCTCTTCCCCGTGACGGTCACCGTGGTCACGCTGACCGTCACCGTGACCACGACCGAGGGGTTGGGGGTGGTGACGCTCGCGGTGGTCGACGGGTCGGTCGTCTCCGCCGAGGTGGTCGTCGCCGTGGTCGTCGAGGGGTCGGTCGTCTCTCCCGAGGTGGTCGTCGTCGTGGTCGTCGTCGGAAGACCCGTGGGCGTCGTGGCCGGCGCCTTCGGGACGGCCGTCGTGGTCGTCGTCACCGCGGGCATCACCGGCGTGGCGGTGATCGTGACGGTCGCCGGGTTCGTCGTCGCCCCCTTCGGCGGGTTGACGACGGTGGCGGGCTTTCCGGTCGCGTAGGTCGTCGACAGCGCCAGCACGAGGTTGGCGTAACTGGTCGACCGGTTGTAACGGTAGGCGGCGTTCCACTGTCCGGTCTCGGTACTGAGATCGGCTCCGCCGGTGGCGCCCGCGCAGAGGAAGCGTCCGGCGGTCAGCGCCGCGTCGTCGAGGTCCTGGGGGTCGGTCTTGCCGTCGCTGTCGCCGTCCAGGGCGTAGGCCTGCCAGGTACCCGGCAGGAACTGCATGGGCCCGACCGCCCGGTCGAACTGGGTGTTGGCGTCGAGGGCCCCACGGTCGCTGTCGCGGATCACCGCGGTGCCCCGCGTGGTTCCGTCGAGCAGGACGCCGTAGATGGCGGGTTCGGCCCGGCCGTCGGCGACGAGGTACGAGCGGTTGATGCGGCCGTGGTTGGACTCGATGCGCCCGATCGCGGCGACGAGTGTCCACGGAATCTTGCAGCCCGGGGCGAGGGTGGCCATCTGCGTCGAGGCGTTGGTGTAGCTGGTTCGCGCGCGGGCCGGTACCCCGGACGCCGCCAGTTGCTGGGATGCCGTCGACTGCCCGACCTTCGCCGCCGCGGGCAACGGTCCGGACGGCGCGGCCGGAGGGATCACCGCGGTTTTCGTCTGCGGGACGGCCGGTTGCGAGCCGGGCAGGGGAGGCGAGACGGACATGATCGGCAGGGGCGGCGAGGCCGCCGGCAGCGACACGGGTGAGGAGGGGGAGGACGCGGGGGAGAAGGTCTGGTCCATACCCGTCGGGGAGACCTGGTCGCTCGGCGTGGTGGTTCCGAGCGCGTCCTCAGAGCCCAGGGAGTCGCCGGGGAGGATCTCCGGCCCTGGCAGCGACTGGTCCGCGGCCGTGGTGCGGCCGCCGGGCGCCGCCGCGGGTTTGTCGCTGGTGAGGGTCAGCGACAGGACGGCGAGAAGGGCGACGGCCACGGTGGCCGCCCGGGGAAGGCCGTTCTCACCGAAGACGAAACCGGTGATCCCGCCCCGGCCACCCGCCGGACCCCGTCCGTGCGGACCTTGGCGGGGCTGCTTCGGTGGAGGAGCGGCCAATCGGGCCGCGAGCCGCGCCAGTTTCAGGGCGATCAGGGCCATCACCGTGCGGGGGTGCGGGAAGCTGATCGTGATGGTGCGCCCCGCCGGACGACGATCCTGCCGGCGTTCGAAGGGGATCGGGTCTCCCGGGTCGAGGACCGTGCCCGCGAGCGTGTCCTGTCCCTCGGGGGTCGCCGCAGGCCCCTGGGGGGTCGCCCCGGTCCGGCGGGAGGAACAGGTGCAGGCGGCGTCGCCGGTGGCGGAACCGCCCGGGAGGGCACCGGCGTCACGGCGAGGGGAATCACCGGCGTGGGTGCTGGCCCTGGCCGAGCCCGTGTCGGGCATGGCTCAATCACGTCCTCTCCGGCCGGCCAGGGCGAGTGTTGATGCGGTCGCCTGGCCGTGCAGCTCGGGAAGCTGCTGGCGTGCGGGGGTCTGCAAGGCGGCTGGCCGGGCTCGGGCTTTCCCGATCAGTGGATCGCAGCGATTGTGGCTGGGCCTGGCGGACAAGGTAGAGGTAGCGGCCCGACTTCCGCCAGGGCTTTTCTCGAAAATGTTGCGTGTGAGCAAGGAGACAGGCTAGATGGTAGCTCTGTGTTTCAGGTGTGCCGTTGCGTCCTCCTTCGGGCGGGCCTCGTTGTGGCAATACATAGGCCGATGTGAATAAATGATCAACGTCATCTTACGCTTAACGAGAGCTTAATGGAGCGTAAACCTCAAGCAAGCGTCCGGTTGACAGGATGCCTCCTGACTTCCCTTGCTGACAAGTCGGCCCACGCTCCGGCCTGCTGTGACGAAAGATAAGATCGACGATTCCGTTCTGTTGTTGATTCGCGACGTTCGGTGATTGTCTGAACGATTTTCAGGAACGCCGATCACGTCACGCGCGGGGTGATGATTGCCGGGTTCTCGTCGCCGCGCACTCTTCCGGTGTCGTGGGGATCCTCGCGACACCGGTGGGGTCGACCGTGAGGAGCGTCCGCGGAGTTGACCGGGGCCACGTCCTGTCCGCCCCGCAGGGCGTGACCCCGACCGTGCCCTCGTCCGGACGTGGGACGTACCGCACCGGGCTAAATGATCTTTTAATGAGGTGGGCTGCGGTGTGTTCGCCCGACCATTGGACACGTTAAGCCCGATTCAACTCACTTGTCACGGGTATTTGTCGTCATCTTCGGCGACCTTCGGTCACCTTCGGCCCCTCAAATACCTCAACGGTCGAACTATTGATGATTCACGGGGGATTGATGTCAGACGCCGGTGATCGAGGATCGGGGTTACGGAAACCGTGCTTCCTCCATCAGCTCCGGCGGCGGGCGAGGAGGGTGGAGTCATGGATGCCGATCTCCACACCGTCGTGGGTGACCGTTCGTGGCCTCTGCTCGGCGACGAGGACGTCGAAACCACCCGGAAGGCCTGGCAGCAGGTCTTCGGCGAGGAACATCGCCGCACGCCTGCTCGCGTCGAGGTGGGTGAAGGTCTCCGAGGGCGCGTGGCCCACGACGAGCAGGTGTCCGCCCGGGGCGACGGCGTCGGACAGCCGCCGGGCGACCTCGACCATTCCGCCGTCCGGCGGATGCAGGAAGTGGGTGGTGACGAGGTCGAAGGACCGTCCGCCGGCCGAGAAGGCCCGGGCGTCGATCTGCCACCAGCCGAGGCTGTCACCGACCCCCGCCTCGGCCGCGTGCCGGGCCGCGCGGGCCAGTCCGACGGCCGAGAAGTCGGCGCCCGTGACGCGCCAGCCCTGCCGTGCGAGCCAGATGACGTCACCGCCCTCCCCGCACCCGACGTCGAGCGCGGTGCCGGGCGTCAGAGCCGACACCTCGGCGACCAGCTGGGCGTTGGGGTTCCCGCTCCAGATCTTCTCCTCCCCGCTGTACCGCTCGTCCCAGTCCTCCGGCTCGAACACGTTGGCCTCTTTTCTCTCAGGGCATCTTCCCGGACGTCATCGAAACCATCCTCACGCAGGGATTCTTCCCCCGGCCGCGGAGAGCGGACGCCGCTGGCAGCCCTCTGCGGCCGAGGCGTGAGGATCGTTCGGGTTCGGCGACGGTGACACGCCGCCGGTCGCTGGTCGCCGCGATGGTTCTCGTCCTCGCCCCTCTGGCGGGCGCCGCCGTCCTGGGTGGTGCGGGGGTGCGTGACCGCGCCGTTCACGCCGACGCGATCGTCGTCCCGGGGAACACCGTCGACGCCGACGGGACCCCCAGCCCCAGGCTCCGGGCACGGCTCGACGCCGCCCTCTGGCTCCGGCGGAGAGGCTGTGCCGACCTGATCATCGTCAGTGGAGCCACCGGCTCGGAGGGTTTCGACGAGGCCGCGGTGATGGCCCGCTACCTCGTGGACCGGGGGGTGCCTCGGTCCGCCGTCGTCGAGGACAGCGCGGGCGTGGACACGGAGGCCACCGCCGTCCACACCGCCGCCGTCCTGCGTGAGCGTCACTTCCGCACGGCGCTCGTCGCCACCCAGTTCTTCCACGTCGCACGGACTCACCTGGCGCTCGAACAGCACGGTGTCGACGTCGTCGGCTCCCGGCACGCCCGGATCCTGGAGAGGAGGGATGCCTACTCGCTCGCCCGGGAGGTCGTCGCCGTTCCGGTGTACCTGCTGCGCGGCGCCGTCGGCCTCCCTTGGTCTCGGTGACCCACAGGGTGGGAACTCCCCTGTGATGTCGCTCCTTCGTCGTGCGTGCGCTGTGGGTCGCTGCCCGCTTCGGGGTGTCCGCCTGCCGGGTTGGCGAAGGCGGCGGTTCCCATCGTCGAACTGACGGCCGGGTGGCGCACGTCGAGTCGACGAGCAGGCCCAGGAGCGCCGGTTCCGCCGTCGGGCCGGTGCCACCGCCGGGCGGGTAGAGGATCTTGCTTCGACGCCGAGGCGGACTCAAGGAGGAACGGCACGCTGGTGACCATGACGCCACTCAGCAGCCGCAGCCGGAGTTTGAGGCGGAGCGCGCTCTGGTTGTGGAGGAGCTCCTCCCACCAGTGACCGACGACGTATTCCGGGACGAACACCACGACGAGGTCGCGAGGGCTCTCCCGGCGGATGCGGGTGATGTGATCGATGATCGGTTCGGTGATCTCGCGGTAGGGCGAGTCGAGGATCGTCAACGGCACCGGGAGATCAGCTGCTATCCAGAGGTCCTGGAGGGCATCGGTCTCGTCGGGGTCCGCGCGGACGGTGAGGGCGGTCAACGTCGACGGCCGCGTCGCCCGGGCGTAGGAGAGGGCGCGGAGCGCGGGCTGGTGGAGTGTCGACACGAGGACGACGGCATGCACCCGGCTGGGCAGCTGCCGTCCGTGAGGGCTCGGCCGGAGGTCCTCGGCCACCCGGGAGTAGTGCCGGTTGATCCCGCGCATCAAGAGGACGAGCACGGGGACGGCGATGACGACGAGGTAGGCGCCACCGGTGAACTTGGTGGCGAGCACGATGACGAGCACCAATCCGGTCAGGCTGGCTCCGGCGGCGTTGACCAGGCGCGAGATGGTGATCTGCCCGCGGACCCCGGGGGCGGCCACGGTGCGCAGCTCGGCGTTCCAGTGCCGGACCATGCCGATCTGGCTGAGCGTGAACGAGGTGAACACGCCGAGGATGTACAGCTGGATCAGCCGGGTCACCGAGGCCTGGTAGACGAACAGCAGGCCGCCGGCGATGATCGCGAGCATCAGGATGCCGTTGCTGTACGCCAGCCTGTCACCGCGTGTCCGGAGCTGGCGGGGCATGAGGTTGTGGCGGGCCAGGATCGACGCGAGCATCGGGAAACCGTTGTACGCGGTGTTCGCCGCGAGGATGAGGACCAGGGCCGTGGCGGCCTGGATGAAGAAGAAGAGAGGGCTGTGCGGCCCGCCGAAGACGGCGGAGGCCAGTTGCGCGATGACGGTGCGTTGGGGGTCGGCGGTGCAGTCACCCGGGAAGTTGACGATGTCGCAGGTGCGCTCGGCGACCCGGACTCGTGACACGACCGCGAGAGCGGTGATCCCCGCGAACATGGTCACCGCGATCGTGCCCATCGCGACGAGCGTCCGGGCGGCGTTGGCCGCTTTCGGCGGGCGGAAGGCGGGAACTCCGTTACTGATCGCCTCGACGCCCGTGAGGGCGGTGCATCCGGAGGAGAAGGCGCGCAGGGCGAGGAAGAGCAGGCCCACACCGGTCAACCCGATGTGCTGGGGGTGGATCTCGAACCCCGCGCTCTCGGCGACGGGAGCGTGTCCCAGCAGCGTCTGCCCCAGGCCCACCACGATCATCCCGAGAATGCCGGTGATGAACAGGTAGGTGGGGATCGCGAAGGTGGTGCCCGATTCGCGTACTCCCCGCAGGTTCATGGTTGTGAGCAGGACGACGAATCCCACCGCCATGAGCACCCGGTGCGTGTTCAGGCCGGGAGCCGCCGAGATGATGTTGTCGACGCCCGCGGCGACCGAGACCGCGACCGTCATGATGTAGTCGACCATCAGCGAGGCCGCGACCACCATTCCGGCGGACCGGCCGAGGTTCTGCGTGACCACCTCGTAGGAGCCTCCGCCGCCCGGATAGGCGTGGACGACCTGCCGGTACGAGATCACCACGACGGTCATCAGGATGACGACGCCCAGGGCAATCCAGGGCGTGAGGTAGAGATAGGTGAGAGCGCCGAGGGCGAGGACCTTGAGGATCTCCTCCGTGGCGTAGGCGACGGACGAGAGAGGGTCGGAGGCGAAGACCGGCAACGCGATCCGCTTGCGCAGCAGGGTCTCCCCGAGGTTCTCGCTGTTCATCGGCCGGCCCACGAGGAGCCGCTTCACGATCGACACACCACGTACCATGCGTCGGACGGTAGATCGGGGTGTGTTGGGTCGGTGCAAGGGAACTGGCGGGGCGCGTAAGGGTTCCGTAAGGGTTTCCACCAGGGACGATGGGTCGCGGGTCTGAAAAGGTGAGGTGTGGTGGCAACCCGGATGGAAAGCCCCAGGCTGGTCATCCCGCCGCTCGCGGTCGGGTTGCCTCGGTGGCGGCGGGTGACCGGTCTCGTGGTCGGCGTGTCCCTCCCCGTGGCGCTCACGGTGGGGTTGAAGGTCGCGGACACCTGGGTGGGCCTCGCCGGAGACTCCCTCGTGCTGCTGCTCGCGGTGGTGGTCACCGCTATGGTCGGTGGTCTGTGGCCTGCCCTGATCAGTGCGGTGATCGGGTCGACGTTGCTGAACTACTTCTTCATTCCGCCACTGCACACCCTTCTGGTGTCCGAGCCGCACAATGTGATCACCCTTGTGGTGTTCGTCCTGGTCGCGGGGTTGGTGAGTACCGTCGTACAGCGAGCGGCGACGCTCGCCTGCCGGGCGTCGAGGGCCTCCGCGGAATCCCGGTCGCTGGCGGCGATGGCCAGTGGGGTTCTGCGGGGCGAGGAGGCGTTGCCCACGTTGCTCGAACATGTCCGATCGGCCTTCGGCATGACGTCGGTCAGTCTCCTGGAGCGGGTCGTGCCGTCGCCGGGTCAGGCCGCTCCGGCGTCCTGGCGGGTCGTCGACGCCCGGGGAGTACTACCACCCGCCGTTCCGGTGGAGGCGGACGTCAGCATGCCGGCGGGGGACAATCTCGTGCTCGCCCTGTCCGGGCGCCTGCTGGCGACCGGCGACCGCATGATGCTGCGGGCTTTCGCCGCTCAGGTACAGGGCCTCCTCGAACGGGATCGGCTCGCCCGGGCGGCGGCCCACGCCACCCGTCTGGAGGCGACCGAGCGGTTGCGTGACGCTCTGCTGGCGGCCCTGGGCCACGACCTGCGGACGCCGCTGGCCTCCGCTCGCGCTGCGGTGAACAGCCTGCAGGCCTGCGACGTCGACTGGACCGGGCAGGAACGGCGGGAACTCCTGGCGACGGCCGACGAGAGCCTCGGGCGGCTCACCCATTTGGTGTCCGATCTGCTCGACCTGTCCCGGTTGCAGGCCGGTGTGCTCACCGTGACGACCGAGCCCGTCTGGCTTGAGGATCTGATCCCGCCCGCTCTGGACGAGCTCGCCGCGGAGGAGGGACAGATCGAGGTCCGGCTGTCCGAGGACACTCCGCCGGTGATGGCCGATGCCGCGCTGCTCGCCCGTGCCCTCGTCAACGTCATCGGCAACGCCCTGCGTCACGCCCCGGCCGGCAACACGTCTCTGGTGACGGCCGGCGCCGTCGAGGACCATGTCGAGATCCGTGTGATCGACCGGGGTCGTGGGGTGCCGGAGCAGGACAAGGAGCGCATCTTCGTGCCCTTCCAGCGGCTCGGGGACACCGACAACACGACAGGCCTCGGGCTCGGCCTCGCCCTCTCCCGAGGGTTGGTCGAGGCGATGAACGGCACGCTTGAGGCCGAGGACACACCCGGCGGTGGCCTCACCATGCTCCTCACCCTGCCCGCGGCCTGGGACGAAGCGCTGGAAGCCGCGGAACCCGGCCGGCGTGAGCGCGGCGATCAGAAGGAGCCAGACAGGTGACGCGGGTCCTCGTCGTCGACGACGAACCTCAGCTGCTGCGGGCCCTGCGCATCAACCTGCGCGCGCGCGACTACGAGGTGCACGTCGCGTCCAACGGCGCGGACGCGCTCAGACTGGCTGCCGTGCATCCCCCGGACATCGTCGTTCTGGACCTCGGTCTGCCCGACAGGGACGGCGTGGAGGTGATCCACGGGCTGCGCGGATGGACCGCCGTCCCGATCATCGTCCTGTCCGGCAGGACCGGCAGCGCCGACAAGGTCGAGGCCCTGGACGCCGGTGCGGACGACTACGTCACCAAGCCGTTCGGCATGGAGGAGCTCCTGGCCCGGATGCGGGCCATCACCCGGCGGTCGGGTGCCGCTGACGCCTCCCCGGCCGACCCCGTCGTCCGTTTGGGGGACGTGACCGTCGATCTCGCCGCCCACCAGGTGACCAGGCCGGACGCGGAGGGCGGCAGCGAGTCGATACGGCTCACCCCCACCGAGTGGCACCTGCTGGAGGTGATCCTCAGACAACCGGGAAAGCTGCTCACCCAGCGGTTCCTGCTCGTCGAGGTGTGGGGATCCGCCTACGTCGACCAACCGACCAACCTGCGCGTCTACATGGCCCAGTTGCGCCGCAAGCTGGAACCCGATCCGGCCCGGCCGCGGTACCTGCTGACCGAGCCGGGTATGGGTTTCCGCTTCCAGCCCGACCGCTGAGGCGCTGTGACGATCACGACCGGGTCGGCGGAGGACGCCACGACCTGAACGGTGCCGTCGCAGTTCACGATGAAGACCGTGCTCGTGTCACCTGGGTGCGGGTCGAACTGCGCGCCGAGCGGCTCGACTGGGTGCCCGCGACGCTGGCGGGGCTGGACCTGCCGTTCGAGGTGGAGCGCCCCGAGGAACTGCGGGCCGGCGTCCGAGACCTCGCCGGGCGGCTGGAACAGTGGGCATCAGCCCGTCCGGGCGCATGAGCAGGGCTGTTCACGGGTGAAGGAGCTGGCTATGCCCACGAGGCTGCGTGACACCACCTCGGCGGCGTTTGCCGCCCTCCTGCCGGGCCTGGTCGATCTGGAGGTGCGGTGATGGCTCGGGGCCAGTGGCTGTGCGGTTCACAGGCCGATGTTGGTCTTGAGTCCTTGGTAGCTGCCGGCGTTGGGGAAGCCGGTGGCGGCGAGGTCGCGGAAGCGGGTGGTGAAGCCGTGGTCGGGCAGTTGCTCGAGGGGGACGTAGCGGACGCCGCGGATGGGCTGGGTGTCGCTGCCGGTGGCGGGGCCCAGGGTGCCGCCGCGCACGTGGGCTTCGAGGGTGATGTGCAGGACGTCGGCCGTCGGGTGATCGCAGATGTACAGCAGACGGCCGACCTCGACGTCCAGGCCGGTCTCCTCGCGCATCTCGCGCACGAGGGCTGCGTGGAGGGTCTCGCCGGGGTCGACTTTGCCGCCGGGGAGGGAGAAAGAGCGGCCGGTGTCGGTGTCCTGATCCAGCAGGAGAAGTTCGCCGTTGTCGATGACGACGCCGGTCACGCGCACTTTCATGGCCCGCAACCTACTCGCCGTGTCCGGATGCCTGTACCGGCCGGGCTGGTGTCTTCGGGACGCAGCCGTGGGGTGGTGGAGGGGCCAGGGCTTCGATCAAGGCGTTCTCCAGGGGTGCGTAGGGCGGGGGCAAAGCGCTGCCTGGGTGGTCGGGTAGGCAGGCTGCTGGCGGTAGGTCGGCGAGCCAGGTGTTCAGGAGGTGGGCGAGTTCGTCGATCGGGACCGGGTTGCGGGGATGGTCGAGGTCGCGGACTAAACGGATGCCCACGCTGCGGGATGCGCCTGTCAGGTGCCGTGCGATTAGGGTGCTCAGTTCGGTGTCCAGCCTGTCGAGAAGATCGTTGCCATCGTCAGCGGTGCCGACGGGGGTGTTCCAGGCGGCGCCGTGCAGCCAACGCTGGGTCGGGCGACCTATCGTTGGCGTCGAACCGGATGGTGTCGGAGCGGGACCGTCGAGGCACCAGACGGCCAGGTTGCCCAGCGCGTGGTGGATCCTTCCATGCGTCTCGGCGTCGGCAGCGGTCTCAAGGACGGGCAGGACATCGCCGTACCGGTATCCGACGTTCAACCTCGCCAGCTCTTGGGGTAGCTCACCGCGGGACCGCCCTTGCGTTGCCGTCGTCGGACGGTGGTCGCCGAGCTTGTCGCGGACCTGGCGCAGGTGGCCGAGGCGGCCCCGGGTGAGGACGTGGGCCTCGGCGCGGGTGGGGAGCCGGGCGCCGACGAGCGCCGCATACGCGGCGGCGCCGATCCACGTGACCCAGTAGACGGGGTGGTCGCCGTAACCGGGGCTGATCCGATGCCCGTATCCGGCGGGGTGGAGGCGTCCGCCGCGTTGGTGCGGCATGCAGGTCAAGGCCAGGAGGTGTGTGCTGGCGTGGACGTTGCGCAGTCCGGCGGTGGCCAGGTCATCGAGGAACCGGGCGAACTCGTTGTTGCTGATCAGAGCCGCTCTCCACGTGAGAGGCCAGGTCAGCTGGGAGAGGCCCGGCGCGGGCGTCCAGGCAGACGCACCGCCGCCCGAGTCGGTGTAGCTGTCGGAAGCGTCTCGGCCGACTGAGGAAGTGACCTGGGCGCGGTGGGGCTGGGCCGTCCTGGTCGAGGGCGAATCGAGCGGGGCCAACTGGTAGAGGTGGTCGCCGGACAGCCAGGAGCAGGCCCGCGCCACCACCGCGGGAGGGCAGAGCGTCGCTCCGGTATCCAGCGTTGCGGCGGTCTCGGCGCGCACATGGTCGGCGGTGCTCGCGTCCAGGTGAGCCAGCAGATCGCTGGTGCGCGAGACGGTGGCGTAGGTGTCGTCCAGCCGGTCCACGTCCGGCACAACGGCCTCGGCTTGCCCTGGTGTTCCGGACGGGTGGGCGGACTGCGGGAGGGCTCTCGTGTCATCGGCTCTGCGTGTCGTGTGGTCGCTCGACGAAGTGGTGAACAGTAGCGGGGCGAGCATCTCCACCGGCAGGTGAGGACGCAGCTGCTCAGCCACGACCCGTACCCCCAGCCCGGGGTCATACAGAGCGGACTCGTAGGGCACGTGCCCGTGGGGACGGTCGTCCAGGGCATGAGCCAGTAGGAGGGCGTTCAGCACCGTCAGCCGGGTCAGTCCGACATGGCTTGGTGGCTCATCATCTGGCAACAACAGACCCCACGGCGGCCCGGACGGGCTCGCGGCGCTGGCGGCTGCCAGGGTGCGGTACCGCGTCGGATAGTCCCACCGCTCGTAGAGGTGACCTCGGGCGAAGGAACTCGCCACACCCACGGGGCTGCGCGACAAGACCACCACGGCGGCGCCGGGGAAGAGGCCGAGGAACACAGGCCAGGCGTGGAAGAGGTTGGTCTCCTTGACCATCTGCGGCGTCGGTGAGAACTTGGCGGCCGTGAACACGGCCAGCCAGTACGCCGCGAAGGGGTCCAGTTCCCGCCGGACCTGTGTCCACCAGCGTCCATAGTTATCCGCGATCTCCAGCTCGAGGCCGCCGTCGGCTCGCAGCGGTAGCCGCGACGGCGGTGCCAACGTCGGGTTGAGCGCGGACAACGGGTGGGAGGCAGCCAGTTGCTGGCGCAGCGGTTCGTTGTGCTGAGCCATCCGTGATCGCAGCGTGTCCGACAGCCAGTTGCTGCCCACACGCTCAGCGGTTCCGCACACAAGTAACGGCGGATATCCCACCGTCATGCTGTTCCCCGCTGCCGGGGTAGTCGAGGAGGGCTGAGCCACAGCGGGCGCGGTTGGCGTCGCGAGAGGCCGCATCGGCGGCGACGACGCAACGGGCGACGACAAGGAAGAAGAAGGGGCCATCTCGTCGCTGCGGAGCAGGTCGGGGCGCTGGGCCCGGTGGCCGGTCATCGAGCCCTCCGCGCGAGGACGGTAGTGCCCAGCGCGGGGGTGGATGGGGTCACGGTAAGGGCGCTCTTCGGAGGGTCCGAATTGGTCGCACGACGAGTTGTGGAGTTGGAGGCGGGTGTCTGGTACGGCCGTATGGTGGAGGCGATCACGATGGGGGCGCCGGTGACGTGCTCGAAGCGGCGCCGTAGGCGGTCGGCATCCTCGACGGCGTCCGCGA
This sequence comes from Actinomycetota bacterium, assembly GCA_030837345.1. Taxonomy (GTDB): domain Bacteria; phylum Actinomycetota; class Actinomycetes; order Actinomycetales; family Kineosporiaceae; genus JAUPKQ01. The sequence goes on along the minus strand of JAUPKQ010000122.1, from coordinate 8,623 downwards.
GATCTCTCCACGAGAGGAGAAGCACGGAGTCCGGCGATCCGCCGCTTGTGTCTGCTGCGAGGGCGGTCGCCCTCAGGCGCCGGAATCCGATCATGGGCTGGGTGGGGTCGTCGTCGATGATTGTCTCGGTCAGCGCCCAGCCGTAGAGCTGTGCGGTCGCCTCCAGGGAGCGAATCCGCTCTGCGCAGGTGCCCGCCGTCTCGGAGGAGACGCTCTGCACGTAGCCGAAGGCCACCGGGACTCTGAGGCCGGTGCGTGGTGGACGGGACGGACGGCGCGTCAAGGCGCTGCCGTCCGCCCCGCCGTCTCGGGGAGCGGTCCACGGACGACGGGCGAGGTCGTCGGGTCTGGTCTGCATCGGTCCCCCCTAGGCCTCGGGGTCACCATGTGCGTGCCGCCCCGGGCGGGTGGTCGTCGTGAACTGTTACAGCGACTTTGTGGGCGTCCGGCGTATATCGCCATGATCGGATCCGCATTCCGATATACGCCGGACGTATACGACCGCCATGTCCGGGGAATCGGCCTATGATGCTGACCACGCAACATCAACGTTGGCGATCCAAGCGAGGCGCCCATGTCGTCGACCGACGCGACCGCGTGCGGTTGCGTCGATGCGTCCGAGTCGGGACGGGCGCTGGGGCGCTGCGTCCGGTGCGGTGGTTCGTTGCCGAAGGTTCCTCTTCCCGGCGGCTTCTGGGAACATGAAACGATGCTGCGAGCATTGCAGCAACGCCACATGGGACGCGTGATCCGCGAATACCGCTTGCATGCGTCTCGCGGACGAATGTTCATCACTCAGGAAGAGATGGCACTTGCCGCCGGAATCACCCAGGCGCAGCTGAGCCGCATTGAGACCGGACCGCCGATGGTGCATATCGACAAGCTCGGCCATTGGGCAGACTTGCTGTCCGTCCCTCCGTCGCGACTATGGTTCCGGCTCCCGGTATCCGTGGAGCCACCCGCAAGGGTGGACGAGACGGAATTTCCCGGCTCCGTGTCGTTCCGTGGGTGCTGGCTAGAAGCATTTGACCAAGCTGCCGATGAATGGAGTCTAGACGTGGAGCGTCGTCAGTTCCTGCGGAGTGCCGCATACTCGGCGACAACGACGGCAATCCCGGCCCTCCAATGGTTCATCGGGCAACCCGAGACGACGGCCAGCGACACGGGTACGTTTACGGTGGGGCGGGCACACGTCGTGAATATCCGCGAGATGACACGAACCTTCCGATCATTGGACAACCGTTTCGGGGGAGGCCACGCGCGGGAGTACATCCTGCGGTTCCTGTCCGATGAGGTCGCTCCACTGCTGCATGCCGGACGCTATGACTCCGCGACAGGGGAGCTGTTACTCAGTGCCACATCCGAGGCCATGCTGCTGGCCGGGTGGATGAGTTACGACGCCGGGCTGCACGGTCTGGGCCAGCGCTACATGACCCAAGCCCTGCGCCTCGCTCTGGCGTGCGATGACCGTCTCCTGGGCGCCGAGATCCTTTCGGGTCTCAGCCACCAAGCAACCTACGTTCGAGACAACAACGGAGGCATCGACCTCGCTCGGGCTGCGGGCAAGACCGCCAGAGAGCGAGGGCATGACGCGCTGCTGGCCGAGGCGTTCGTGATGGAGGCACACGCTCACGCCCGCGCCGGAGACGAACGAGCATGCTCCCGAGCCCTTACGGCAGCCGAAACCACCCTGGATCGGGCCGACCGACAAGCTGACCCGCAGTGGATCGGCTATTTCGACGAAGCCTACCTCGCAGCCAAGTTCGGACACTGCTTCAAGGAACTCCGGAAACCCGGACCGGCCAAGCACTTCGCCCAACGATCACTCGACATGAACGACGCCTACATCCGCGGACGCGCCTTCAATCTGGCTCTCCTGGCGAACGCCCACGCGCAAGCCGACGAGGTCGAAACCGCATGCGCGGTTGGGAGCCAGGCGCTGGACATCATCGGCGGATTACGCTCGGCACGCGCCCTTGACTATATCCGTGATCTTCTGAATGAGTTGGACAGATTCAAGGACTCCCCGGCGGTTGCCGCCCTCAAAGAGTCCGCCGGTGGCGTTCTATCGGTAGCGGGCCAACGTCCACAGCAGTGCGACCATGGACGATGACCCCACGATCTCACCCCGCTGCATCATGGACTCGATATCGGACAACGGAATCCACGAGATCCGCTCTGCCTCGTTGATGTCACGAGGGGTACCCGTCAGCTCGGCACCCCTCGAAACGAAGATTAAATTCTCCGAATCGATGGTCGACACCATCGGCTGAAAAGCTGCGACCCGCTCCAAAGCCAACGGGCGCCACCCCGTCTCCTCCTCGACCTCGCGAGCAGCCGTGGCGGCCGGATCCTCCGCCTCGTCCACGTACCCGCCCGGCAGTTCCCAGACCCAACGATCAATGACGAACCTGTGCCGCCACATCATCAAGACCGAGCCGTCGTTGACCACGGACACAATGGAAGCCTTCGGCATCCGCAGAACGTACTGCTCAAAGCGAACACCATCGGGGAGTTCCACCTCGGCGATACTCAGCCGCCCGCGTCGACTGTCATCCACAACGCGCTCACCGTGGATGGTCCATCGCGTCAATTCGTTCGGTTGGGAGGGTCGACTCATCGCTCCACCCTATCGGCCGCCGCCAACACCGTGTCGATCTTGGTACGCGCAGACGGGAGAGTTGTCCCGTGCTCCTACCTGGCCGTCTGGTATTGCGCCGCTCAACGTGTGCTCGTATCTCGCGACTTGTGGCGGCCTCGTGCGCTGCGCCGGAACACGGCTCCAGTGCGTTGCCGCCACGCAAGATGGCTGCGGAGACATCACCTGCTTGTCCGGTCTGACCGCCGCCGCTTGCTACCCTTCCGCAGCGGCGGCACGGCACCCGACACGCTGTCCGCACGCGCGTGGGGGTGCGGGATGAACATCGGTGAGATCGCCCGGCGGGCTGGCGTGTCCCGCAGCACTGTCTCGTACGCGCTGAGCGGCAAGCGGACTGTCTCACCGGAGACCCGCAGGCGCATCCAGGCCGTGATCGAGGAGCTCGACTACCGGCCCAACGCGGCGGCCCGGGCCCTGAAGGAGGGGCGTACCCGCACCCTGGGGCTGGTCATCCCACCGGCCAGCCTGCGGCTGACGGACATGCAACTTCACTTCGTCGCCAGCGTCGTCGAAGCCGCAGCCCGCGCCGACTTCGACGTGCTGCTCTCGCCGTCCGGCGGCGACCACGACCGTTCCTTCGAGCGGGTCGTCAGCGGCCGGCGAGTTGACGGTGTCGTCCTGATGGAGATCCGGCTGGAGGACGAGCGGGTCAGCCGGCTGGAGCGGACGGGCCTGCCGTTCGTCACCATCGGCCATACCGCCCACCCGGACGGCACCTGGTGGGTCGACCTCGACTTCACCACCCTCGTCGCCCGGTGCGTCCACCACCTGGCCGATCTCGGCCACCGGTATGTCGCCTTGATCAACCGCTCCGCCGAACTCGTCGCCGGCGGCTACGGACCGGCGCAGCGCGCGCTCACCGGGTTCACCGAGGCCGCCGTCGAGCGCGGTCTGGCCTGGGTCGACCTGTGTTGTGGTGACGATCCCGCCTCGGGCGAGTCCTGCGTGGAGCAGCTGCGCGAGCACCACCCCGCAGCCACCGCGATCGTCACCATCAACGAGGCGGCCCTGCCCGGCATCCAGAGAGGTCTCGATCGTGCCCGCCTCAGGGTCCCTCGCGACCTGTCCATCGCCGGGGTCGTCGCCCCGCACCGGGCCGAGGACTTCCGGCCCCCGCTCACCGCCGCGGACGTGCCCACCGAGATGGGCGCCTATGCGGTGAGCCTGCTCCTCGAGCGCATGGCCGCGCCTACCTCGCCATCACGGCACCTGTTGCTCACCCCTCCGATTTCCCTGCGGTCCAGCACCGGGCCCGCACCTGCCCGGTGAGCCCGGGAAAACCTTTCAGGACGGAGCCGGTGCCAGGCGGTTGTCGGGGCACCGGCGAACGGGCCGTCCTCCTCCGCGGGCACCGATCGCGGGCCTGCTCCCGTGCACGGTGGTGACCTGGCCCGGGCCGCGGGCCGGGCAGGGCCAGACGGGGACGCCGGGCCGTGGCGGCGGCCTGGGGGGATGGTGTCCTGACCGCTGGTCAGGATGGCTGTGCGGCCTCCGGCCGCTGCCCGGCCGGTCCCGGGGCCGTTCCCGCAGGCGGAAGGCAGCGCCATGCTCCAGGCCATCGAACCGATTCGTTCAGTGCTCGACGACTGATGTCCGGGATCGTTGTGTCATCCAACTAGCGAGGGTCAAATGCCCTATATAGCCCGATCTTGACTGATGAAAATGTGGTGTTCGAGACGAATTGGTCCTTGACGGCATAGGTGGCGTGTCCTATGTTGCCGACTCACAACAGTCGAACCGGTTCGACAGCGTCGCGAACCTTCGCGACGTATGTCCTTCCCGCTGCGCACGTCGGGGAACCGGGTCACCCGACGGTGGACCGTGACCGCGACGTCGCGGCTGAGGGGGGCGGATCGGGATGAACGGGTTCTGGGGCGACGGGGCGGCCGGTCGCCGGCACATGGCGCGGGCACGGGTCTTCGCGGGGTCGGTGGTGAGTACGGTGGTCGCGTCCGCCGCCTGGGGGATGGCGGCACCCTCCGCGGCGGCGGTGGCCACGACGATCTACGTGTCCACCTCGGGCAGCGGTACCAGCTGTTCGGCGTCCGCGCCCTGCTCCCTGGCCACCGCGCAGACCACGGTGCGGTCCCTGGCCGATGGTGGGCAGGGCGATATCTCCGTCCAACTCGCCGATGGCGTGTACCGGCTGCAGGCGCCGTTGCGCCTGACCTCGGCCGACTCGGGCACCGGCGGACACCGGGTCATCTGGCAGGCCGCTCCCGCAGCCCATCCGGTGCTCTCCGGGGCGCGTCAGGTCACCGGCTGGTCACGTGTCGACGCGAAGCTCAACATCTGGCAGGCCAGCGTCGGAACCGGGGTGGACACCCGGCAGCTGTACGTCGACGGGCTGCCTGCGACGCGGGCACGCACCGAGGTCAACCGGTCCGACTTCACCGCTACCGCCAGCGGCCTGAAGATCAATAATGGGGCGCTGGGCTACCTCAACAACGTCGCGAACGCCGGCCGCGTCGAGGTGGAGACGGTGAACTCGTGGACCGACCGGTACGCGACGGTGAAGAGCCTCAGCGGCAACTTCCTCACCATGCGGCAGCCCGGATGGAACAACAACCACTTCGGTTACGACACGTTCACTAAGCCTTTCCGGGCGGGTCCGATGTACCTGGAGAACGCCTACGAGTTCCTCGACTCTCCCGGTGAGTGGTACCTCAACCCGGGCACCGGCGTCCTGTCGTACATCCCCCGCTCCGGGCAGGACCTGGCCGCCGCTGATGTGGAGCTCCCGCTGCTGGAGTCGCTGGTGAACATCGGCGGCACCTATGACGCCCCCGCGCAGGACATCTCCTTCTCCGGCATCACGTTCAGCGGGACGAGCTGGCTGCGGCCCAGCGGCGACGAGGGCTTCGCCGACCAGCAGACCGGCGCCTATCTCGAGGGCGACTGGCCGTGGCCGACCTTCGGATCCTGCACCTCCGGCTGCGCCCAGTTCGAGGCGACACGCCCGCGCTGGAGCCAGATGCCGGCCGCCGTTCAGGTGTCGGCGGCCAGCGGCATCACGTTCGCCGGCGACCGGTTCGTCAACCTGGGCCAGAACGCCCTGGGTATCGGCAACGACGCCAACGCGCACGCCAGCGGCGTCGGGCTCGGCACGAGCGCCGTGACCGTGTCGGACTCGCTGTTCATGTGGGATGCGGCCGGGGCGATCGTGGCAGGCGGGGTGCGGGCCGACGCCCACCACCCCAGCGACCCTCGCATGATCAACCGGGGCCTGACGATCAGCAGGAACACCGTGCACGACATCGGTAACGACTACCGGGGGATCACGTCGTTCCTGCCGACCTACGTCACCGACGCGGTGATCAGTCACAACGAGGTCTACAACATGCCCTATTCCGGCATAGCGGCCGGATACGGGTGGGGTGCCAACGACGCCGGCGGCAGCAATGAATATGCCGATCGGGGCCTGTACAACTACCAGCCCCGGTACAGCACCGCCACCACGGCCACGAACAACCAGATCACCGGGAACTACGTTCACGACATCATGCAGCAGATGAATGACGGTGGCTGCGTCTACGCTCTCTCCGCGAACCCGAACGCGGTTATCAGCGGAAACTACTGCCTGCGGACGAACAATTACTTCGGCCTGTACTTCGACGAGGGGTCGCGCTACTTCACCGCGACCGGCAACGTCTTCTCCGCCATCGGCACCTGGTCCACCGCCAACTCCAACGGACGCAACACCACCGGCAACCTCACGGTGACGAACAACTGGACCACGAACGGCACGACGTGGATCGGGAACGGTGACCGCGGGAACACCGTCTCCGGCAACGTCACCGTCTCGAACGGTAACTGGCCCGCGGCAGCCCGGTCGGTCATGGCCTCCGCCGGCACGCAGTCCTCCGGCGGGGGAGACCAGAAGGAGAACGTCCTCATCCGGGGGGCAGCGTCCGGCCGGTGCGTGGAGGTGCCCGGATCGAGCCAGGCCAACGGTACCCAGACACAGCTGCAGGACTGCGGGAGCGGCTCGAACCAGCGGTGGACGTACACGTCGGGCAGGCAGCTGACGGTGCTCGGGGGCAAGTGCCTGGATGCGTCGGGGGCAGGGACGGCCAACGGCACCGCCGCGATCATCTGGGACTGCAACGGCCAGGCGAACCAGCAGTGGAACGTCACCTCCGACGGCGCCATCACCGGGGCGCAGTCCGGATTGTGCCTGGACGCCACCGGAGCGGCCACGGCGAACGGAACCAAGATCGTCCTCTGGTCGTGCAACGGCCAGGCGAACCAGCAGTGGAGCCTGGGCTGACCAGCGGCGTTCTCGAACAGCGCGATCAAGGAAAGGAATCCCCATCATGGGAACGTTATCCCGCCGCAGCCGGTGGACGTGGGCGGCCTGCCTGACCGCGGCCACCGTTACGGCGTCCCTGACGGCTCTGAGCAGCCCAGCGGCCGCCGCCGACGAGTCGATGAGTGTCAGCTTCGCCAGCGGTTCCGGGGCGCCGACTCATCGGGCCTCCGGCTGGATCTACGGGATGTCCGAGGACGGCGCGAATCCTCCCGACCGCTTCTTCACTGATGTGAAGTTCCGGTTCATGCGGGCGGGAGGCGCGCAGCTGGACGCTCCGGGAGGCTGGGTGTCGGGGCGCTACGACCGGCGCTGGAAGGCCACCCAAGCCCAACTGCTGCGGACCCGGGCGCTGGGCGGCGAGTTCGTCCTCCTGGTCCACGACCTCTGGGGCGCCGACGGGTACGGGATCTCCCGGTTCCCCGGTGACAACGGGGACTGGGGTGACTACGACGCCTTCCTGACCCGGCTCATCAGTGACGTGCGCTCGACCGGGGTACCGGTGCAGTGGGACCTGTGGAACGAGCCGAACCTGTCGATGTTCTGGAACCGGTCCCAGTCCCAGTACTTCGAGATGTGGAGGCGCGGTTACCAGCGAGTCCGAGCAGCCTTCCCCAACCAGGCGATCGTCGGCCCCAGCCTCGCCGGAGTCCCGTCGACCGGCACCTCCTGGTGGACCCAGTACTTGGACTACGTCAAGGCCGGCAACGTCGTCCCGGACATCATGAGCTGGCATTCGCTGCCTGGAGATCCGGTGGGGAACGTGGAAGCGGCGAACTCCTCCCTGAACTCGCGCGGGATCGCGCACGCCAAGCCCTACCAGATCAACGAGTACGGGGCGTCGAACGAGCAGAACCCGGCGGGCGGTGCGTGGTACATCTCCCGGCTCGAACGGGCCGGCGCGGACGGGCTGCGGGCCAACTGGGCCGGTGGCTCGAACCTGCACAACGATCTGGCCAGCCTGCTCACTCGTGACTCGGCAGGGCAGTACCGGCCCAAGGGCGAGTGGTGGGTCTACAGCTTCTACGGCTCCCAGACCGGCCAGATCGTCCCGGTCACCGCGAGCCGCAGCTATGACGGGTTCGCCACCAAGGACACCGGCGTGGCGAAGGTGCTCGTCGGTGGAAACAAGACCACCGGTAACGTCTCGCTGTCCCTCCAGCGCCTCGACGCCGTCAGCGGCATCGTCGTGAACAACCAGGTGCGGGTCCTCGTCCAGCGGGTGCCGTACAACGGCGGTGGCGCGGTGACCGGCCCGGTGACGGTCAGGGACGCCGTGGTGACGCTGTCGGACAACGGCACGACCGTGACCGTGCCGCACACCACAGTCGAGGACACCTTCACCGTGACGTTGCTGCCACCGTCCGGCGGTTCCGATCCGAGCCCCAGTCCTACCCCCTCGTCCGACGTGAGTGGGCAGGTGAGAGGTGCCCAGTCCGGGCGGTGCGTGGACGTGCCGAATGCGGCCACCGCCAATGGGACGCAGGTGCAGCTGTTCGACTGCGGCGGCGGCGCCGGGCAGGCGTGGACGTATACCCAAGGGCGGCAGCTCACGGTGTACAACGGCGCGAAGTGCCTCGACGCGTCGGGGGCCGGGACGGCGGACGGCACTCAGGCGATCATCTGGGACTGCAACGGCCAGGCGAACCAGCAGT
>JAUPKQ010000121.1 GCA_030837345.1 Actinomycetota bacterium | reverse complement strand
AGGATATGAAGTTGATTCCTGCATTACAGGCTGTTGAGCCGGGGGCCTCCTGGGCGAGGTAGCGTGACGAGCGCCACCTTTCCTGGCGACGGACCGGGAGGGTACGGGCGAAGGAGGCATTCCACGTGGTTGACGAGGTGGCGGACGTTCCGCCCGGCGAGCCCGGTGGGTACGGAGAGCCACTGGCTCCGCCGGTGACCGGTGATCCCATCGTTGACGAGGCGATCGCCTCGCTGGCGGAGGTGGTCGCCCGGCCGCTCGACGCCCAGCCGGCCGGGTTCGAGAGCGTGCACCGTGTGCTCACGGACCGTCTCGTCGACGTCGAGGGGTGAGCGATGGCCCGCCTGCGGCGCCTGGACGCCGAACTCGTCCGGCGTGGTCTGGCCCGTTCCCGCCAACAGGCCGCTGAGCTGGTCACCGCCGGACGCGTCAGCGTCTCCGGTGGTCTCGCCACCAAGGCCGCGACCCAGGTCGACCCCGCGGTGCCCATCGTCATCACGGATGACCTCGACGACCCCGGGTACGCCAGCCGGGGAGGACACAAGCTCGCGGGGGCGCTGGACGCCTTCCTGCCGTCCGGTCTGACGGTGACCGGTCGCCGGTGCCTGGACGCGGGCGCGAGCACCGGCGGGTTCACCGACGTCCTGCTGCGCCGGGGAGCCGAGTCCGTCACCGCTGTGGACGTCGGGTACGGGCAGCTGGTCTGGGCGTTGCGGACCGACCCCCGGGTCGTCGTCCTGGACCGCCAGAACGTTCGGGAACTCACCGCCGATCTGTTGCCGGTGAGACCTGATCTTGTCGTCGGGGATCTTTCGTTCATCTCGCTGCGACTGGTGCTGCCCGCCCTGGTGGGCTGTGCCGTCAGAGAGGCAGATCTCGTCCTCATGGTGAAACCCCAGTTCGAGGTCGGCCGGGAACGGCTCGGATCCGGCGGCGTCGTCCGCGATCCGGGCCTGCGGGCCGAGGCGGTGACCGGCGTGGCGGCGGCGGCGGGTGAGCTCGGCCTCGGCATCGCGGGGGTCGCCGCCAGCCCGCTGCCCGGTCCGAGCGGAAACGTCGAGTACTTCTTGTGGATGCGGGCGGGGGCGCCACCGCTCGACCCGGCGGATCTCGCCGTGGCGATCGAGCGGGGGCCCCGGTGACCGACCGCCCCGTGACCGCTGCGACCCGGCACGTCCTCGTGCTCGCCCACACCGGACGCCCGGCCGCGGTCGCGGCCGCCGAGGAGCTCGTGACCCTGCTGTGCGCCGCGGGCATCCATCCGGTGCTGCTGCCGGAGGAGGCCAGGACCCTGGGCCCGGCGGTCCGGGACCTCGTCGTCCTCGCCGACGAGGTCGACCCGTTGGACGGCGCCGAGCTCGTCGTCGTCCTCGGCGGCGACGGGACGATCCTGCGCGGGGCGGAGATCGTCCGGGGCAGTCACGTCCCCCTGCTCGGGGTGAACCTCGGGCACGTCGGGTTCCTGGCGGAGGCCGAGCGGGACGACCTCGCCGAGACGGTGCGCCGCATCGCCGACGAGGAGTTCGAGGTCGAGGAACGCATGACCTTGGAGGTGACGGTCTGGAGGGACGGCGTGGTCGCCGACCGTGCGTGGGCCGTCAACGAGGCGAGCGTGGAGAAGTCTTCCCGGGAACGGATGCTCGAAGTCGTCCTGGAGGTCGACGGGCGTCCGGTCACCGAGTTCGCCGGGGACGGCGTCGTGCTCGCCACCCCGACCGGATCGACGGCCTACGCGTTCTCCGCCGGGGGACCGGTCGTCTGGCCCGAGGTCGAGGCGCTGCTCATCGCTCCCGTCGCCGCGCACGCCCTGTTCGCGCGGCCTCTGGTCGTGGCGCCGACCGCCGTCCCCGCCGTCGAGCTGCTCGCTCCGAGCGACGGCGTCCTGTGGTGCGACGGACGGCGCCGGCTGGCGCTGCCCGCCGGGTCACGGGTCGAGGTGCGCCGCTCGGGCCTGCCGGTGCGGCTGGCGAGGCTGTCGCGGCGACCGTTCGCTGATCGTCTCGTCGCCAAGTTCGAGCTGCCGGTGCACGGCTGGCGAGGACGGGGCCGTCGCGTCCACGAACGGTCCCGGCACGACGGGATCACGTGGGAGTGCGGGTGCACGCCCCCGGGAGGTGTGGCTCTCGGCACCGTCGCGGCGCCCTCGGGCGTCGCCGGGGGCGGCGCTTCCTCATAGTCTGGTCGCGTGCTGCTGGAGATGCGCCTGCGCGGCCTCGGGGTGATCCGTGACGCCGTCCTCGATCTGGGCCCCGGTCTGACCGTGGTGACCGGTGAGACCGGCGCGGGCAAGACCATGGTCGTCACCGGGCTCGGGCTGCTGATGGGCGGACGGGCCGATCCGGGAAGCGTCCGCGAGGGTATGGCGAACGCGCTCGTGGAGGGACGGGTCGCCGTCGCGCCGGACGGCCCGGTCGCGGCCCGGGCGGCGGAGGCCGGGGCGGAGCTGGACGACGGCGATGTCCTGATCATGTCGAGGACCGTGTCGGCGGGGGGCCGGGGGCGCTCCTACCTGGGAGGACGCTCGGTCCCGGTCGCCGTGCTCGGGGAGCTGGCGGAGGACCTCGTCACGGTGCACGGGCAGAGCGACCAGTTGCGCCTCAAGTCACCGGCACGCCAGCGGGAGGCACTGGACCGGTTCGCCGGAGGGGTCGTCGCCAAGCAGCTGACCGTCTACCGGGAGACCTGGCAGCGGCTGCGGGCTGTGGAGACCCTGCTGGAGGAGATCACCCGGCGGGCCCGGGAACGAGCCCAGGAGGCCGAGTTGCTGCGCCTCGGCCTGGCGGAGATCGAGCGTCTCGACCCCCACCCGGGCGAGGACGACGACCTGCGGGGGGAGGCCGGCCGGCTGTCCCACGCGGAGGAGCTGCGGACGGCTGCCGAGACGGCCCACCTGGCGCTGGCCGGTGACCCCGGGAACCCCGAGGCGGGGGCGGACGCGGGCACGGCACTGGCGTCGGCGCGCCGGTCCCTGGACCAGGTGCGCTCCCACGACGAGCGGCTGGCCTCGCTGGCGGACCGTCTCGCCGAGGTGGGGTATCTCGTCGCCGACATCGCCACCGAGACGGCCTCCTACGCCGAGGGCGTCGAGTCGGACCCGCTGCGGCTGGCCGTCGTCGAGGAGCGCCGGGCGGCGCTACGGGTGCTGACGCGGGCCTACGGCGAGGACGTCGACGGCGTTCTCGCCTGGGCGAAGGACGCGGCGGTCCGCCTTGCGGAGCTGGACGGCGACGACGAACGCCTCGTCGTCCTCCAGACGGAGCGCGAGGAGCTGCGGGGACGCCTGGCGGACGCCGGGGCCGCGCTGAGCCGGGGCCGGTCCACGGCGGCGGGGCGGCTCTCACGGGCTGTCACCGCCGAGCTCGCCCAGCTGGCGATGCCGTCCGCGCGCCTCGTCGTCGACGTCCGGCAACGACCCGACTCCGACGGCCTGCCGGTCGACCTCGGTGACGGCCCGGTGACCGTCGTCGCCGGTCCGGAGGGGATCGACGAGGTCGAGCTGCTGCTGTCCCCCCACGCGGGGGCCGGGCCCCGGGCGATCGCCAAGGGTGCCTCGGGCGGCGAGCTGTCGCGGGTGATGCTGGGTCTGGAGGTGGTCCTCGGGGCCGCGGACCCGGTACCGACGTACGTGTTCGACGAGGTCGACGCGGGGGTGGGCGGACAGGCGGCCCTCGGGATCGGACGGCGGCTCGCCCGCCTCGCACGGACCTCCCAGGTACTCGTCGTCACGCACCTGCCACAGGTCGCCGCGTTCGCCGACCGGCACCTGCTCGTGGTGAAGTCACGGACGGGCGAGATCACCGAGTCCGGGGTCCAGCGGCTGGACGACGAGGCGCGGGTGAGGGAACTCGCCCGGATGCTCGGAGGGATGGCGGAGTCCGGGAGCGCCCAGGCCCACGCGGAGGAGCTGCTGGCGACCGCGCGGGGTGAACGGGCTCCGTGATCGCCGCCTCACGGTGATCGTCGGGCCACCGTGACCGTCCGGCCCGCCGGGCCCTCCGGGCATGGGAGCATCGGGGGGTGAGGTTCTCACCGACCCGCCGGCAGGCGGTACCCCCGTCAGGGCCCGGCGTGTGCGGACCGGCCCGGGTCGACCGGCGGACGAAGAACCTCACCAAACGCCTGCGCCCGGGCGACATCGCGGTCATCGATCACCAGGACATCGACAAGGTCGCGGCGGACGCCCTCGTCGCGGCCCGCCCGGCGGCCGTGATCAACGCGGCCCGGAGCATTTCCGGCCGGTACCCCAACCTCGGCCCCGAGATCATCATCGGCGCCGGTATCCCCCTGGTGGACGAGGCGGGGTCCGAGCTGCTCGCCGCGCTGGAGGACGGCGTCCCGCTGCGCCTGCACTGTGGGGAGGTCTGGGCCGGTGAACGCCTGCTGGGCAAGGGCCGTGAGCACGACGCGGCGTCGATCGCGACGGCGATGGACGAGGCGAGGGCCGGGCTGGCGGTGCAGCTGGAGGCGTTCGTCGCGAACACGATGGAGTACATGCTCCGCGACCGGGAGTTGCTGCTCGACGGCGTCGGGGTACCCGCCGTCCGCACCGAGATCGAGGACCGGCAGGTCCTGATCGTCGTGCGCGGCTACCACTACCGGGAGGACCTGGCGACGCTGCGGCCCTACATCCGCGAGTACCGGCCCGTCCTGATCGGGGTGGACGGCGGCGCCGACGCGATCCTGGACGCCGGGTACCGGCCCGATCTCGTGATCGGTGACATGGACTCCGTCAGCGACCGGGCTCTCACCTGCGGGGCGGAGGTCGTCGTCCACGCCTACCCGGACGGCCGGGCCCCCGGCATGGAACGGGTGAACGCCCTGGGCCTCGACGCGGTCGTCTTCCCCGCGACCGGCACGAGCGAGGACATCGCGATGCTGCTCGCGGACGACAAGGGAGCCTCCCTCATCGTCGCGGTCGGCACGCACGCGACCCTTGTGGAGTTTCTCGACAAGGGACGCCCGGGGATGGGCAGCACCTTCCTCACCCGGTTGCGTGTCGGCGGGAAACTCGTCGACGCCAAGGGGGTCTCCCGCCTGTACCGCCAGAGGATCAGCAACGCCTCGCTCGGTGTCCTGGCCCTCGCCGGGCTCCTCGCCGTCGCCGTCGCCCTGTGGGTGACGCCCGGGGGCCAGATCTTCTACTCCCTGATCGGGGCGCGTCTTGACGACCTGTGGTCCTGGCTCGCCTCGTTCTTCCTCTCCGCACCCCCCGAAGCGATGATGCGTCCATGATCGATTTCCGGTACCACCTGGTCTCCCTGGTGTCGGTGTTCCTCGCCCTGGCCGTCGGCATGGTGCTCGGCGCCGGACCGCTCGAGGGCAAACTCGGCGACCAGCTGAACCTCCAGGTCAAGCAGCTGGCGACGGAGAAGGAGGATCTGCGGACCAGGCTGCAGATCGCCGAGGGCGCCAGCGCCCACCGGGACACCTTCCTCGACGAGGTCGGTCCGTCACTGGTCGGCCAGAGGCTCAGCGGGGAGAGCGTCCTCGTCATCACCCTGCCCGGGGCGGACACCCAGACCGCCGATTCCCTGTCCAAGGCTCTCCGCACGGCAGGGGCACGCCTCGCCGGGCGCGTCGAGCTCGACGAATCGTGGGCCGACCCGGAGCGCGTCAAGGACCGTGAGTCCGTCCTCCGCTCCCTGCAGCCTCTGATGGCGTCCCCCGCCTCGCACGCCGTCCCGGCCGGCGCCGTCCAGGTTCCCGCCCCCACGCCGTCGGCCTCGGTGACCGCGTCGCCGGTCCCCGGCGCGACCTCCGACAGCGCCGCCCTGGCGGGCATGCTCGCCCGCGCCACCGTCACGACCGATCTCGGCCAGACGTCCACCCGTGACGCCGTCGCCGACAAGGTCCTCGACGGCCTGCGCAAGGGTGGTCTGCTGCGCGTCGACGGCGAGCTGTCGGGGCGGGCGACCGGCGTGGTGGTCCTCGCCGCCGGGGTGCCGACGGCGGACGGCGAACCGCCCACCGCGACCGGCGCGGGGGGTGGCGACCGGCTGGCCCAGTGGTCCACGCTCGCCATCGGCCTGGACGCCCGCAGCGACGGTGTCGTCGTCCTCGGACCGGCGTCCTCCGCGACCGACGGCGGCCTGATCGCGACGCTTCGCGCCCGGGACACTCCGGCCGGTACGGTCTCGACCGTCGACACCGGCACCACGCCGATGGGGGACGTCTCGGCGGTCTACGCGTTGAGGGAGCAGTTCCTCGGCGGGTCCGGCAGCTACGGCTTCGTGGGGAAGGTCAAGGCACCGATCCCGGTGCTGGGGAGGTGAACGGGTCGTGAGCCGGATCCGCGTCGTGCGCAGGGCGTTCCTGTGGGGGGCCGGTGCCGCCCTCACCCGCGCCGTCACCTCGGCGTTGACCGCCGGCCCGCCCGGAGGCGCCGGCCGCTGGGCCCGGGTCAACCACCGGGGCGAGCCTGTCACCCTGTTGGAAGGCCCCTCCGTCGCGCTCGGCGTCGCCGCCGGCACCGCCCTCGCGCCGGGACTGCCGCCGAGGCTTCGGGCCGCCACGGTTCTCGCGGCCCTCGGGGCCGGAGCGTTCGGCGTCCTGGACGACCTCACCGAACGCGGCAGCAGCAAGGGCCTGCGCGGCCACCTCGGTGCCCTCGCCCGAGGGGAGGTGACCACCGGAGGTGTGAAGATCGCCGGGATCGGGGCGACCGGCCTTCTCGCGGCAGCCCTCGCCCGCCCTGCCGGCCCCGCCCGCCCTGCCGGCGGCGGGCGGCTGTGCCGTGCCGTCGACGTGATCGCGGCCGGAGCCCTGGTCGCGGGCAGCGCCAACCTGCTCAACCTGTTCGACCTGCGCCCGGGCCGTGCCCTCAAGGTCTCCCTCCTCGCCGCGCCCGCCGCGCTCGCAGCCGGGCCGTCCGGTGCCGTGGTCGCCGTGGCGGCAGGCTCCGCCACCGCCGTGCTCGGCGACGACCTCGGCGAACGCAGCATGCTCGGCGACGGCGGCGCGAACGCGCTCGGCGCCGTCCTGGGGACGGCCCTCGTCGCCGGTGCCCGGCCGCGCACCCGGTGGGCGGCGCTGGCGGCCGTCGTCGCCCTCACCCTGGCCAGTGAGAAGATCAGCTTCACGAAGGTGATCGCCGCCACGCCGGGGCTGCGGGAGTTCGACGCCCTCGGCCGGCGTCCCGCCACCCGGTGACGACGGCCGCCCGGAGAGGCCTGCTCGGGGCAGCCGCGCTCATCGCGGCCCTGACCCTGCTCGCCCGGGTCGTCGGCGTCGGCCGCTGGTTCGTCTTCGCCGCCGCCGTCGGCCAGTCGTGCACCGGCACCGCGTACATCGCCGCCAACCAGCTGCCGAACGTCCTGTTCGAGGTCGCCGCCGGGGGAGCGCTGGCCGGGGCCGTCGTCCCCGTCGTCGCCGGTCTGCTCGCCCACGACCGGCGCGAGGACGCCGACCGCACCGCGTCGGTCCTGCTGACCTGGGCGGTCCTTGGCCTGCTCCCCCTCTCCCTGCTGCTGGCCGTGGCGTCCGGCCCTCTCGCCCGCCTCCTGCTCGGCGGACGGACCGTCGCCGGCTGCGGGGATCCCGTGGTCCCGCTCGCGGCACGGATGATCGTCGTCTTCGCCCCGCAGATCGTGCTCTACGGCATCGGGATCGTGCTGACGGGAGTCCTCCAGGCCCACCACCGGTTCACCGGTCCCGCGTTGGCGCCGCTGCTGTCGAGCCTCGTCGTCATCGTGGCCTACGCGGTCTTCGGGTCGCTGACCGGCACGGCAGCGCTGACCGGCGCCGCAGGGCTGACCGGCACGGCCGCGCGGACGCCGGACCGGACCGCCGAACTGGTCCTCACCGTCGGTACGACGCTGGGGGTGGCGGCGCTCAGCCTGCCGCTGCT
>JAUPKQ010000120.1 GCA_030837345.1 Actinomycetota bacterium | reverse complement strand
GGGCCGCGAACCCCCTCCGCCCCCAGCCAGGCGGCGCCCTCCCCGGGGCAGTCCGGTGGTCCCCGTCCCGGTGGCCCCCGCCCGCAGGCCCCCGGGCGTCCGCAGGCTCCGGCCGCCCGTGAGGACCGTGGTCCTCGGGGTGACCGCGGCCCCCGTCCCGGGCCTGGTGGATCGCCCCGTCCGGGCAACAACCCGTTCGCGCCCAGCCAGGGCATGCCCCGTCCCGGTGGCGGTCCCCGTCCGGGCAACAACCCGTTCGCGCCCAGCCAGGGCATGCCCCGTCCCGGTGGCTCGCGTGGCGCCGGTGGTGCGCCGGCGTCCGGTGGCGACCGTCCCGGCGGTCCCCGTCCGGCTGGTCCCCGCCCGAGTCCTGGCAATATGCCGCCTCGCCCCAACCCCGGCATGATGCCCGGCCGCTCGTCGGTCGGCCGTCCTGGCAGCCCGAGCAGCGGCCGTCCCGGCGCACCCTCCCGCGGTGGCGCGGGACGTCCCGGCGGTGGCTTCGGCGGCCGTCCCGGCGGTCCCGGTGGCGGCGGAGGCCCCGCCGGTGGACGCGGGTTCGGCAAGGGCGGCGGCGGTCGTGGCGGTACGCAGGGCGCCTTCGGGCGCGCCGGTGGCCGTCCCGTGCGCGGTCGCAAGTCGAAGAAGCAGCGGCGTCAAGAGTTCGACAACATGCAGGCGCCCATGCCGGGTGGCGTGCAGATTCCCCGCGGCGACGGGTCGACGATCGTGCGGCTGCGCCGTGGCGCGTCGCTGACCGATTTCGCCGAGAAGATCAACGCCAATCCGGCCAGCCTGGTGACGGTGCTGTTCCACCTCGGCGAGATGGCGACGGCGACGCAGTCCCTCGACGAGGACACGTTCGGCCTGCTCGGCTCCGAGCTCGGCTATGACATCCAGGTGGTCTCCCCGGAGGAGGAGGA
Organism: Actinomycetota bacterium; assembly: GCA_030837345.1. Lineage (GTDB taxonomy): Bacteria > Actinomycetota > Actinomycetes > Actinomycetales > Kineosporiaceae > JAUPKQ01. The sequence goes on along the minus strand of JAUPKQ010000120.1, from coordinate 55,475 downwards.
CCGCGAACTCCTGGAGTCCTTCTCCATCGACATCGAGGGCGAGGCTGAGGACGACGCCGAGTTCCTCGAGGCGAGGCCTCCGGTCGTCACGGTCATGGGTCACGTCGACCACGGCAAGACGAAGCTCCTCGACGCCATCCGCCACGCCAACGTGGTGGCGGGGGAGGCCGGCGGCATCACCCAGCACATCGGTGCCTACCAGGTGCACGCCGAGCACGAGGGCATCACCCGGGCGATCACCTTCATCGACACCCCTGGTCACGAGGCCTTCACCGCCATGCGTGCCCGTGGGGCGAAGGTCACCGACATCGCGGTCCTCGTGGTGGCGGCCGACGACGGCGTGATGCCGCAGACGATCGAGGCGCTCAACCACGCCCAGGCCGCTGGTGTCCCGATCGTCGTCGCGGTCAACAAGATCGACAAAGAGGGCGCCAACCCGGCGAAGATCCGTCAGCAGCTCACCGAGTACAACCTGGTGGCCGAGGAGTACGGCGGCGAAACGATGTTCGTCGACATCTCGGCGAAGCAGCGGATCAACATCGACGGTGTCCTCGAGGCGATCCTGCTCACCGCGGACGCGGCGCTGGAGCTGTCGGCCAACCCCGACAAGGACGCCCGAGGCGTGTCGATCGAGGCCAACCTCGACCGTGGCCGTGGCCCTGTGGCGACGGTCCTCGTCCAGTCCGGAACGCTGGCGGTCGGCGACTCGATCGTCTGTGGCACGGCCCACGGCCGGGTCCGGGCGATGCTCGACGAGAACGGCGACACGATGGACGTCGCCCTCCCGTCGCGCGCCGTCCAGGTGCTCGGTCTCACCTCGGTCCCGCGGGCCGGCGACACGTTCATCGTCGCGCCGGACGACCGCACGGCCCGGCAGATCGCCGAGAAGCGTGAGGCCGTCGAACGGGCCGCGATCCTCGCCAAGCGCCGCAAGAGGATCAGCCTGGAGGACTTCACGAAGGCTCTGGAGCAGGGCAAGGTCCAGACCCTCAACCTCATCCTCAAGGGCGACGTCTCCGGTTCGGTGGAGGCCCTGGAGGACGCCCTCTTGCAGATCGATGTCGGCGACGAGGTCGAGCTGCAGGTCATCGACCGGGGCGTCGGCGCGATCACGATGAACAACGTCAACCTCGCGGTCGCGTCCAGCGCCATCATCGTCGGGTTCAACGTGCGCCCGGCGGAGAAGGTCGGCGAGCTCGCCGACCGCGAGGGCGTGGACATCCGGCAGTACTCGGTCATCTACCAGGCGATCGAGGAGATCGAGGCTGCTCTCAAGGGCATGCTCAAGCCGGAGTACGAAGAGGCGCAGCTCGGCAGCGCGGAGATCCGGGAGGTGTTCCGGTCGAGCAAGTTCGGCAATATCGCCGGGTGCATCGTCCGGTCCGGGGAGATTCGCCGGAACTCCAAGGCGCGGCTCGTGCGCGACGGCGTCATCGTCGCTCCGAGCTTGGCCATCGATTCGCTGAAGCGCTTCAAGGACGACGCGACGGAGGTCCGCGAGGGCTACGAGTGCGGTATCGGACTCGGGTCCTTCAACGACATCCGCATCGGTGACACGATCGAAACCTTCGAGATGCGGGAGAAGCCGCGCGCCTGACGCGCCCGCACGGCATCGTCCACCGGTTCGGTGAGGCCCTCACGGGTCGCACCGGGCCGGTGGCCGGGCCGACCGGTACACATCATGTATCTGGGATCACTCACTCTTGATCTTCTGCTCGGCGACGTCCACTCGCTGAAGGAGAAACGTTCCGTCGTCCGTCCGATCGTGGCCGAGCTGCGACGGCGCTTCGCGGTGAGCGCGGCCGAAACGGGTCATCTCGACCTGCATCGACGCAGCGAGGTGTCCGTGGCTGTCGTCTCTGCCGATCCCGGGCACGCCCGCCAGATGCTCGACGCCTGCGAGCGTCTCGTCGCGGGCCGCCCGGAGGTCGAACTTCTAAAGGCCCGGACGAGAATCTGGGACGACGAGGACTCCTGACGACAAGGACTCCTATGACGTACGAGGACGACCTCCTCGCCGTTCCACCGAACTGACGCCGCCGACGAAGAGGAACCACCGATGGCTGACACCGCACGCGCGCGAAAACTGGCCGACCGTATCCACGAGATCGTCGCGGAGGCGCTGGAGAAGAGGGTCAAGGACCCGCGGCTGGGTTTTGTCACCGTGACCGACACCCGGGTGACCGGCGATCTGCAGCACGCGACGATCTTCTACACCGTCTTCGGTGACGACGAGGAGAAGGCCGCCAGCGCGGCCGCGATCGAGAGCGCCAAAGGGGTGCTGCGGTCCGAGGTCGGGCGCCGCACCGGTATCCGGTTGACCCCGACGCTCGAGTTCATCGCGGATGCCATTCCCGAGAACGCCGCCCATATCGAGAAGGTCCTGCGCGTCGCGGCCGCCCAGGACGCCGACGTCGCGGCCCAGGCGGCCTCGGCGCGCTACGCGGGTGACCCCGACCCCTACCGCAAACCGGCGGAGGAGCTCGACGAGGACTCGGGCGACGAGGGGGACGACGACGAGGCGGGCGATCTCGGGTGATGGCGCGTGGCGCTGTCCCGGGTCCCTCGGGGCTCGTGGTCGTCGACAAGCCCGCCGGCTGGACCTCGCACGACGTCGTCGCCCGGGTCCGGCGTCTCGCCGGTACCCGGCGGGTCGGCCACGCGGGGACTCTCGACCCGATGGCGACCGGCGTGCTCGTGCTCGGCGTCGAGCGGGCGACCAAACTGCTCACCTACCTCGTCGGGGCGGGGAAGAGCTACGACGCGACGATGCGCCTCGGGGTGGCGACCGTCACCGACGACGCGGAGGGCGAGGTCGTCGCGCGCGCGGATGCCGCGTCGGTCGGTGACGGGGACGTCGCCCGGGCGGTGGCCTCCCTGACGGGAGAGATCCAGCAGGTTCCCAGCTCGGTCAGTGCGATCAAGGTCGATGGACGCCGGTCGTACGCCCGGGTGAGGGCGGGGGAGACCGTCGAGCTCGCGGCGCGTCCGGTGACGGTGTCCCGTTTCAGCGTCCTCTCCGTGCGCCGCCCGGTCGTGGACGGGTACGGCGTCGTCGACGTCGACGTCTCGGTGGACTGTTCGTCGGGCACCTACGTCAGGGCTCTCGCCCGGGACGTCGGTGCGGCTCTCGGCGTCGGCGGGCACCTCACGGCTCTGCGGCGGACGGCGGTGGGCCCGTACGGCCTGCCGGTCGCCCGGACGCTCGACCAGCTGGAGGAGTCGTTCGTCCTGCTGTCGCCGGCCGACGCGGCACGGGTGGCATTCCCCGGCAGGGACGTCACCGCCGGGGAGGCCCGTCTCCTGGGACACGGGAGGAGTCTCGCCTCCGTGGGGTCCGGGAGCGGTCCGATCGCGGCATTCGCCCCTGACGGGAGCCTCGTGGCGCTTCTCGAGGAGCGGGACGGCGTGGCGAGACCCGTCCTGGTGATCGCCCCGGCCGTTTCGGGAACCCCGGGCACGAGATGACCGGTCACTCGCGGCGGTGATATATTTCACATCGGCCGGTTATGTTGTGACTTCGGGTAATTAGTGACCTAGGTCAAGGAATTGCTCCCGCTGCTTCCGGGGGCTATTTCCCCCCATGTCAACCGGATGTGTCGGGTTCGCCACGCAGAGCGTCCGAATGTCGTCGATTCTTTCCGCCGCGGAATTGACGCAGGTCGAAGGCCTGATCCAAACGCGAGTCGCCGGCGGGGCGGGATTGAAGCGAGCTTGTGCGGTTTTTCTTGACCGCCGTCTTTGATACTGACGTCAGTACGACCTCCGGTGGTGTCCGCCGATTGTTACGTCGTTGTATCCCCAATTGACAGGCCGGACAAATGCCTCCTAGGTTGACTGATGTCAGGGGCGCTGAACCTATGAATCCTCTTGCCCCGCGCGTCGTACCGTGCGGTGTCGCAGAACGACACCGCTCCACGGAATCCGGCGACGCTCCTCATGATCGGAGATGGAAGGGAGATTTTGATGCCCACGAAGCTGGCTCATACCTGCGATTCCGAAATATTGGCCGAGCTCAGGGAACTGATGCGGGGAAGCTACGCCGGGGGGTGTTTCGGCTCCGACGGCGAGTCGTACGGCAGGAGCGACGCCTGCGGGCAGTGCACTCTCAGCGAATGCATCATGTGCTGGTGAGAGTGGCCGAAGACCAGGTGGCTGCTCTTCTGCCAGGTGCGTCCGGTGCGTTCGGTGCGGAAGTTCCGATAGTGCTCACCTGGTGATTTCCGCCCGTTCGGCGCCTTCGCCCTCTCCTTTCTCGCGGACCGCGGAGTCCTGTCCGACCGTCGTGCCGGATTCGCGCCCGAAAGTCTCGGGGCCGCTCTTCGGAGGTAGTTGTCCTTGAATGGCGGGTGTACGCCGGGTGAAGGGTTCCTCTCCTGTCATTGTGGTCACCGCTGTCCAAGGATCACCACGATCCGTCGGGGGACGAGGTCGCGGGGGAGGACACCGCGACGCGGGCGGCCCGGCGGTCCTGGCACAGTGGGTACGTGGAGCGGTGGAACGGACTGAACCAGGTCCCGGCGGGATTCGGCCCGTCCGTGGTGACGATCGGCAACTTCGACGGAGTCCATCGCGGACACCAGGCGGTGCTGACCCAGCTGGTGGCGGATGCGCGACGGGACGGAGCCCGCGCGGTGGCGATCACCTTCGATCCGCACCCCCTCGCCGTCCTGCACCCCACGAAGGCCCCGGCGGTGCTCGTGGGCCTGGACGAGCGACTTGATCTGCTCGCCGCCACCGGCCTCGACGCCGTCCTCGTCATGCCGTTCACCCGGGAGCTGGCCGCCTGGGAACCCGAGCGGTTCGTGGGGGAGGTGCTCGTCGGGGCGCTCGGAGCGGCGGTGGTCGTCGTCGGGCAGGACACCCGGTTCGGACGCCGGAACCGCGGTGACGTCACCACCTTGCGGGCCCTGGGGGCGACCGCGGGCTTCAGGGTCGAGGTGGTGGAGGATCTCGGGGGTGTGGATCGCACCCACCCGTCGGGTCGGCGGTGGTCGTCCACGTGGGCCCGTGAACTGGTGACGACCGGTGACGTGGCCACCGCCGCCGAGGTCCTGGGGCGCCCGTCACGCGTCGTCGGGACGGTCGTCGTCGGTGACAGGCGAGGGCGTCAGCTCGGGTACCCCACAGCGAACCTCGGTCCCGACCTCACCGGGCTGGTGCCGGCGGACGGCGTCTACGCCGGGTGGCTGGTCCGTCTCGGCGTCGCGGAGGACGTTCCCGGGCACCGCCTGCCGGCTGCCGTCTCGGTCGGAACCAACCCGACCTTCGGCGGCACCGAGCGACGTGTCGAGGCGTGCGTGCTCGACCGCGACGACCTCGATCTCTACGGCGAGCATGTCGCCGTCGAGTTCGTCCGTCTCCTGCGTCCTACCCTGCGCTTCGACAGCGTCGAGCGCCTGGTCGAGCAGATGGCCGTCGATGTCGAGGAGTGCCGGACCGTCCTCGAGGTGGCGGCCCCGGCGAGAGTCTCGTGGCCGGTTCGACCGGTTTGACCGATCAGACCCGCTGATTCGGTGGGTGACCAGTGGCGCTGATAGCGTAAAGGCGCCGTCAGAACGGCCGCGGACCGCAGAGCCCGGGTGAACCGGCCCCGGAGCGCCGCGCAACGATCAGTGAGGGAGCACCTTGGCACTCGACGCCGCCACCAAGCAGGAAATCATGACGGAGTACGCGACCCGTGAGGGCGACACCGGATCTCCCGAGGTCCAGGTCGCGATGCTGACCCGGCGCATCAAGGACCTCACCGAGCACCTGAAGGAGCACAAGCACGACCACCACAGCCGTCGTGGTCTGCTCATCCTCGTCGGCCAGCGCCGACGTCTGCTGCAGTACCTGCAGCGCACCGACATCACCCGCTACCGGTCGCTGATCGAGCGGCTCGGCCTGCGTCGGTGACCTCCGGGCCGCGGCTCCTTCGGGGGCCGCGGCCCGTCGCCGTGGCACCGCGGAGTGCCGGACGGCAGAATCAACACACGCCAGGAGCGGGGAACGGACGGCGCACCGGTCCTCGGTAGTGGCCCCCGGGAGGGCGTCGCCCCGGCCCGAGCGCCTCGATCGAAGACCGGATCAGCCTTTCCGATCGGCCTCGCTCCGTCCCAAGAGAACGGAAGGGGTACCCGAGTGGAGGGTCCCGAGATCACTTTTGCGGAAGCCGTCATTGACAACGGCTCTTTCGGCACGCGCACCGTCCGGTTCGAGACGGGCCGTCTGGCCCGTCAGGCCGCCGGATCGGCCACGGTCTACCTCGACGGTGAGTCCATGCTCCTGTCGACGACGACCGCGGGCCGCAGCCCGAAGGAACAGTTCGACTTCTTCCCGCTCACCGTCGACGTCGAGGAGCGGATGTATGCCGCGGGCCGCATCCCGGGCTCGTTCTTCCGTCGCGAGGGCCGGCCGAGCACCGACGCGATCCTCACCTGCCGGCTGATCGACAGGCCGCTGCGGCCGTCGTTCGTCAAGGGCGTGCGCAACGAGGTCCAGGTCGTCGTCACCGTGATGGCGCTCAACCCTGACGACCTGTACGACGTGATCGCCATCAATGGCGCCTCGTTGTCGACCCAGCTCGCCGGGCTGCCGTTCAGCGGCCCGATCGGCGGTGTCCGCGTGGCGCTGATCGACGGCCAGTGGGTCGCGTTCCCCCGGCACAGTGAGCTGGAGCGGGCCGTCTTCGACATGGTCGTCGCGGGTCGTGTGGTCACCGCCGCCGACGGCACGCAGGACGTCGCGATCATGATGGTCGAGGCCGAGGCCACGCTGTCGGCCTGGCACCTCATCAAGGACGACGGCGTCGCCGCGCCGACCGAGGAGGTCGTCGCCGCGGGCCTGGAGGCCGCCAAGCCCTTCATCGCGACCCTGGTGGCCGCCCAGCGAACGATCGCCGAGCAGGTCGCCAAGCCGACCACGACGTTCCCGCTCTTCCCCGACTACCAGGACGACGTCTTCGACGCCGTCTCCGGTGCCGTCGCCGACGATCTGGCCGCCGCGCTGACGATCGCGGGCAAGACGGAGCGCGAGAACCGCCTCGACGAGATCAAGGAGGCTGTCAGGGCCTCGCTCGCCGAGACGTTCGCCGGGCGCGAGAAGGAGATCTCGGCCGCGTACCGGGCGATGACCAAGAAGCTGGTGCGCATGCGCATCCTGCGCGACAAGGTGCGGATCGACGGGCGTGGGCTCGCCGACATCCGCACGCTCTCCGCCGAGGTCGAGGTGATCCCGCGGGTTCACGGCTCGGCGCTGTTCGAGCGCGGCGAGACGCAGATCATGGGCGTGACGACGCTGAACATGCTCCGCATGGAGCAGCAGCTCGACACCCTCTCGCCCGAGACGCGCAAGCGCTACATGCACAACTACAACTTCCCCCCGTACTCGACCGGTGAGACGGGCCGGGTCGGTTCCCCGAAGCGCCGCGAGATCGGTCACGGTGCGCTCGCGGAGCGTGCCCTCGTCCCGGTCCTCCCGGCGCGCGAGGAGTTCCCCTACGCGATCCGGCAGGTCAGCGAGGCGCTGAGCTCCAACGGGTCGACCTCGATGGGGTCGGTCTGCGCCTCGACCCTCTCGCTGCTCAACGCCGGTGTGCCGCTGCGCGCCCCGGTCGCGGGCATCGCGATGGGCCTGGTGTCCGACACGGTCGACGGGCAGACGGAATACGCCGCCCTGACCGACATCCTCGGTGCCGAGGACGCCTTCGGCGACATGGACTTCAAGGTCGCCGGGACGTCGGAGTTCGTCACGGCGATCCAGCTCGACACCAAGCTCGACGGCATTCCGGCGTCGGTGCTCGCCAGCGCGCTGACCCAGGCCCGTGAGGCCCGGCTGCACATCCTCGACGTGATGGCCGAGGCGATCGACCGGCCCGACGAGATGTCGCCGTTCGCCCCGCGGGTGATCTCGGTCAAGGTTCCGGTCGACAAGATCGGTGAGGTGATCGGGCCCAAGGGCAAGATGATCAACCAGATCCAGGACGACACCGGCGCCGAGATCTCGATCGAGGACGACGGGACCGTCTACATCGGCGCCACCGACGGCCCGTCGGCCGAGGCCGCCCGGACGGCGATCAACGCGATCGCCAACCCGACGATGCCCGAGGTCGGTGAGCGGTACATGGGCACCGTCGTCAAGACGACGACCTTCGGCGCCTTCATCTCGCTGCTCCCGGGCAAGGACGGCCTCCTGCACGTCAGCGAGATCCGCAAGATGGTCGGCGGGAAGCGCGTGGAGAACGTCGACGACGTCCTCTCGGTCGGGCACAAGGTTCAGGTGCAGATCTCCGCGATCGACCCGCGCGGAAAGCTGTCGCTCGTTCCGGTCCTTGCCGACGACGAGGCGGAGAAGACCGACGAAGCCTCCGCGTCGCCCGAGGCGGAAGGGGCGAACGCCTGACGTGTCAGGCATCCCGCTTCCGTTGAAGCCCGAAGGATCGCAGGGCTCCTCGACGGGCCAGATCGTCAGCGGGGAGGCGGGCGGCGCCGTTGTGCGCCGTTCCGTCCTCCCCGGTGGGGTCCGGGTCCTCACCGAGGCGATGCCCGGACTGCGGTCGGTCACGTTCGGTTGCTGGGTCGGCGTCGGTTCGCGTGACGAGGCCGACGGTCACCACGGCTCGACGCACTTCCTGGAGCACCTGCTCTTCAAGGGGACCGCGCGTCGCTCCGCCATGGAGATCGCCTCGTCGTTCGACGCCGTCGGCGGCGAGGCCAACGCGGTGACCGGCAAGGAACACACGTGTTACTACGCACGTGTGCTCGACGAGGATCTCGACCTCGCCGTCGATGTCCTCACCGACATGGTCACGACGGCAACGCTGGCCGTTGAGGACGTCGAGAGCGAACGCGGCGTCATCCTCGAAGAACTGGCGATGAACGACGACGACCCCAGCGACGTCGTCCACGAACGTTTCGCCGAACTCGTGCTCGGTGACCATCCGCTCGGGCGGCCCATCGGCGGGACGGTCGACACGATCGAGGCCGTCGGGGCGAACAACATCCAGGACCACTACCGTCGGCACTACCAGGCCCCGGGCCTTGTGATCACGGCCGCCGGGGGACTGGATCACGAAGCGGTATGCGCCACCGTCATGGAGAGGCTCGGCGCGTCAGCCTGGGACCTCTCCGCGTCGGTGTCGCCTCTGCCCCGGCGTCCCCTGACGGATGACGTCGCCGGGGCGCCCCACGGGCGCACCCTGGTCGTGCGACGGCAGATCGAGCAGGCGAACGTCGTGCTCGGGACCACCGGCCTCACCACGACGGACGACCGCCGGTACGTGATGTCGGTGCTGAACGCCGTCCTCGGCGGAGGGATGAGCAGCCGCCTCTTCCAGGAGATCCGGGAACGTCGCGGGCTCGCCTACTCGGTGTACTCGTTCGCCTCGGGCCACTCCGACTCGGGGTACTTCGGGCTCTATGCGGGGTGCGCGCCGGGCAAGGTCGACGAGGTGATCACCCTGTTGCGGGCCGGGTTGGAGGAACTCGCGTCCGACGGCGTCACCGAGGAGGAACTCCTGCGGGCCCACGGGCAGATCTGTGGCGGGCTCGTGCTCGGACTGGAGGATTCCGGGTCGCGGATGTCGCGGCTCGGCAAGGCCGAACTGGTCCACGGCGAGTTCTTCAGCCTCGACGAGTCACTCGTCCGGGTACGGGCGGTCACCGCCGAGCAGGTGCAGAAGCTGGCCGTCGAGCTCGCGGCGCGACCACGGTCGCTCGCCGTCGTCGGTCCGTTCGAGATCGACCGGCCGTTCCCCTCGGTCGGAGACTGATCGGGTGACCGATTCGAAGGAGTGAACCGTGGCGATGGGCAGTCCCCGAGTGGCCGTGATCGGTGCTGGCGGCAGGATGGGGCGTACGACGTGCGCCGCGATCGACGCCGCCGCCGACCTCGATCTCGGTCCGCGGATCGATCTGGGTGACGACCCGGACACCGTGGCCGGGTCCGACGTCGCGGTCCTGTTCTCCGTGCCGTCGGTGGTCGTGGAGCACACCCTGACCTGTATCCGGCTCGGCGTCCACGCGGTCGTCGGGACGACGGGGTGGGACGCTTCCTCCCTGGCGACGGTGCGGCGGGCTCTCGAGGAGGCTCCCGGCGTCGGGGCTCTCGTCGCCCCGAACTTCGCGATGGGCGCGGTCTTGTTGATGCGGTTCGCGGCCCTGGCGGCACCGCACTTCGAGTCCGTCGAAGTCATCGAACTGCACCATCCCGACAAGGTGGACGCCCCGAGCGGTACCGCCGCGCACACCGCGCAGATGATCGCCGCGGCTCGCCGGGACGCTGGTTCCCCGCCCGTCCCGGACGCGACGACCACCTCTCTGGAGGGCGCTCGTGGCGCGGACGTCGAGGGCGTCCGCGTCCACTCCGTCCGGTTGCGCGGGCTCGTGGCCCATGAGGAGGTGCTCCTCGGCGGACCCGGGGAACAGCTCACCCTGCGTCATGACCTGTTCGACCGTGCGTCCTTCATGCCCGGCGTCCTGCTCGGGGTCCGCCAGGTCGCCTCCCATCCGGGGCTGACGGTCGGACTGGAGCACTACCTGGCGATCTGACGCGGGGATCCGGCCCGGGGATTCGGCTGCTGGTCCGGGCCCGGGGGCCCGGACCAGCGCGGTTCCTACGTCGCGAGCAGCGCCTTCATCGTCGTGATCCCGGCCTCACGGTCCTTCAGCACCTTCTGGGCGAGGGCCTTGGTCTCGGGGTTCTGACCGCCCGCGATCTCTTCCTTGGCGAGTGTCACCGCGTTCTGCTGGTGCCGGAGCATCAGGTTGAGCCACAGGGCGTCGAAGGCCGTCCCGTTGGCGCGGGACAGCTGGTTGAGGTCCTCCTGGCTGATCCCCACCGCGCCCCGGCCTGATGCGATCATGCCGCTCGGCACGGGCTGCCCCCACGAGGTCAGCCACTGGGACAGTGACTCTATCTCGGGAAGCCCGTTCTTGCTGATTCCCGCGGCCAGGGTCTTGACCTGTTCTTTGGTGGCCTTGGTCGCGATCAGCTGCGTCGTGGCGAGGGACTGGACGTTGTGCGGGATCATTCGCGTCGCGAAAGAAATGTCAGCGGCATTGTGCGCCGCACCGGCCGGGGACTGGGCGGCCGCGTTGGAGACGGCCGGTGCGGAAGTGCTCGGGAACTTCGAGGCCGCTCCGGTGGTGGGGCCGGTCGAGACCAGCTCACCGCCGCACCCCGTCAGGACCACCGCGGTCAGCAGAGCCGCTCCGGTCCGGGCACCGACGGCGAGATTTCTGGTGGCGGGGAACATGAGATCCTTTCATGGAATCCTTCGGCCCGATCCGTCCGGAAGGCTCGCCGCGGGCTGGAACCCGCGGTCGGCGAACCGTCCCGATCCGGCGTCGTTGCTGGTCACGGTGTCGTGCGCGAGCGATGCGGCAGTGGCGGCCCCCGCCCGCCGGGGCGGGGGAGCGGACACTGCCACGCGGATCTCGCCCACGTCCGCGCAGTGGTTTTCTAGCAGTCCGTCCCGTTGGCGTCGAGAGGCAACCGGTGCCGTCTGAGCAGGGGTGGCGGCAGGTTGACGAGAATTTAGCGAGAACTTTCCGACGGAAATGAATCTCTTTCATTCCGGGTGATCTGTTTCATGAGATTTTCGGACTTTGGTCCTATCGTTCGATCGCTGCGGCCGGTGACATACTCGCCTGCCCATTCGGGCCGGTCTAAGGGGTTGCGATGTCCGTTCTCGATCGAGGCAAACTACGGCTCTGCGCGGTCGGCGCGTCGGTGGTCGCGCTGGTCGCCGGGGCGATGACCGGTCTCACGGGACCGGCCCGGGCCGCGGCGCCGACCCTGGCGACGACGCCGTACGGGAATCTGTCGAAAGCGCTCGCGCAGTCGATCTACTTCTACGACGCCGAGAAATCCGGTCCGGCCCGTTCGCTGAAACGCCAGCCGCTGGAGTGGCGGGGTGACTCCGAGCCGACGGACTCCAAGATCCCCCTGGCCAACGACGCGAAGGACGGGCTGGGTACCAAGGCGACCAACCTGCCCGCCGCTCTCATCGAGAAGTACCGCTCCGTGCTCGACCCTGACGGTGACGGTGCCCTCGACCTGTCCGGCGGCATGCACGACGCGGGCGACCACGTGAAGTTCGGGCTGCCGCAGGCGTACGCGGCCTCGACCCTCGCCTGGGGCCTCTACGAGTTCAAGGACGCCTACGCCAAGACCGGCACCGCCGAGCATCTCCTCGACGAGCTCCACTGGTTCAACGACTACTTCCTCCGGTCGATCTTCCGTGACTCCTCCGGGAAGGTCGTCGCCTTCAACTACATGGTGGGTCGAGGCGGTGTCGACCACACGTTCTGGGGGCCGCCGGAGTTGCAGGACGGCGCGAAGTACCCGCGCCCGGCCACCTTCGCCTACCCGGCGGGGAGCGGCTGGCCGGCCGCGCCGGCGAGCGACCAGGCCGCCCAGACGGCGGCGGCTCTGACGATCATGTCTCAGGTCGTCAAGGAGTCCGACCCCGCCTACTCGGCGAAGTGCCTGGACAACGCCAAGGCCCTGTACGCGTTCGCGACGGCGAACCGGGGTCTCGGCAACGGCGACGGGTTCTACCCGTCGGCGAGTGACGCCGACGATCTGTCCTGGGCCGCCGTCTGGCTGTATGCGGCGACGGGGACAGAGAGCTACCTCACCGACATCACCGCCAAGGACTCCAAGGGCGAGCACACCGGGTATCTCAAGGCGATCATCACGAACAGCCAGAGCACCTGGCAGAACATCTGGGTCCACTCGTGGGACTCGGTGTGGGGTGGCGTCTTCGCGAAACTCGCCCCGCTGTCGAAGGGCGTGGTCCCGGACGCCGACAACGAGGAGTACTGGTACTACTTCCGCTGGAACTGCGAGTACTGGACCGGCGGCGCGGTGAAGCACACGACGTCCGCCAGTGACACGAACTACCTCAGCACGACACCGGCCGGATTCAGCGTCGTCGCCACCTGGGGATCGGCCCGGTACAACGCGGCGGCCCAGCTCCAGGCGCTCGTCTACCGCAAGTACGAGGCGAAGGACCCGAAGGGGCCGACCGGGCTGGGGGAGAAGCTCTCCCGGTGGGCGCTGTCCCAGACGAACTACATCATGGGTGACAACCCGCTCCACCGGTCGTACATCGTCGGCTTCACGGCGGCGCCCGGTGACCACCACGCCCAGCACCCCCACCACCGGGCCGCCCACGGTTCGACGACGAACGACATGAACGTTCCCGCGACACACCGGCACACCCTGTGGGGCGCCCTCGTCGGTGGTCCGGACGCCACGGACGCGCACAAGGACATCACGACGGACTACGTGCTCAACGAGGTCGCCGTCGACTACAACGCCGGTCTCACCAGCGCCCTCGCGGGCCTCTACCAGTACTTCGGGGCGTCACAGGACGTCGTGACGTGGACGCCGCCCGCCGAGCCGGTCGAGACCCCGTTCACGGTCAAGGCCCAGATGGAGCAGGAGAGCAAGGAACGCACGCAGGTCACGCTCCAGATCGCCAACTTCGCGACGCATCCGCCGCGGCTCGTCGACACGCTCTCCGCCCGGTACTACTTCGACATCAGCGAGCTGATCGCCAAGGGGCAGGGCATCGAGGACGTCAAGGTCGTCACCTACTACGACCAGTCGTCGGTCAACGGCACCGGCATCACGGCGAAGATCAGTGGACCGGTCGCCGTCGACGCCGCGAAAGGCATCTACTACGTCACCGTCTCGTGGGAGGGCGTCGCCTTCTTCGGCACCCTCGACTACCACTTCGGGCTGGTCGCGGCCCAGGACAGCACCTGGACCGCGAACTGGGACGCGGGCAACGACTACAGCCGCTCCGGCCTGGGGACGTCGTTCACTGTCACGGAGCGCATTCCCGTCTACGAGAACGGCACGCTCGTCTACGGCAAGGAACAGCCGGTCACCCCGACCCCGTCACCGTCGGGCAGCCAGTCGCCGTCCCCGACCGGACCGACGCCGACGGGTCCGACGCCGACCGACAAGGTCTGCACGGCCACCTATGAGGTGTCCGAGGAGTGGGAGAGCGGCTACCAGGCGAACATCACGGTGAAGAACTCCGGGACGAGCGGGATCAGGGGGTGGAAGATCGGCTGGACCCTGGCGAACGGGGAGAAGGTCACTCAGTCCTGGGGAGGCACCCTGACCGCGAGCGGGTCTGCGATCACGATCGCCAGCCTGGCCTGGAACGGTTCCCTGGGAGCCGGGGCCACGGTCAAGATCGGTCTGATGGGCGGCAAGGGCGCGGCGGCCGCCGCCGTCCCGGCCCTGACCTGCACGGCGAGCTGACCCGCGCGGCGAGCTGATTACGCGACCACCATGCCCGCGACGAGCGTCCCGAGGATCGCGGTCGCCGCGACGAGTTCGACGAGCATTGACAGCCCGGCCCCGAGGACGGCCTGCCGGGTCGAGGGCCAGGCGGCCGCGGCGTCCCCCAGCCGGATCCTCTCGGCGACCCACACTCCGGCGACGAACCCGAACGGCAACCCGACGACCGGGATGACGACCATGCCGGCCAGGGCGCCGGCCACCCCGATGATCAGGGTGGACGTCGGGACCCCCGCGTCCTTGAGGCGCTTTCCGGGCCAGACGATCTGGACGACGATCCCGAGGAGCGTCCACAGCGTGACGAGGCCGAGCACGAGCCAGCGACCACCGCCCGCGTTCGAGAGGAGCGCCCAGGCCAGCGTCGACGCCCAGCAGAGCAGGAGACCAGGCAGGACAGGGATCACCACCCCGACGATCCCGACGACGACGCCGAGCAGACAGAGCAGGTCCAGCAGCAGGGAGGAGGACACCATGGCGCGACCGTAGCCGACGAACGGGCGGAGACCGGACCGGCGGGGGACGAGGTAGCCTCCCGGCATGAGCGTCGTTGACGTCCGGGAAGACCACGCCGGGCAGGTGGACACCCAGTACGAGGACCTCCTCGCCGAGGTGATGGAGGGTGGCGTCGCGAAGAGCGACCGGACCGGCACCGGGACGCGCAGCGTGTTCGCCAGGCAGTTGCGCTATCCGCTCGACCGGGGATTCCCCCTGATCACGACGAAGAGCGTGCACTTCAAATCGGTCGCCTGCGAGCTGCTGTGGTTCCTCCGGGGCGACTCCGACGTCTCGTGGCTGCGGGAGCAGGGCGTGACCATCTGGGACGAGTGGGCCGGGGACGACGGAGAGCTCGGCCCGGTGTACGGCGTCCAGTGGAGGTCGTGGCCGCTGCCGGACGGCGGACACGTCGACCAGATCAGTGAGGTGCTCGACCTGCTCCGGCGCGACCCCGACTCCCGGCGTCTCGTCGTCTCCGCCTGGAACGTGTCGGACCTGCCCCGGATGGCCCTTCCGCCGTGCCACCTGCTGTTCCAGTTCTACGTGGCCGACGGGCGGCTCTCGTGCCAGGTGTACCAGCGCAGCGCCGACCTCTTCCTCGGCGTCCCGTTCAACCTCGCCAGCTACGCGCTGCTCACCCACCTCGTCGCCCAGCAGACCGGTCTTCGGGTCGGCGACCTCGTGTGGACCGGGGGCGACTGCCACATCTACGACAACCACGTCGAGCAGGTGACCGAGCAGTTGTCGCGCGAGGCGTACCCGTTCCCGCGGATCGAGATCGACCCGGCGCCGTCGCTGTTCGACCACCGCTTCGAGGACTTCCACGTGCTCGGGTACCGGCGGCATCCGGTACTGAGGGCGCCGGTCGCGGTCTGAGGAGGGCTCGATGATCGGGCTCGTCTGGGCACAGGCCGCGAACGGGGTGATCGGGTCGGGCGGGGCGATCCCCTGGCACCTCCCCGAGGACCTCGCCCACTTCCGCGCGCTGACGCGCGGGGCGACGGTCGTCATGGGGCGGCACACCTGGGAGTCGCTCCCGGAGCGGTTCCGGCCCCTGCCCGGACGCCGGAACGTCGTGCTGACCCGGAGCCCGGGCTGGAGCGCCCCCGGAGCCGAGACCGCGACGTCCCTGGAGGCCGCCCTGGCGCCGGGCACCGACGTGTGGGTGATCGGGGGCGGGGAGGTCTACCGGGCGGCCCTGCCCCGGGCCGACGTCGTCGTCCGGACGGAGATCGATCTCGTCGTCGACGGCGACGTGGTCGCCCCCGTCCTGGACGGCCGGTGGGAACCGGCCGGACGCGACCCGGAGACGGGCTGGAACGTCTCCCGTGCCGGCCTGAGGTTCCGCGTCGCCCGGTTCCGCCTCGCACCTTCCTCGTTGTGACCCAGTTCACTTGAGCGGGCTGCGGGGCGGTGTAACAGGGATGATCGGACCGCCGATGTAGGCGACGAATCTCGGAACTGCCCGGACCCCCGAGCGGGCAGCTCCGAGGTTTTTCGCCGTTCCGGGCCCTTGCCGTCCGGCGCCCCGGGCCAGGTGGGAACGGAGAGGACCGGACCCCGGGTACCGTTGGGGTATGCCGGAACGCTCTCCTGCCCGCCCTTTCGGTGCGGTGCTCACCGCGATGGTCACCCCCTTCGACGCCGACGGCGCTCTCGACCTGGGGGCCGCCGCCGATCTCGCGGTCAGGCTCGTGGACGCCGGGCACGACGGGCTCGTCGTCTCCGGGACGACGGGTGAGTCGCCGACCACGTCGGACGCGGAGAAGGAGGCGCTGCTCCGCGCCGTCCTGGAGGCCGTGGGGGACCGGGCCGTCATCGTGGCGGGAGTCGGCACCAACGACACCCGCCACACGGTCGAGCTCTCGGAGCGGGCGGCCAAGGCCGGTGCCCATGGGTTGCTCGTCGTCACCCCGTACTACAACAAGCCCCCGGTGGAGAGCCTGGTGGCCCACTTCACGACGGTCGCCGACGTGACCGGGCTGCCGATGATGCTCTACGACATCCCCGGGCGTACCGGTGTGCGCATCGGGACCCCCGCCCTGCTGCGCCTGGCCGAGCATCCCCGTATCGTCGCGGTCAAGGACGCCACCGCCGACCTGTTCGCCGGGGCCCAGGTGATGGCCCGGACCGACCTGGCCTACTATTCGGGGGACGACGCGCTGAACCTCGCCTGGCTCGCCCAGGGCGCTGCCGGTCTCATCAGCGTCGTCGGGCATGTCGCGGGGGCCGACCACGCGGCGCTCGTCGCCGCGACGGACGCCGGTGACCTCCTCGCGGCCCGTCGCATCCACACCCGGCTGATCCCCGCCATCCGCGAGATCATGTCCTCGGCGTCACAGGGAGTGATCCGCGTCAAGGCGGCTCTCCAGCTCACCGGCGCCCTCACCCACCGAACGACCCGGCTACCGCTGCTGCCGGCCCCGGAGGCCGATCTCCCCGCGCTGCGTTCAGCCCTTGAGGAGGCAGAACTTCTGTGAGTCACCCGCACCCCGAGCTCGGCCCGCCCCCGCCCCTTCCTGACGGCGCGCTCCGGGTCGTCCCGCTCGGCGGGCTCGGCGAGATCGGCCGCAACATGACGGTCCTCGAATTCGCCGGCAAGTTACTGATCATCGACTGCGGTGTGCTGTTCCCGGAGGACCACCAGCCCGGGGTCGACCTCATCCTGCCGGACTTCACCCCGATCGCCGATCGCCTCGACGACGTCGTCGCCGTCGTTCTCACCCACGGGCACGAGGACCACATCGGGGCCGTCCCCTACCTCCTTCGCCTCCGCGACGACCTGCCCCTGATCGGGTCCCAGCTGACGCTGGCGCTGGTCGAGGCCAAGCTGCGCGAGCACCGGATCACCCCCTACTCCTTCGCCGTCAGCGAGGGCCAGACCGAGCGCTTCGGGCCGTTCGAGTGCGAGTTCGTGGCGGTCAACCACTCCATTCCCGACGCGCTGGCCGTCGCCGTCCGGACCGAGGCCGGGACGATCCTGCACACCGGCGACTTCAAGATGGACCAGTTGCCGCTGGACGGGCGTATCACCGACCTGCGGGCCTTCGCCCGCCTCGGCGAGGCCGGGGTCGACCTGTTCATGGTCGACTCGACGAACGCCGAGGTCCCGGGCTTCACGACGTCTGAACGTGAGATCACCCCGGTCCTCGACCGGGTGTTCGCCGCCGCCGACCGGCGGATCATCGTCGCCTCCTTCGCCTCGCACGTGCACCGTGTCCAGCAGGTCCTGGACGCGGCCCACACCCACGGCCGCCGCGTCGCTCTCGTGGGCCGGTCGATGGTCCGCAACATGGGCGTCGCCAAGGAACTGGGCTACCTCCGGGTGCCGGACGGCGTCCTCGTCGACCTTCGGGCGATCGACGACCTGCCGGACGACCGGGTCGTCCTCATGTGCACCGGCTCGCAGGGCGAACCGATGGCGGCGCTGTCGCGCATGGCGAACCGCGACCACCGGATCCGGATCGGGCGCGGTGACACCGTCGTCCTCGCCTCGTCGCTCATCCCGGGCAACGAGAACGCCGTCTACCGGGTGATCAACGGACTGACCCACCTCGGTGCCAAGGTGGTGCACCAGGGCAACGCCCGGGTCCATGTGTCCGGGCATGCCAGCGCCGGGGAACTCCTCTACTGCTACAACATCATCCGGCCACGCAACGTCATGCCGGTGCACGGCGAGGTCCGCCACCTCTTCGCGAACGCCGATCTCGCCGTCCTGTCGGGTGTCCCCCGGGAGCGGGTCGTCGTCGCGGAGGACGGCGTCGTCGTCGATCTCGTCGACGGTGTCGCCAAGATCGCTGGTGCTGTCGAATGCGGGTACGTCTACGTCGACGGCGCCAGCGTCGGCGAGATCACCGAGATCGATCTCAAGGACCGTCGCATCCTCGGCGAGGAGGGTTTCATCTCCGTCGTCGTCGTCGTGGACTCCGGCACCGGCAAGGTCGTCGCGGGGCCGGACATCCACGCGCGGGGCTTCGCCGAGGACGACACGGTCTTCGACAAGGTCCGGCCGCGCATCGCCGACGCGCTCGCGTCCGCCGCGGCCGAAGGCGTCGGCGACACCCACCAGCTCCAGCAGATCGTGCGGCGCGTCGTGGGGCGCTGGGTGAACGAGAGCTACCGGCGGCGTCCGATGATCCTTCCGCTCGTGATCGAGGCCTAGGTGGTCCCGTCGGTGCTGTGCGCCGGCGGCATCGTGCTCGACCGCCATCTCCGCCTGCTCGCGGCGGCGCGTCCCGGCACGTCGAACCCCGCCCGGGCGTCGACGTCGCCGGGCGGGGTCGCGCGCAACGTCGCCGAGAACCTCGCCCTCCTCGGCGTCCCCGTGCGGCTGTGCTCACGGGTCGGCGACGACGACGCGGGCCGTGAGCTGCTCACCCAGCTGGCCGTTCGCGGGGTCGGATCGAAGGCTGTGAGGGTCGTCGGCGGGGTGTCGACGGCGTCGTACGTCGCCGTCCTCGATCCCGCGGGTGACCTCGTGCTCGGCGTCGCCGCGATGGACGTCCTGGACGGCATCACCCCCGAGGACCTGCTCGGGGCCTGGCCCCGGCCCGGGGAGTGGCTCTTCCTCGACTGCAACCTCCCGGCCCCGGTCCTCGCCGCGGCCCTTCGCCGGGCGGCGTCCGACGGCACGCCGGTCGCCGTGGACGCCGTGTCGACCCCCAAGGTCACCCGGCTGGCCGGTGGCCTCGCGGGCACCGCCGTCCTGTTCTGCAACTTCGACGAGGCCCGCGCCCTGCTCGCGGAGCTGGCGCTGTCCCCGGACGGCGGTCCACCGGCCCTCGCCGACCGTCTCCTCGGCGCCGGTGCCCGCGCGGTCGTGCTGACCCTCGGCCCCGACGGGGCCGTCGTGGCGGACGGCGACGGACCGCCCCGGACGGTCCCGGGGATCCCGGCGCGGGTCGTCGACGTCACCGGCGCGGGCGACGCGCTCGTGGCGACCACGCTGTCCCACCTGGTCACGGGTGGCTCCCTCGACGAGGCGGTCCGGGCGGGGGTGCGGGAGGCCTCGCTGACGGTCGCCGTCCCCGAGAGCGTCCGCGGCAAGGGCCCGGGGCCCGGTGTCCAGGGGCCCGGTACCCCGGGGCGGTAGTGCGTCCAGGTACCGTCTTCGGCATGCTGACTCTCTCGCCCGAGGTGGCGGACGCCCTCGACCGCAGGGCCCCTGTCGTCGCCCTGGAGTCGACGATCATCACACACGGCATGCCGTACCCGGAGAACCTCGCCACGGCCCGGTCCGTCGAGGACGTCGTCCGCGCCAACGGCGCCGTCCCGGCGACGATCGCCCTGCTCGACGGCGTCGCCCGCGTCGGCCTGGACGACGCGGCGCTGGAGCGTCTCGCCTCGTCGAAGGACGCGGCCAAGGCCTCCCGTCGTGATCTGCCCGCGCTCTCCGCGGCGGGACGGACCGCCGGAACGACCGTCGCGGCCACGATGTATCTGGCCCACCTCGCCGGGATCGAGATCTTCGCGACCGGGGGGATCGGCGGAGTCCACCGCGGGGCGGAGCGCACCTTCGACATCAGCGCCGACCTCGACGAGCTGGGGTCGACCCCCGTCACTGTCGTGTGCGCCGGGGCGAAGTCGATCCTCGACCTGCCGAAGACCCTGGAGGTCCTCGAGACCCGGGGGGTGCCTGTCATCGGTGTCGGTACCGACGAGTTCCCCGCCTTCTTCTCGCGGACGTCGGGCCAGCCCGTCGACCACCGCGTCGACTCGCCCGACGAGCTCGCCGCCGTCCTCGCAGCTCATCGCCGCTTCCGCCTGAGGGGCGGCGTCCTCGTCGCCAACCCGATCCCGGTCGAGGACGCCCTGGACGGCAGCGACATCGACGCCCGTGTCGCCGAGGCGATCGCGGACGCCGAGGCGGCCGGCGTGACGCGCAAGGAGGTGACGCCGTACCTCCTGGCGCGCGTCAACGATCTGACCGGGGGGCGGAGCCTCGTCGCGAACATCGCCCTGGTCCGCAACAACGCGGCCTTCGCGGCCCGTACGGCCGTGGCCCTCGCCTCATTGGGCTGACGGCCCGAAGGGGCGTGGCGGTCAATGACCGGAACGCCCGGCTCGCGTAGCCTCGGTCAGCATGGCGACCCGTACGTCCTCCAGCGGCGGGCGCGTGAAGGCGCCGGGCTCGACCGGGCGCTCGCCCGCGCGTTCCGCCAGCGGTACCTCCTCCGGCCGTTCCCCGCGCCGCGGCGGCGGTGCCCGGCCCCGCAGGCCCGCCAGACATCCGCGGGGGGGCTCACGGCCGATGGGCCTGCCGCTCCCGCTGCCCTTCCGGTTCGCCCGCGGGCTGTGGATGGGGTTGGCCCATCTGCTCGGCGGCACCGCGCGACGCCTCGGTGACAGCGCCCGCGACCTCGACCCGGTCCACCGCCGGGACGGCCTCGGCCTGCTCCTGATCGGCATCTCCCTCGTCGTCGCGGCCCGGGAGTGGTGGCGCATGCCCGGCGTCGTCGGACAGGTGATCCACGCCGTGGTCGCGGGGACCTTCGGCGTCGTGGGTCTGGTCCTGCCCCTGGTGCTGCTCGCCCTCGGGGTGCGGCTGCTCCGGCACCCGGACCGGGTGCGTGAGACCAACCGCGTCGTCATCGGGCTCCTCGCCACCGGAACGGCCGGCACCGGCCTCGTCCACATCGCCCGGGGGCTGCCCAGCCCCGGGGAGGGCGAGGCGAAGATGCACAACGCCGGGGGGATGATCGGTTTCCTCGCGGCGTCCCCCCTGGAGAGCGCGGTCTCGGTGTGGGTCGCCGTGCCTCTTCTGGGGCTCGTCGTCTTCTTCGGTGTCCTCGTGATGGCCGCGACGCCCGTGCACGCGATCCCGGACCGGCTGCGGGATCTCCACGACCACCTGACCTCGATGCGGGACGAAGAGGTCGCCACCGCGGCCGAGGACGCCGCGACGGTCGGTGCCGCCCTGCGCCGCCGCACGCGCCGGGGCCGGCGTTCCGACCCGGACGGCGAGGGCGATCCGCGAAGCGGTGACGAGGCCTACGAGAAGGCCGTCGTCACCGGGGAGGGCGGGAGACGCCGTCCGAGGCCGGGGGAGCGCCGTTCCGTGGGCCAGCCGGATCCCGGATCGGACGCCGGAGCGGACGCCGGACCCGGGGCGGGCCCGTCGTCGGCCACGGACCACGACCGGGACGCCCCGTCGTCCGTGGAGATCGTCGACGGACGTCCCGTCTCGACGATGCCGATTGAGATCATTTCACCGGAGAGCGCGCCGCCGGAGATCAGGCCGCCGCTCGAGGCTCCCTCGACGACCCAGCTGCCGGCCCGGGCCGAGCAATTGATGCTGTCCGGCGACGTCACGTACCATCTGCCCCCCTCCGACCTCCTCGCCCCCGGCAGCGCGCCCAAGGCCCGCACCGCCGCCAACGACCGCATCACGGAGGCCCTCACCACCGTCCTCGACCAGTTCACGATCGACGCCCAGGTCACCGGCTTCACCCGGGGACCGACGGTCACCCGGTACGAGGTGGAGCTAGGCCCGGCCGTCAAGGTCGAGCGTGTGACGGCCCTCAGCAAGAACATCGCGTACGCGGTGGCGAGCGCCGACGTCCGGATCTTGTCCCCCATCCCGGGGAAGTCGGCGATCGGTATCGAGATCCCGAACACCGACCGTGAGACGGTGAGCCTCGGCGACGTCCTGCGCAGCAACGTCGCGCGCAAGACCGTGCACCCGATGGCCATGGGGGTCGGCAAGGACGTCGAGGGCGGTTATGTCGTCGCGAACCTCGCGAAGATGCCGCACCTGCTGGTCGCGGGCGCCACCGGCGCCGGGAAGTCCAGTTTCGTCAACTCGATGATCACTTCCATCCTCATGCGGTCCACACCCGACGAGGTCCGTATGGTCCTCGTTGACCCGAAACGGGTTGAACTGACGGCGTACGAGGGGATTCCTCACCTCATCACCCCGATCATCACGAGCCCCAAGAAGGCCGCCGAGGCGTTGCAGTGGGTCGTCAAGGAGATGGACCTGCGCTATGACGATCTTGCTGATTTCGGCTTCAAGCACATCGACGACTTCAACAAGGCGGTCAGGGCGGGGGAGATCGTCCTGCCCGCGGGCAGCGAACGGAAACTGACGCCGTACCCGTATCTCCTGGTGATCGTCGACGAGCTCGCGGACCTGATGATGGTCGCGCCCCGGGACGTCGAGGACTCGATCGTGCGGATCACCCAGCTCGCCCGCGCCGCGGGAATCCATCTGGTGCTCGCGACCCAGCGGCCCAGCGTCGACGTCGTCACCGGTCTGATCAAGGCGAACGTGCCGAGCCGGATGGCGTTCGCCACGTCGTCCGTCACGGATTCACGGGTCGTGCTCGACCAGCCAGGCGCCGAGAAGCTCATCGGGCAGGGTGACGGCTTGTTCCTCCCGATGGGGGTCAGCAAGCCCATGCGGGTCCAGGGCGCCTGGGTGACCGAGAGCGAGATTCACGGTGTCGTCGAGCACGTGAAGAAGCAACTGACGCCGAGCTACCGGTCCGACGTCGCCGCTCCGGCCGTCAGGAAGCAGATCGACGAGGACATCGGTGACGATCTCGATCTGTTGTTGCAGGCCGCGGAACTGGTGGTGACGACGCAGTTCGGCTCGACGTCCATGCTCCAGCGCAAGCTGCGGGTCGGGTTCGCCAAGGCGGGTCGTCTGATGGATCTGTTGGAGAGCCGGGGGGTGGTCGGACCGAGCGAAGGGAGCAAAGCACGGGACGTGCTGGTGAAACCTGACGACCTGCCGGGCACACTTGCACTCATGCGGGGCGAGGAGCCCCCGGACGACGACGCCGGTCGCGTCGAGGATCTCTGGGAACCAGGACACGGCGAGTGAGTGAACAGGACGACTCGACGCCGGGTCTGCCGGACCAGGGAGCCAGGACCGGTGATCGTGCAGTCCCTCCGACGGAGGTGGTGACGGTGAGCGAGCAGGCGATATTGATGGATGATCCGGCCCAGGGCGAGACCGAACGTGGGGAGCTCGACCTCTTGGTCTGGGATGCCCCAAATATCGATATGACGCTCTCCAACGTCATCGGTGGCCGTCCGACCCCGGCCTCCCGGCCCCGGTTCGACGCGGTCGCCCGTTGGCTGCTGGCGGGGGCGGGTGACCACGAGGTCGAGGGGTGTGTCTTCGCCAACGTCCCTCCGGGGGGCGCGGTCTCGATGCGTGGCTGGATCGAGGCGATCCGGTCGTTCGGCTACGCGGTGTTCGCGCGACCGAAACTGGGCCCGGACGACGACGTGGACGCCGACATGCTCACGCATATCGAGGCCCGTTCGGAGACGCATCACCTGCGTCGGCTCGTGGTGGCCAGCGGTGACGGCCGAAACTTCCTCGAACCGCTGGAGAAACTCGCCCGGGACGGCGTCGAGGTCATCGTCCTCTCGTTCGCTGAGGTCGCCGGGTACGCCCAGGAATCCGATGCCCTGACCTTCCTCGATCTGGAGGATGTGCCGGGCGCTTTCACCCAGCCCCTGCCGCGTGTCCGCCTCGACAACCTTCCCGTCGGTGGCGCGTGGCTGCCTCCCACCCGGTCGATGCGGTCGCTTCTGGAGGAGATCCACGACTGAATCTCCTTCAGTGAGGCCTTTCCTCTTAGCTGAGGAGAAGTGTCAAGAACGTGTGATATACGCATCAATTGCATCACAAGTTACGGAGTGGGTCCTTTAGGTCACTAATGTCCCGCGGACGATGCTTATCCCGAGACATAAGGACCCGACATGACAGGACATCGGACGAGGGCGGTGGCCGTGGCCACCGCCCTCGGGGCGGCCGTCTATGGCCTGACCGCCGCGCCTTGCGCCACTGCCGCGGACACGACGGGGAACCCGTCCGACAAGGCCACCTCGTACGTCGTCGTCGCGGCTGACACCGGTTCGGTCGCCGCGGCGAAGCAGGCGGTGACGTCGGCGGGCGGGACGGTCACCAGTGAGGACGCCGAGCTCGGGATCCTCACCGCGACATCCTCCGCCACCGACTTCGCGGCGAAGGCCGACGCCAGCGCCGCCGTGTCCGGCGTCGCCGGTGACCGGCGGATCGGCGCGGTGCCCAGGGCCGACCCGCTGAAACGGGACCTGCGTGACAGCGTCCCGGTGGCACGACGCCCGGCCCGGGGTCCGCTGCCCAAGGCCGAGCCCCTCGCCGACCTCCAGTGGGACATGGCGATGATCAACGCCACTCCCTCGGGGTCCTACCGGAAGCAGCCCGGGTCGAGACAGGTCCGGGTCGGGATCATCGACACCGGTGTCGACGGGAACCACCCGGACATCAAGCCCAACTTCGACAAGGCGCTCAGCCGCAACTTCGTCACCGACATCCCCAGCCTCGACGGGGAGTGCGAGCAGCCCTCCTGCGTCGACCCCGTCGACACGGACGACAACGAACACGGCACCCACGTCGCCGGGACGATCGGAGCGTCGATCAACGGCGTCGGGATCGCCGGGGTGGCCCCGAACGTGACCCTGGTGAACATCCGGGCGGGTGGGGACGCCGGGAGCTTCTTCCTCGAGCCGACGCTCAAGGCGATCCGCTACGCGGGCCAGGCCGGTATCGACGTGGTGAACATGAGCTTCTACATCGACCCGTGGCTCTTCAACTGCGCGGCGAACTCCGCCGACAGCCCCGAGGAGCAGCGGGAGCAGCGGGCGGTGATCGAGGCGACCCAGCGGGCCCTGACGTACGCGCACCGCAGAGGCGTGACCCTCGTGGCCGCGCTCGGCAACGACCACCTGGACCTCGGTAGCCCTCCGGTCGACAAGATCAGCCCGAACCACCCGGCCGGCGCCGCCCACGAGCGGACGATCGACAACTCCACCTGCCTCTCGCTCCCGGCGGAGGGCCGCCACGTGATCGGGGTGGCGTCGGTGGGCAAGAGCGGCAAGAAGGCCGACTACTCGAACCACGGTACGGAGCAGACCGACGTCGCGGCACCGGGCGGATTCCTCCGCGACTTCGCCGGGACCGACGCGAGCCGTCAGCCGGGGAACCTGGTCCTCGCCCCGATGCCGCACCACCTCGCGGTGAGGTCCGGCCTGATCGACGCCACGACGGGCGAGTCGAAGGACCCGTTCCTCGTCTCCTCGTGCGGCGCCCCCGGCCCCGAGAGCTGCGCCTACTGGCAGTACCTGCAAGGAACCTCGATGGCGGCGCCTCACGTCGCGGGGGTCGCGGCACTCATCGTGTCGCAGTACGGACGGCCCGACGGACGCGGAGGGAAGACCCTGGACCCCGACGTCGTCGATCGCGTCCTGCGGGGCACGGCGATCGACAAGATCTGCCCGGCGCCGGTGATCTCCTACAAGGCCGAGGGACGGGGCGCGACGTACGGCTCACCGTGCACCGGAACCCCGGCCCGGAACTCGATCTACGGTGACGGCGTCGTGGACGCGCTCGCTGCCGTGGGCGGCCCCCGTCGCTGATCGGCCGAACGGCCGGGCAGGCGATCGGGCAGGCGATCGGGTGGGTAACCGGGCGAACGGTGACCGTCGCGGCCTGTGACCGGTGAGGCCCGTCGCCCGGGGAGGGCGGGCGTCCGCGATCTCGCGGGCGCCCGTCTCCACGTCTCCACGGCCTCCCCGCGCCGTCCCCGCCTCCGCCGGGTGCGCCTCCGCCTCCCGGGGGCCGGGGGCCGGGCACTGTGCATAACGTCCGGTCGTCGCGGCTAGGCTGGCCGGATGCCACGCACGCACTCCGGTCCCGAACCGGTGCCGGGACGCACGGTGGCCCTGGTCACGCTGGGGTGCGCGCGCAACGAGGTGGACTCCGAAGAACTCGCGGGAAGGCTGCGGGCCGCGGGCTGGGGCCTCGTGGACGACGCCGCGGACGCCGACGTCGCCGTGGTCAACACCTGTGGTTTCGTGGAACAGGCGAAGAAGGACTCGATCGACACCGTTCTGGAGGCGGCCGATCTGCGGGCCGACGCCTCCTCGCGGACCCGCGCGGTCGTCGCCGTCGGGTGTCTCGCCGAGCGCTACGGGCGTGATCTCGCCGAGGCGCTGCCCGAGGCCGACGCCGTTCTCGGATTCGACTCGTACACCGACCTGGCCGACCATCTCGCGGGCGTGCTCCACGGCGAGCGGCCACCGGCCCACGTGCCGCGTGACCGGCGGACACTTCTCCCCCTGGCCCCTGCCGACCGTCAGCCGGGACCAGGCCCCTCGGCCCCGTCCTCCCTCCCGGCCCCGTCGTCCCCCTCGACCGTCGTGCGGGCCCGTCTCGGGTCCCGTCCGTGGGCTCCCCTGAAACTCGCCTCCGGCTGTGACCGGCGGTGCACGTTCTGTGCCATCCCGTCCTTCCGGGGTGCCTTCGTGTCCCGGCGTCCCGACGACGTCCTCGCCGAGGCGGTGTGGCTCGCCGGGCAAGGGGTCCGCGAGGTGCTCCTCGTCAGCGAGAACTCCTCCTCCTACGGCAAGGACCTCGGCGACCTCCGGCTGCTGGAGTCGCTCCTGCCCCGCCTGGCGGCGGTGGACGGTCTGGACCGTGTCCGTGTCTCGTACCTCCAGCCCGCCGAGGTGCGCCCGGGGCTCGTCGACGTTCTCGCCTCGACACCCAAGGTCGTGCCGTACTTCGATCTCTCCTTCCAGCACAGTTCGCCGTCCGTCCTGCGCCGGATGCGGCGTTTCGGCGGGACGGCCGAGTTCCTCGCCCTGATCGAGAGGATCCGTGCGCTCGCTCCGACGGCGGGCATCCGCTCCAACGTGATCGTCGGTTTCCCCGGGGAGACCGATGACGACGTCGCCGAGCTGGAGCGGTTCCTCACCGAGGCGATGCTGGACGTCGTCGGTGTCTTCGGGTACTCCGACGAGGACGGCACGGAGGCCGCCGGGTTCGCCGGCAAGCTCGCTCCCGACGTCGTGAGTGCCCGTGTCACCCGGGTGGGTGATCTCGTCGAACAGTTGACAGCCGAGCGTGCCGCCGACCGTGTGGGGGAGATCGTGCAGGTCCTCGTGGAGGATCTCGGGGAGGACGACGGCGACGGTCCGGTCCCGTTCGGCCGGGCGGCCCACCAGGGGCCGGAGGTGGACGGAGCGACGCTCCTGCCACCGTCCTTGTCCCCGGGGGCACGCCTTCGGGTCGGGGACGTCGTGACGGCCCGTGTGGTCCGTTCGGAAGGCGTCGATCTCGTCGCCGCCGTCGAGCCGGTCCCGTGCCCGGATCCGGCAGGGTGACCCCGATGGAGCACTCGCTCGACCAGGCCGCGGTTCCGCCCTCCCCCCGGCGGGTCAGCCCGTGGAACGTCGCGAACGGGTTGACCGCCGTGCGGTTCGTGCTCGTCCCGCTGTTCGGCTGGCTCCTGCTCGCCGGCGACGGGCGCACCACCTGGCGGGCGGCCGCCGCGACGGCCTTCGTCGCCGCGGCCATCACCGACCGGTTCGACGGTGAGCTCGCCCGTCGCCGAGGCCTCGTCACGGACATCGGGAAGATCGCGGATCCGATCGCGGACAAGGCGCTGATCGGGACGGCCCTCGTCGCCCTGTCGCTGCTCGACGAGCTCGCCTGGTGGGCCACGGCGGTCGTCCTCGTCCGCGAGGCGATGATCACCACTCTCCGGTTCATGGTGATCCGCCGGGTGGTCCTGCCGGCCGGTCGCGGAGGCAAGGCGAAGACCGCCCTCCAGGCCGTGGCGATCACCTTGTACCTCACCCCGCTGCCGGGCTGGGCCCATCCCGTGGCCGTCGTGACGATGGCTGCCGCCGTGCTCCTGACGGTGCTGACCGGTCTGGACTACCTGGTGAAGGTGATCCGCCTGATCCGGGACGACCGGGCGTGACCACTCCGGACGACGCCGGCCTGGCAGCCCGCGTCATCGCCCGGTTGCGCGACGAGGGGAACACCCTGGCCGTCGCCGAATCGCTGACCGGTGGTCTCCTCGCGGCGCGTCTGGTGGACGTCCCCGGGGCGTCGGCCGTCCTGCGCGGCGGCGTCGTCGCCTACGCGACCGATCTGAAGCACGTCCTCCTCGGGGTGGACGACGAGCTGCTCGCGGCCCATGGGGCGGTGCATCCGGACGTCGCGGCCCAGATGGCCACCGGGGTCCGGGAGCGTCTGGGCGCCACGTGGGGTCTGGCGACGACGGGTGTCGCCGGCCCGGCGCCGCAGGACGGCAGATCGCCCGGAACGGTCCACCTCGGGATCGCCGGACCCGGCGGCGTCCGGGTCGTCTCGCTGGTGCTCGACGGGGATCGAGCCACGATTCGGAGGCTCACCGTAGACGCGGCCCTGGGTGTTCTGCTGGGATGATTGCAGCGGCACACGGCATCTGGGCCGATCGTTCCGCCATGAGCTGAA
The DNA here is from genome assembly GCA_030837345.1 of Actinomycetota bacterium. Lineage (GTDB taxonomy): Bacteria > Actinomycetota > Actinomycetes > Actinomycetales > Kineosporiaceae > JAUPKQ01. The sequence goes on along the minus strand of JAUPKQ010000120.1, from coordinate 26,392 downwards.
AACGGACAGTAGTCCAGGTGAGGCGGAACAGCGTGGAACGACCTGAGGTTTCCCCGGTGTGATTCACGACGCGCCTGTTGAGCAGTTGAACCCGGGCCGGGGTACCGTGGGGGAAATCGTGTCGCCGAGGTCGAACCCTCGGCGACAGCTTCAGATGACCAGGGCAACAGCCGAGACAGGCAACATGCCGATGAAGGGAGGACGGGCCATGGTGCTCTTGCGACAGGAGATCGGCGACGTGCTCCGTCACGCCCGCCGTCGGCAGGGCCGAACCCTCAGGGAAGTCTCGTCGGTCGCCCGGGTCTCCCTCGGGTACCTCAGCGAGGTCGAGCGAGGCCAGAAGGAGGCCTCCAGCGAATTGCTCGCCTCGATCTGCGGGGCCCTGGAGGTGCCGTTGTCCCGGGTGCTCCACGAGGTGAGCCAACGGGTCGCGGCGGCCGAGACCCCCGTGGGCATGCGTGTTCCCGACACCGTGCCCGACGACCTGGCGAGCGCTCTCGAGGGTGACGTCGCGCTCTCGGCGCCCGGTCTCGTCAGCGCGGCCTGAGTCCCTGGCCGCCTGTACGCCACGCGGCCCGCACTCCCGCGCCTTGCCCCCGTCCCCCCGTCAGCAGCTGTTCTTCCGGTACATCGTGATCGCGGCGACCGCGTCCGGGTAGCCGGTGTCACGCAGCAACTGCGAGACGAGGCCGGGGTCCACCTGGGCGGGATCGTTCTGGGCGGCCCTGAACATGTCGGCCAATTTGTCGTTCGTCTCCTTCAGGCGGGACGCGGCGTCCCGGAGTTCCTCCGGGGCGACCTTGCTCAGCGTCTCCGTCCTCGCACGCATGAGGGTGACGTGGGCCCTCCAGGCGCTCGCGCCCGCGCCGGGAGGGAGCGCCGTCAGGGGGTCGGCGGTGTAGGCGGGCAACTGCTCCTCCAGGACCTCGCACACCGCGCTCCCACCCCCGGGGACGCCGCACCCCGTCACGCTCGTCACGAGAACCAGGGCCGCGACGGGAACGGCACCCTGGTAGCGGCTGCTTCGTCTCCCCACGGCCGCCGAGTATGCCTCACGGCGTACTTCTCAACAGGTCAACCGCGAATTCGCAGCCCTTTCGGGGTCGCGTGGAATCCGGCGCCGGCCAGCGCCCGGGACAGCGGATGCCCGGTGGTGAGGACGCCGGTCCCGTCGGCCCGTTCGACGGTCAGCCTCCCGAGGGCCCCCTTGCGGACGGCGAGGGCCAGCGCGTCGGCGGCCGCCTGCAACCGGACGGGGGCCTCCGTCCAGGAGAGCAGGGACCGGCCGCCACGCTCCACGTAGAGGACGAGGTCGCCGTCGACGAGGACGACGAGCGCCCCCGCCGCCCGGCCGGGCCGGTGGGCGGTGCCCCGGGGCTCCGGCCAGGGCAGCGCGGCGCCGTAGGGATTGGCCGGGTCGGAGGCGGCGAGAACGTGGGTTCTTTCCGGGTCGGGGCCGGGGCGGGCGTTCCGTTCCGCTGACCTGGCGACTTCCCGCAGCCGGTCCACCGCCCCCGTGCTCCCGAACTGGGCGGCGCCCAGACCGTCGACGAAGTAGCCGCGGCGGACGCGACCGGCGTCCTCGAAGGCCGAGAACACCCGGTACACGGCGGCGAACCCTCCGGTCACGCCCTCGGCCTGGACCGATCCCCGCGTCACGACCCCGTACCGGTCCAGAAGGATCTCCGCGACGGCGTGCGAACGGATCGTCACGTCGGCCTCGCCCGGCGGCAGGAGCGACCAGCGCCCCGCGACCGTGGGTGGTCCGGTGCGTGACGGCATCGACGCCCGGCCTCCGGCCGCGGCCCACGCGGCCCGCCGGGCGGCCTGCCTCCCGGTGGAGTACCGGGACCGGGAGGTCGCCTGGCGGACCCGGTGCGTCGTCCGTCCCCCCGCCAGCAGCGCGCGCAGGGGGAGCAGGGTGTCGTTGGTGAGTTTCCCCGCCCAGACGAGCTCCCAGAGGCACGAGGCGAGGGCGGCGTCGTCCGTCGATCCGACGGCGTCCGACAGCGCCCTGAAGAAGTAGGCCCCCCCGCCGGACAGGACGTCGAGCAGAGCCTGGTGCGCCGGAGTGGCCTCGAACCCGGGGCCGGGGTCGCCGAGGGTCACCGGTGCGAGGTCCGCGGGGTGCAGGGCAACCCAGCCGTCGTTCCCGGGGAGGGCCCCGTGGCCGGACCAGACGACGTCCCCGGACGCCGTCAGTTCGTCGAGCACGGCGGGGGAGTATCCGGGAACCCTCGACGGCAGGATCAGCGTCTCCAGCGAGCTCGCCGGAACGACGGCGCCCGCGAGCTGTTCCACCACCCGCAGGACCCCCTCCGCGCCGCGCAGGGATCCGCCGACTCCCTGCCACAGAAGGAGGAAACGGGCAAGATCGCCTGCGGACACGGGTTCGACCTCGGCCCGGAGCGCCGCGAGGGAACGCCGGCGGACGATCCTCAGCACCTCCGCGTCGCAGAAGTCCAGATCACGCCCGCCACCTGCCTCCAGGGGACGTAATGCGCCCGTGACGAGCCGTCCGTCGGCGACGAGCCGCCGCAGCCCGTCGGAGACGACGGCGATCCCGAGGCCGAACCGCCCCGCGGGCCCGGCGGCGGTGAACGGACCGTGGGTCCGGGCGAACCGCGACAGCAGGTCACCGAGGGGTTCGGTGACCGGTTCGGTGAATGCCTCGGCGACCCCCGGCGGGAGAACCGCTCCCAGCGCGTCCCGGAGCCGCCCGGCGTCCTCCGCCGAGGCCCAGTACTCGCCGCCGGCGAGGCCGACCCGCAGCACCCGTCCGGCCTCTTCGAGGTCCCCCAGCCACGCGGCGGCCAGGGACGGCCCCGAGGCAGAGTCGTCCGCACCGGCGGACGTCCGCTCGTCCACCTCGGCGGTCGTCAGCGGCCCCAGGAGCCGGAGGAGGTCCGCCACTCCCTCGGCACCGGGCAGGCGGCGGCCGGGAGCGACCCGTTGCAGCTCCGCCTCCGTCCGGGCGAGCGCGGCGGGATCCAGCAGATCGCGCAGGGCCGCACCCTCGCCCCGGCCGAGGAGCTCCGCGAGCAGGGCGGGATCGAGGGCGAGCGCGGCGGCCCGCCGTTCCGCCAGCGGGGAGTCGCCCTCGTAGAGGAACTGCGCGACGTAACCGAACAACAAGGAGCGGGCGAACGGCGAGGGCGTCGCGGTGTCCACCTCGACGATCGTCACCCGCCGGGACGCGACGTCCCGCATGAGCTCGGTCAGGCCGGGGACGTCGAAGACGTCCTGGAGGCATTCCCGGACCGTCTCCAGCACGATCGGGAACCCGCTGTGGCGGCCGGCGACCGCGAGGAGCTGCGCCGCCCGGTGGCGTTGCTGCCACAGCGGCTGCCGTTGGCCCGGACGGCGCCGGGGAAGCAGCAGCGCCCGCCCGGCGCACTCCCGGAACCGCGAGGCGAACAGCGCCGACCCGCCCAGTTCCGCGGTGACGGTCCCCTCCACCTCGGCGGGGTCGAGGACGAGCAGGTCCGTCACGTCGGGAGCGAGGCCGTCGGCCGTCTCGACGTCGGGCAGACGCAGGACCAGGCCGTCGTCGCCGTGCATCACCTGGACGTCGATCCCGAAGCGCTCGCGGAAGCGGGCGGCGACGGCCAGGGCCCACGGCGCGTGCACCGTGCCGCCGAAGGGGGAGTGGACGACGACACGCCAGTCACCCAGTTCGTCCCGAAAACGCTCCACGACGAGTGTTCTGTCGTCGGGGACGTGCCCTGTCACCTCGCGTTGCTCCCGCAGATAGGCGAGGAGGTTGTCCGCCGCCCACTCGTCGAGCCCGGCCGCCCGGACGCGGGCGTGCGCGGCGCCGTCCGGAAGACCGTCCACCTCCCGGACGAACGCACCGATCGCGCGCCCCAGCTCGAGGGGACGTCCCGGGGCGTCGCCGTGCCAGAACGGCAGACGTCCCGCCCGCCCGGGAGCCGGGGTGACCAGGACCCGGTCCGGGGTGATCTCCTCGATACGCCAGGACGAGGACCCCAAGGTGAAGACGTCGCCGACCCGGGACTCGTAGACCATCTCCTCGTCGAGCTCGCCGACGCGCCGTCCGGACCCGCCCCGCCGTCCTTCGCCACCGGCCAGGAAGACGCCGAACAGCCCGCGGTCGGGAATCGTGCCCCCCGAGGTGACCGCCAGCCGCTGGGCGCCCGGCCGCCCGGTGAGGACGCCGGCCGCCCGGTCCCAGACGATCCGTGGCCGCAGCTCGGCGAACTCGTCGCCGGGATACCGGCCGGACACCATGTCGAGAACGGCGTCGAGGACCGCCTGGCCAAGGTCCGCGAAGGGGGCCGCGCGCCGCACGAGTGCCCCGAGGTCGCGGACGTCCCAGGGATCCATGGCGACCATCGCGACGATCTGCTGCGCCAGGACGTCCAGGGGATTGGCGGGGACGGTGAGGGCCTCGATCCGGCCGTCGCGCATCCGCTCCACCACGACCGCCGTCTGGACGAGATCACTGCGGAACGTCGGGAAGAGGACACCGTGCGACACCGCGCCGACCTGGTGCCCGGCCCGGCCCACCCTCTGCAGGCCGCTGGCGACGCTCGGCGGGGACCCGGCCTGGACGACGAGGTCGATCGCCCCCATGTCGATCCCGAGCTCGAGGCTCGACGTCGCGACGACCGCCGGCAGCACCCCCGCCTTGAGATCGCTCTCGATCAGGGCGCGCTGCTCCTTGCTCACCGAGCCGTGGTGGGCCCGGGCGAGGACCGCGGGGGCGCCCCGTGACGCCCCCGCCTGGCCCATGACCTCGGCGGGGTGCGCGGACCCGGCGTCCGGCAGGGATCCTGCGCCCTCCTGGCGCTCGGCCCACACCTCGTTGAGCCGGGCGGTCAGGCGTTCCGCGAGACGACGCGAGTTGGCGAAGACGAGCGTCGAGCGGTGCTCCGCGATGAGATCGACGACCCGTTCCTCGACATGCGGCCAGACAGAGGACCGGGAGGCGGGGGCGGTGACCGCGTCATCGCCGGGCTGCGGGGAGCCCGGCGGAGGGGCGTCCGGACGAGGGGCGTCGAGGTCGCTCAGGTCCGGTACGGGGACGACCACCCGGAGGTCGAAGGTCTTCTGCGCCGGAGGGTGCACGACGTGGACCGGCGCGTCACCCGCACCGCCCAGCCAGCGTGCGACCGCCGCGACGGGCCTGACCGTCGCGGAGAGGCCCACCCTCGCTGTGGGCCGCCCCACCAGGGCGTCGAGCCGTTCCAGGCTCAGCGTGAGGTGGGCTCCCCGCTTGCCTCCCGCCAAGGAGTGCACCTCGTCGACGATGACGGTCTCGACCCCTGCCAGCGCCTCGCGGGCCCGGGACGTCAGCAGCAGGAACAACGATTCGGGCGTGGTGATCAGGATGTCGGGCGGCGTCCGGGAGAACGCGCGGCGCTGGTCGGCCGGGGTGTCACCCGAGCGGACGGCGACCCGGACCTCCCGGGCGGACAGGCCGAGCCGGTCGGCCGCCCGCCGGACACCCGCGAGCGGCAGGCGCAGGTTGCGCTCGACGTCGACGGCCAGCGCCTTGAGCGGGCTGACGTAGAGCACCCGGCAGCGGTGGGTGACCTCGTCCGGGGACGGCGTTGACACGAGACGGTCGATCGCCCACAGGAACGCCGCGAGCGTCTTGCCGGAGCCCGTCGGCGCGACGACCAGGGCGTGATCGCCGCGGGAGATCGCGGCCCACGCCCCGAGCTGAGCCGGGGTCGGCGCGGCGAAGGTCTCCGTGAACCACGCCCGGGTCGCGGGACCGAACCGGTCGAGCACCGAGGCCCCGGGGATCTCGGCGAGGCCGCTCCCGAAGGCGTCGACGGACCCGTCGACGGGGGATACGGGCTGATCGGTGGTCACGGTTCGATTGTCACCCCGACCACCGACAGCATCCCGGAGGCCGGGCCGCCGGGCGTGACCGGCCCACCTGTCCGCGATTGTCCCGGGCGCGGGAGATGGCATGCTTCGAGCGTGCGGATGAGCGAATTCTGGGCCCTGGTCGACGGCGAGTTCGGCCCTGGCCAGGGCCGGGTCCTGGTGCGGGATCACGTGGTCGGGACGCTCGGGAACCGTTCCGCCGAGCAGGCCCTCGCCGCCGGCGAGGACGAGCGGTCGGTCTGGTTCGCGCTCTGCGAGGACCTTCAGGTCCCCAGGGAACGGTGGTGGGGCGACAACGAGCAGCAGCGTTCGGGCAGCGCCCGGCGGCCTGGGACCAGGCGTCGTCGCTGAGGATCCCGGGGGTCGGATCCGGAATCTCGTTTGCCCGGCCGTGCAGGCGTGGCTAGCGTCGAAAGGGTGGCCGGGGTGGCCTCGTAGGGGACGTGAGGGGGATGCCGGTGACGAGCTCGGTGGTCCGGGACGAAGGACGGGGCGAGCTCTCCACGAGGTCTTCCTCCAGCTCGGGAACAAAGGCGGGAACAGCTGTCCGGGCCCGGGGCCTGGTGAAACGCTTCGGCGACTTCGTCGCGGTCGACGGCATCGACGTCGAGGTGCCCCTCGGTGAGTCGTTCGGTTTCCTCGGGCCGAACGGCGCGGGCAAGTCCTCGACGATGCGCATGATCGGCTGTGTCTCCCCGCCCTCCGCCGGTGAGCTGACCGTCCTCGGCCTGGATCCGCGCCGGGACGGTTCACGCATCCGGGCCCGGCTTGGCGTCGTCCCGCAGCAGGACACGCTCGACCAGGAACTGACAGTCCGCGAGAACCTCGTGCTCTACGCCCGGTACTTCGGCCTCTCCCGGGCGCACGCCCGCGCCAAGGCGGACGAACTCCTGGAGTTCGCCCACCTGACCGACCGGGCCGACGACCGGGTCGAACCCTTGTCAGGGGGCATGAAACGTCGCCTGACGATCGCCCGTGCCCTGGTCAACGACCCCGATGTCCTCCTGCTCGACGAACCGACGACCGGCCTCGACCCCCAGGCGAGGCACCTGTTGTGGGAGCGCCTGTTCCGGTTGAAACGCCAGGGGGTCACGTTGATCCTCACCACCCACTACATGGACGAGGCCGAGCAACTGTGCGACCGCCTGGTCGTCATGGACGGCGGCCGTATCGTCGCCGAGGGATCTCCTCGGGAACTGATCGAGCAGCACAGCAGCCGGGAGGTCCTCGAACTGCGCTTCACCGACGACGACCACCTCGGTCTCGAGGTCGCCGTCAGGGACCTCGCCGATCGCGTCGAGACCCTGCCCGACCGCCTGCTGCTCTACTCCGCGGACGGCGACGCAGCCCTCCGTGCCGTCCTCGACCGGGGTGTGTCCCCCGAGTCCTCGTTGGTGCGACGGTCCTCCCTGGAGGACGTCTTCCTGCGGCTCACCGGCCGCAGCCTGGTCGACTGATGGCGACCGTGACCCCGGTGATGGCGGGCCGGGCCCTGGAGTACTGGCTGCGCTCCTACCGGGGGACGTGGAGGGCCAGCGTCTTCTCGGGCTTCCTCTCCCCGCTGCTCTACCTCGCCTCCCTCGGCTTCGGACTCGGGGCCCTGATCGACCGTGGTCCCTCTGGCGGCGTCGCCGGACTGCCCTATGCGCAGTACGTCGCGCCGGGCGTCCTCGCCGTCACCGCGATGCAGACCGCCGTGGGGGAGTCGACCTACACGGTGATGACCGCCGTGCGGTGGCAGAGGTTCTACTTCGCGATGCTCGCCACCCCCCTGCGAGTGATCGACGTCGTGCTCGGCCACCTCGGCTTCATCGTGTTCCGGCTGCTCCTGGTCACCGTGACGTTCGCGGGGGTCGGCGCGGTTCTCGGGGCCTTCACCTCCGGGTGGGTCCTCGCCGCGGTGCCCGTCGCCGTCCTCGTCGGTCTGGCGCATGCGACGCCGGTGATGGCCTTCTCCGTCGGCCGAGAGACCGACGTCGGGTTCGGGCTGCTGTTCCGTCTCGTCATCGTCCCGATGTCCCTGTTCGCGGGCACGTTCTTCCCTGTCGACCAGTTGCCGCCAGGCCTGCGTCCGCTCGCCTGGGCGGCCCCGCTGTGGCACGGCACCGAGGCCGCCCGGGCCCTGGCGACGGGGCGCTTCGGCCTCTGGCCCGTCACCGGGCATCTCGCGTACCTGCTGGTGTGGACCCTCGGTGGTCTCGCCGCCGCCGTCGTCTGCTACCGCCGGACGCTGGTCCGATGACCGCGCTCGCGAAAGGCCTCGCCCGCCTCGTGGTCATCCCCGCCGGAGCGGGGATGAGCCGGGCCGTGCTCGAGCGCAACCTCGTCGTCGCCCGGCGGTACTGGGTGTCCATCCTCAGCGGTTTCGTCGAACCGGTCCTGTACCTGTTCTCCCTCGGCATCGGCCTGGGATCGCTCGTCGGGCAGATACCGATCGGGGATGGGCGTGTCGTCGGCTACGCCGAGTTCGTCGCCCCCGCCCTGCTCGCCGCCTCCGCGATGAACGGGGCGATCTACGACTCGACGTTCGCCGTCTTCTGGAAGATCAAATACGGCAAGATCTACGAGGCTCAGCTGGCCACGCCGCTCGGTCCTCGGGACGTCGCGCTCGGCGAGGTCGCCTGGGCCCAGCTGCGCGGCGGGCTCTACGCGGCGATGTTCGTCGCCGTCATGCTCCTGGCGGGGTTCCTCTCCTCATGGTGGGCCCTTCTCGCGCTTCCGGCCGCCGTCGTCGTCGGGGTGGCATTCGCGGGGGCCGGCATGGCCGCGACGACGTTCATGAAGTCCTGGCAGGACTTCGACCTGGTGAATCTGGCGATCCTGCCGATGTTCCTGTTCTCGGCGACCTTCTACCCGCTGTCGGCCTACCCCGAGGCCCTCCAGTGGGTCGTGCGGCTGACCCCGCTCTACCACGGGGTGAGCCTCCTGCGGTCCCTGACGCTCGGTACGGTCGGGTGGGCTCTGGTCGGCCACCTGCTCTACCTCGTCGTCATGGGGGTGGTCGGCCTCCTCATCGCGGCGAGACGTCTCGAACGGCTGTTGCTCACCTGAACGGGGTTGGGGTACCTCCACCCCATCAGGCACCCCGAGGTGACGGTCTCACCGGGCCGGTGCGATGTACTCGTGTCGCAGGTCGCTCACGGACGCGATGCGGTCGAAGCCGTGGTCCGGGGCGAGGCCACGGGGGCGTCCAGACCGGTCGGCAGGTCCTCCAACGCCGCGATCCCGTCGATCATCGCGCCCTTCACCTTCGAGGCGACCGACCGGCGCAGCGCCAGATCCAGCGCCACCTGGCTCGACCGCTCCCCGGCTCGCATCTCGTCCCTGCCCGATCAGATCCTGGATCTAGGTCCACACTCGTCAACGCCAGGATGGACCCCTTCGGCTCCTCGTAGACGGCTCACTGAAGCTTTTCCGGGCAACAACCCGCAGCGCTGGGCGATCGAGATGGTCGAGAGGCGGGCATCGAACCCGATGGTCCAGCCGACGCTGATCAAGGTGTGGGGTTGCCGCTGTGATCGTGTTTGTCGCTGCCTGCGGTAAGGAATCCCGGCGAGGTCGCCGGGCGGAGTACCCGGGTTTCGGGCACGTCCCCGACACATGACAGCGCTACTACCGGTGACACCTGACCTGTTTCACGTGACCGCGCGTGACTGTGCAAGGTCTGATGCTCTGATTGTCCATCCTGATCGCCTCCGGTCGGCTCGCTGGGTCCGGTGTCGGTGTCTTGATCGCCAGGCGCATCGACTCGTTTCCCGGAACGGTTCGTTCACACATCGATCGTCGGGACCGCTTCGTCGAACGCTTCACCTCGACGAGCCACAGTCATCACCCCAAACGAATCGAAAAGCCACATAATTCAGGCAGGTTCCTGTTGTTCCTCTCTGATTCGTACCCGCTGAAGGGTAGCGGGCGTGCCGGCTGCATCGAACACGCGTTCGGGCTACTCTCGTCCACAGCTCCCGATCCCGTCCCGTTGTCCACAGGTTCGGTAGGTCGGTGAGAAGACTGTCGGTGGTCACCTCTAGCGTCAGGGGTGATGGCTACCAGCAGAGCTCGTTCCGGCAGACCGACCACCACGCGGCCCACCGCGCCGACCGCTCGTTCCCGAGGTGAGAACATGCCCACACCCGCAGATCGCGAGAAAGCGCTGGAGGCTGCCCTAGCGCAGATCGACCGCCAGTTCGGCAAGGGCTCGGTGATGCGTCTGGGTGAGAACGTCCGCCCTCCCATCGAGGTCATCCCAACAGGATCGATCGCTCTCGACGTCGCTCTTGGCATCGGGGGTCTGCCGCGGGGCCGGGTCGTCGAGATCTACGGACCTGAATCCTCCGGTAAGACCACCGTCGCCCTGCACGCGGTGGCGAGCGCCCAGAAGGGCGGTGGCATCGCGGCCTTCATCGACGCCGAGCACGCTCTGGATCCCGACTATGCGCAGAAGCTCGGGGTCGACACTGACGCCCTGCTCATCTCCCAGCCCGACACCGGTGAGCAGGCTCTTGAGATCGCCGACATGCTGATCCGCTCCGGTGCCCTCGACATCATCGTCATCGACTCGGTGGCGGCCCTGGTGCCCCGCGCCGAGATCGAGGGCGAGATGGGCGACAGTCATGTCGGTCTGCAGGCGCGCCTGATGTCCCAGGCTCTCCGGAAGATCACTGGAGCCCTCAGCAACTCGGGGACGACAGCGATCTTCATCAACCAGCTCCGCGAGAAGATCGGTGTCATGTTCGGTTCGCCCGAGACGACGACCGGTGGCCGGGCGCTGAAGTTCTACGCGTCGATCCGCCTCGACGTCCGGCGGATCGAGACTCTCAAGGACGGTTCCGATCCCGTCGGTTCCCGGACCCGGGTGAAGGTTGTCAAGAACAAGGTCAGCCCGCCGTTCAAGCAGGCCGAGTTCGACATCCTCTACGGCATCGGCATCTCGCGCGAGGGCGGGCTGATCGACATGGGGGTCGAGCACGGCATCGTCCGGAAGGCCGGGGCCTGGTACACGTACGAGGGCGACCAGCTCGGGCAGGGCAAGGAGAATGCCAGGTCGATGCTCCGCGACAATCCCGATCTCGCCAATGAGATCGAGAAGCGCATCAAGGAGAAGCTCGGCATCGGTCCCCAGGTCGACGCCCCCGCCCCGGTCCCCGCAGCAGCGGCGGACGTCGACTTCTGACCGGGTACCGAGGTGGCACGAAGGGACGGTGGGCGAGGTCGCCGGAGCGGACGTTCGAGGACCGGGCAGGGTCATGACGAGCCCGTCCCCGGTTCTCCGGCGGATCGCACTCCCGAGGCCGATCCCCTGGAGGTCGCGCGAGCCATCGCCCTGCGGCAGCTGACGGTCGCTCCTCGTACCCGCGCCCAGCTCGCCCGCGCCATGGCCCGCCGAGGTGTCAACGAGGAGGTCGCGAACGCCGTCCTCGATCGGTTCGAGGAGGTCCAGCTCGTTGACGATGAGCTCTTCGCCCGGCAATGGGTGCAGTCCCGCCACGCCGGCCGGGGTCTGGCACGCCGAGCTCTGCGGCAGGAGCTGCGGGAACGCGGTGTGGAGGAGGAGACCGTCGCCGCCGCTGTCGAGGCGATCGATGAGCAGTCCGAGTTCGAGGCCGCTCGTGAACTGGTCCGACGCCGACTGGCGGGGATGCGCTTCGACGATCCCCTCCGGCGGAGGCGGCGTCTGGCCGGAATGCTCGCTCGGAGGGGGTACGGCACCGGTGTCGCCATGAGAGCGATCCGCGAGGCCCTCGACGAGCAGGAGAACTGCGGGGAGGCCGACGAAGCGGACCCCGTCGATGGTATCGACAGGGGCGACTGGGGCGAGTGAACTCGTCCCCGGCCCGGTGCCAGACCAGCTGGTGTCAGTCCCCGCTGGCGTCAGTCCTCGTTGGTGTCAGACCGCACGGTCGGCGGTCCGCAGGTCGAGGGGCGGATCAGCAGGGCCGACCGGGCCAGCCGGGTCGGCCGGGCCCACGGGCTTCTCGGCGAGGGGGACTCGTCGTCCCCGGGCGAGTCCCTGTTCCAGCCTCTGGGCCAGGAAGGAGAGAGATCCGTTGATCAGGATGAAGAGGACACCGACGACCAGGTACAGCTGCAAGGGGTTACCCAGCAACTGGGAGATGCGGTTCGCCTGGCGGAGGGTCTCGGTGTAGAGACCGAGCATCCCGCCCAGGGAGGTGTCCTTGAGGATCACCACGAGCTGGCTGATGAGCGACGGGAGCATCACCCGGAACGCCTGGGGGAGAAGCACCATCCGCATCGTCTGTCCGGAGGTCAGGCCGATCGTCAGGGCGGCTTCCCGTTGTCCCCCCGGCAGTGACCTGACACCGGCCCGCAGGATCTCGGCGATCACCACGCTGTTGTAGACGGTCAGTCCGACGAGGAGGTACCAGAGCCCGTCCTCTCCGGGCAAGAAGGAGACATCCACCCCGAGCGTCGGCAGGACGCGGTAGGCGAAGAAGATGGTGATGACGACGGGCAGGCCGCGCAGGAGTTCCATCACCCCGATCAGAGGGACCCGTCCCCACCGGCCGAGCATCATCCGGGCGACCCCGAGCAGGGTCCCCACGATCATGGATGCCGTGATCGCGAGGGCCGCGGCGATCAGTGTTTGGCGCAGACCGGTGCCGAGCAGCGCCCATACCTGGGCGAACTCGGGAGCGGACGGGTCGACGAGGGGAGCCCACCGCCGGGAGGAGAACTGGCCGGCGTCCGCCAGCCTGCGTACGACGATCCCTCCGGCCCCGAGGAGGGCCACGGCTGCGATCAGGCTGCCGACGAGGGCCCGTCGCCGGGCCTTCGGGCCGGGGCGATCATGCAGGACGCCCTGTTCCGGACCGTTCACCGGTAGATCGCCACCTTCCGTTCCAGGGCCGCCATGATCGCGGCGACCGGCACGGTGATACCGAGGTACCCGACAGCGACGCCGGTGAGGACGGGCAGCACCGCGTAACCGCGGGCGCTCGTCAACGCCTCCCCGACGTCGAAGAGGTCCCCCGACACCCCGAAGGCACCGATGATGGCCGAGTTCTTGAACATGGCGATCAGGACGCTGCCCAGCGGGGGGATCGACGTCCGGAAGGCCTGGGGGAGGATCACGGTCCCGAGCGTCTGCGTGAAGGACAGTCCGAGAGCACGGGCGGCCTCAGCCTGACCCTGCGGTACGGCGTTGATGCCGGACCGCAGGGCTTCGCACACGAAGGCCGAGGTGTACACGACAAGAGCCGACACCCCGAAGACGTAGTAGGAGCCGTTCACCCCGATCTCGGGGAGCCCGAACGCCATGAAGAACAGGACGACGGTCAACGGGCAGTTCCGCAGCAGATGGACCCACCCCGCCCCGGCCGCACGGAGCGGCGCGAGGGGGGAGACCCGTAGGGCGGTGACCGCTGTGCCCACGAGAAGGGAACCGACCAGGCCGAGTAACGCGATCAGCAGCGAGGTCCGGTATCCGCCGGCGAACAGCGAGAGGTTGTCGGTGATGGCGTCCATTCGGCCTCCAGGACGGACGGAAGATCAGCTACACGTCCCTGCGGGGGGCAGCTGCGCCTTCTCGGCGCCCTCGACCCCGCCGGCGGTGGAGGTCCAGGCCTTCTCGTAGGCACCCGAGTCCGCTGCCTCCTTGAGAGAGGTGTTGATGAACTCGCAGAAGGACGTGTCCCCCTTGCGGATCCCGACGCCGTACGGTTCCTGGGTGAACTTCTCCCCGACGAGCTTGAAGGAGCCCTGTGACTTCGAGATCAGCCCGAGGAGGATCACGTTGTCCGTGGTCATCGCCTGGACCTGTCCGGTGCGCAGGGCGTCGGCGCACTTGCTGTAGACGTCGAAGGTCACCAGCTGTGCCGGGTTCGCCAGGTAGGTCTTGATGGTCTCCGCCGGTGTCGAGCCGGTCACCGAGCAGACCTTCGCCGAGGCGTTGGTCTTCAAGGACTCCGGTCCGGTGATCGCCGAGTCCTCCTTCTTCACCATGACCTGCTGACCCGCGACGTAGTAGGGCCCGGCGAAACTCACGCGCGCCTTGCGCTTGTCGTTGATGGTGTACGTGGCGATGACGAGGTCGACCTCACCCCGCTCGATCACCTCTTCGCGGACCTTGGACGGCGTCTCCTTGAACGTGATGCCGTCGGGCTGGATCCCCAGCTTTCCCGCGATGATCTTCGCCATCTCGACGTCGAAACCGGCGGGTTTGCCGTCGAGTCCCTGGAGACCGAATCCGGGCTGGTCGAACTTGGTGCCGACGGTCATTTTCTTGGCACCGGAGAGCCGGGCCATCGTGGACCCGGCCGCGAACGACACCGAACTGGCGACGGACGGTGACAGGGACGAGCCGGATCCCGTGCCCGAGCCGCCGCCGCAGGCGGTGACGGACAGCGTCAGGACGGCGGTGGACAGGGCGGCCATCGCGGCACGTGTTCGAAGAGACATCGTGGTTTTCCTCTGGCGGTCAGTGTGTAAGGATCTTGGACAGGAAGTCCTGGGCGCGTACTGAGCGCGGATCGGTGAAGAACGTGGACGGAGCGGCGTCCTCGAGGATCTGGCCGTCCGCCATGAACACCACCCGATCCGCCGCCCGGCGTGCGAAGCCCATCTCGTGCGTTACGACGAGCATGGTCATGCCGTCGCGGGCGAGGGCTGTCATGACGTCGAGCACCTCATTGATCATCTCTGGGTCGAGGGCGGACGTCGGCTCGTCGAAGAGCATGACCTTCGGCCGCATCGCCAGGGCCCGGGCGATGGCCACCCGCTGTTGCTGCCCGCCGGACAGCTGGGCGGGGTACTTGTCCTTCTGGTCCGCCACTCCGACCCGTTCGAGCAGGGCGAGGGCCGTCGCGGTGGCGTCGGCCCGCCGAACCTTTCTCACCTTCACCGGCCCGAGGGTGACGTTCTCGAGGACGGTCTTGTGATGGAACAGGTTGAAGGACTGGAACACCATTCCCACCTCGGAACGCAGCCGGGCCAGCGCCTTCCCCTCCTCGGGGAGAACGGTTCCGTCGACCTCGATCCGTCCGGCGTCGATCGTCTCCAGACGGTTGATGGTGCGGCACAACGTCGACTTGCCCGAACCGGACGGGCCGATGACGACGACGACCTCCCCCTCGCTGACGGTGAGGTTGACGTCGCGCAGGACGTGGAGCGAGCCGAAGTGCTTCTCAACCCCGTGCAGGACGACCACGGGCCGTCGTTCCTTGCTCTCCTCGCCTACTGGTGTCACGGGCTCTCCAGATCGGGTTTCGGCGGCCATCACGGATCAGTGAAGCACTGCGCATCGTCGGCAGCCGCTCTTCAGGAGCACGTCGTGCGGCACGTCCTCAGCGTCGCGGAACGTACCTTAGCTGCGGGATCATGGGCAATCCCTGATGCTGTCGGTCGAATTTACAGGCAGGAAATACGATCTCGCAGGCCGGAGACGACGGCGTGACGGAGGGCTGCGAGCAGGTGACGGGGAGGCCCGGCGAGGCTGAGAGGATGGCGCGGTGTCCGACATGACGTCTCCTGCGCGTGGTGATGCCTCGGCGCACCAGCCTGCCTCGGTGTTCCCGCCTGCCTCGGTACTCCCGCAGGATCCGCCGCGCACTTACCAGGTCCGCACCTTCGGGTGCCAGATGAACGTGCACGACTCCGAGCGCATGGCCGGAGTGCTCGACGCCGCCGGTTACCGTCCCGCGCCGGACGGTGAGCAGGCGGATGTCGTCGTCCTCAACACCTGCGCCGTGCGGGAGAACGCGGACAACAAGCTGTACGGCAACCTCGGGCATCTGGCGCCCCTGAAGGAGTCGCACCCCGGCCTGCAGATCGCTGTCGGCGGCTGCCTGGCCCAGAAGGACCGGGAGGTGATCGTCCGCAAGGCACCCTGGGTGGACGTCGTCTTCGGCACGCACAATCTCGGGTCCCTTCCGGTGCTGTTGGAGCGTTCCCGTCACAATGCCGCGGCCCAGGTGGAGATCCTGGAATCGTTGGACGTGTTCCCCTCGACCCTGCCCACGCGGCGTGAGTCCGCCTACGCGGCCTGGGTGTCGATCGGTGTCGGGTGCAACAACACGTGCACGTACTGCATCGTGCCGAGCCTGCGGGGCCCGGAGCGTGACCGGCGGCCGGGCGACGTCCTCGCCGAGGTCCAGGCTCTCGTGGCGGAGGGCGTGCTGGAGGTGACCCTCCTCGGCCAGAACGTCAACACCTACGGCGTCGAGTTCGGTGACCGCGGCGCGTTCGCGAAGCTCCTGCGGGCCTGTGGGGACGTCGCCGGGCTGGAGCGCGTCCGGTTCACCAGTCCTCACCCGGCGGCGTTCACCGATGACGTCGTCGAGGCGATGGCCGCGACGGCGAACGTGATGCCCCAACTCCACATGCCCCTGCAGTCGGGCTCGGACGCCGTGCTCAAGGTGATGCGCCGCTCCTACCGGGCCGAGCGGTACCTGGACATCGTCCGGCGTGTCCGTGCGGCGCTTCCCGGGGCGGCCATCAGCACGGACATCATCGTCGGCTTCCCCGGCGAGACCGACGCGGACTTCGAGGCGACGTTGGACGTCGTCCGTGAGGCACGGTTCGCACAGGCCTACACGTTCCAGTACTCCCGTCGCCCCGGGACCCCCGCCGCGGACATGCCAGGACAGGTCCCCAAGGCCGTCGTCTCGAACCGGTACGAGCGACTCGTCGCTTGTCAGGAGGAGATCTCCTGGCGCGAGAACCGGGCCCAGGAGGGGCGCGTGGTCGAGGTCCTGGTCGCTGAGGGTGAAGGGCGCAAGGACCGTGCCACCCTGCGGTCGTCAGGGCGGGCCCGGGACAACCGCCTCGTCCACTTCAGCGTTCCGGACGGCGCCGAGCGTCCCCGCCCGGGGGATATCGCCGAGGTCACCGTCACGTACGGTGCGCCGCACCATCTCGTCGCGGACGTCGCCCCCGGGACGCGCTACGTCCTCCGGCGGACGGCGGCCGGGGACGCCTGGCAGCGGCGGACCGAGGACGCGCTCTCACCGTCCGGGACCGGTGTCGCCCTCGGCCTGCCGCGCGTCCGTCCGGCGCCTCAGGAACCGGGAGCCGGACCGTCCGGCGTGTGAGACCGACCTCAGACGCCTGACCGCCCCGGTCGGGAGGAAGCCTGCGTGATCTCCCCATGTCCTCACCTGGTCCTTAGGTAGATCGTCGGGTCATCGACGACGGAGGAAGAACCGATGACCTGGTACGTGATGCTGACCGGCGACGAGATACACCGGATGTCCGACGATCACCGTCGCCGCCTGGCGGCGGACTGGGGCCGGCCTCGAAGGCGGCAACGGAGGGAAATCAACTTCGGGACCGTCGCCTCCCGATGCGAGCATGTCTCCCGTGGTGGGGATACGGGGGTCGGGGTTCGTCGGCAGGGCACAGGAGCTGTCGAGGCTGGAGGAGTTCCTGACAGCGACGGCCGACGGTGGCTGCGGGGTGCTCGTCGGCGGGGACGCCGGAGTGGGTAAGACACGCCTGCTCACTGAGTTCGTAACCCGGGCGACCGAGGGGGGAGCTCTCACCGTCGTCGGTCGCTGCGTCGACCTCGGCGCCGGAGGCCTGCCGTACCTGCCGTTCTCCGAGGTCGTGGCGTCATTGCTCGGGCTCACCGGTGAGCCGGGGAACCACGCCGCCGCGGCGGCCTTGCGCAAGGTCGC
The DNA here is from genome assembly GCA_030837345.1 of Actinomycetota bacterium. Lineage (GTDB taxonomy): Bacteria > Actinomycetota > Actinomycetes > Actinomycetales > Kineosporiaceae > JAUPKQ01. The sequence continues at coordinate 8,900 of JAUPKQ010000120.1, read as the reverse complement.
GCAAGAACGCCCCTCCCTGTCGCGGGTCACCGGTCAGGCGGACGGGCAGCCCGGGGTGGACGAAGCGTCGCAGCGTCTCGCCCTGTACGACGCGGTGGCGACGGCGCTGAAGGTGACAGCCCAGGCGGCAGGCCCTCTGCTCCTCGTCCTGGAGGATCTCCACTGGGCCGACGCCTCCAGCCGTGATCTGCTGCGTTTCCTGCTGTCCCGTCTCGGGGACGACCCGGTGCTCATCGTCGGTACCTATCGTTCGGACGACCTCCACCGGCGCCATCCCCTTCGAGGGCTGCTGGCGGAGCTGGTCCGCCTGCCCCGGGTGACCCGCCTCGATCTCCGCCCGTTCGACGAGGTCGAGCTGCGCAGGTATCTCGTCACCCTGCATGGTGGTGAGCTCGCGGAACAGGTCGTGCAGGACATCGCCGTCCGCTCCGAGGGCAATGCGTTCTACGCGGCAGAGCTGCTCGTCTCGACGTCGGGCGACGGGTCCGTCCCGCTCCCGTGGGCCCTCGCCGACGTCCTGCTCGCCCGGATGGAACAGCTGCCCGAACCGGTCCAGAACGTCGCCCGGGTCGCCGCCGTCGCCGGTCGCCGGGTCTCCGACACCCTCCTGCGTCAGGCCCTGGCGCTCGCCGGGGGGAGTGCCTCCGACGCAGCCCCCGGCGAGGCAGAGGGCGACATTCACGAGGTCCTCCGGTCCGCGGTCACCCACCAGGTGCTCGTGCCGGACGGTTCGGACCGATTCGCCTTCCGCCACGCGCTCGTGCAGGAGGCCGTCTACACCGATCTGCTGCCGGGAGAGCGTGCCCGGCTTCATCGGTTGTACGCGGACCTCCTGGCGAGCGATCCCGACCCCGCGACCGCCGCCGACCTCGCCCGGCACAGCGTCGAGGCGCACGACCTCCCCTCGGCCCTCGCAGCCTGGCTGCGTGCCGCCCGTGAGGCCGGGCGACGGCTCGCCCCCGCCGAGGCCCTCACCCACTACGACCGGGTCCTGCGGCTCTGGCCGTCCGTTCCCGCGGACCGGCGTCCCGCCGGCACAGAGGTGATCCAGGTGAAGCTCGACGCGGCGAAGGCGGCCTCCGCGTCGGGCGAACTCCTGCGGGCCATCGCCTTGGGGCGGGCCGCCGCGACGGCGGCCGGAACAGCCGGCGACGTCGAACTGGAGGCCCACGCCCGAAGCTGCCTGGCGACCTACCTGGTGGAGGACGACCAGGTCGATCCGGCGCTGGAGCAGGTCCACCTGGTCTATGCCCTGCTCGACGGGCAGGGACCCCGGTCGTCACGGGTGTGGGCCGCCACCGTCGAGGCGAGGATCACCACCGGCCGGGGCGACCTCTGGGACTGCCGACGCGGTCACCTCCTGCGTACCCGTGATCTCGTGGAGAAGGCCCTCGCCGAAGCATGGGAGCTCGGGATGGTCGCGGCCGAGGCGGACCTGTTCATCACCCTCGCCCAGGGTGACGCCCTGGTCGTCGGTCCAGAGGCCGCCACCGCCCGGCTCGAGGAGGCCGCCCGCCGGGGAGCGGAGGCCGGGGATCCCCAGATCGAGCTCCGGGTGGCGTTCTACCTCGGTCTCTTCGCCCTGGACGTCGGCGATCTCGCCACGTCGAGACGCCACCTGGAGCGTGGGCTCGCCGGGGCAGAACGCGCCGGGCTGGCGAGCTGCCTGTTCGCCATCGAGTCGCGTCTCCTGCTCGCCCAGGTGCTGGAGATCGCCGGGGAGTGGGAGGACGTCGAGCGCACGGTGACGACGGATCGTCCACGCCTTCCCGTCCGCGAGTCCTTGTTCATGATGGTGCCTCTCCTGCCGGTCCTCGCAGCCCGCGACCCCTCGGCGGCCATCGACCGCGCGGCGGCGCTGGAGGCCTGCGACGAGGCCTATCCGATCATGTGGCATCTCGTCTACGCGCCGTGGGCCGACGCCTTGACCTGGCTCGGACGCCACGAGGAGGCGCTCGAGGCCGTCCGGAAGGCTTTCGCGTCATTCGAGAGAATCGGGCGGCCCCTGGCGATCGCCGCTATCCGGACGGCCGCCCTGGGTATCGCGGTGCTCGCCGATGCGGCTCGCTCCGGGGTCCGCCTCCCGGAGGCATCCCAGGAGGGTCCCGAGCTCCTGGAACGGGCCCGGCGCGCCGCCGCGACGGGGGCGACCAAGATGAGGTTCATGGGTCCGGAGGGACGGGCCTGGCTGGCGCGTGCGGAGGCCGAGGCCACGAGACTGACCGGGCCAGGGGACGTCGCGGCGTGGCGTGCGGCTGTGGACGCCTTTCGGACCGGTCACGTCTACGAGGAGGCCCGATCACGGTGGCGGCTGGCAGAGGCGTTGCTGGCGTCCGGTGGGAGGCGTCCGCGCGATGAGGCGACCGCCCTGCTGCGTGACGCCCGCCGGACGGTGGTGGGTCTCCGCGCCGTCCGGCTGCGAGCGGCGATCGACGCCACGGCCGCACGACACCGGCTCGATCTCGGCGGTGGTGTTGTCGGTCAACGGATTCTCACGCCTCGCGAGGAGGAAGTCATCTGCCTCGTCGCCGAGGGACTCACCAACAGAGGTATCGGCACCCGCCTCGCCATCAGCGAGAAGACCGCGAGCGTCCACGTGTCGAACCTGATGGCCAAACTGGGTGCCTCCGGTCGTGCGGAGGCCGTGTCGGTGGCTCATCGCCTCGGTCTCCTCGGTCCGGCGGACGCTGGCTAGGCTTGGGCGGGTGACCGTTCAACTGCCCGCCGTCCGCTTCGCCAAAGGGCACGGCACCGAGAACGATTTCGTCCTCGTGCCGGACGCTTCGGGAGAGTTTGATCCGTCACCCAGCCAGGTTTCGGCTCTGTGCGACCGGCGGGCCGGGATCGGTGGCGACGGTCTGATCCGGGCCGTCCCCGTCGCCGCGGTCGACGAGGTCGCGGGGTCATTCGGACCGGACGTCGTGTGGTTCATGGACTACCGCAACGCTGACGGTTCAATCGCCGAGATGTGCGGCAACGGACTTCGGGTCTTCGTCGCCTACCTTGAGCACCTCGGATGGATCCAGCTGGCCGACGGTGGAACGGTCACCGTGGGAACCCGGGCCGGTGCCAAGCGCGTCCGCCGGGACGGCGACCTCCTCGCGGCGGATCTGGGTCCCTGGCGCGTCGTCGGCGGTGGCCCCGCGGCCACCACGGGTTCCGACGCCAGGGTCTCGATCTTCGGCGGCCCCTCGGTCCTTCCGGGGTTGTCGATCGATGTCGGCAACCCCCACGTCGTCGTGGCGCTGCCGGACACCGATCGCCTGGCCGCGGCCGACCTGCGGACGCAGCCCATGGTCGACCCCTCCCCGCCGGACGGGACCAACGTGGAGATCGTCGTCCCTCTGCCGCACCGGGAGGTCGGGCACCTGGCGATGAGGGTGTTCGAACGGGGCGTGGGTGAGACCCGGTCCTGTGGTACGGGAGCCGTCGCAGCCGTGCTGGCCGCTCGGGTCTGGGGCGGTTCCGGAGCGCCCGACCGCTGGCTGGTCGACGTCCCCGGCGGCCGCCTCCGGGTCGTGGTCCCGTCGGACTCACGGCTCGCGGGGGAGCACGTCGAACTCGCCGGCCCCGCTACGATCGTTGCTGAGGGCACTATCAAGGTGACGGAGGGTTCCTCCCGCTGAGCATTCCCGCTGAGCGGAAGGCTGTGCTGGATCGTTCGGGGGGCCTCGGCGTCGTCCGAAGTGCCGATTCTGTCCTTCGAGGCTCCTCGCGGCTCAAGTTCTGGGCCCGGAGCGTCGAGAAGCGGCGTGAAGCACCGACCGGGCATCCGGCCGTCCGGGTCCACGGACCCGTCTCGAACGATTGTTGATCACCACCCTCCCGGGTGGGGACAGGGAGTGGTCATGGGGACCCCCGCGGCGTCGACGGCCGGGCAGTCCCGCCCCGGCCCCAAGGACGACGTCGAACGGCTGGGGCGTCGTGACCTCCTTGTCCTCAAGCTGGAACTGCTCCGAGGACGCCGGTCCGGCGGCGCGCAGACACCGGCGAACGGTCAGCGTGTGACCCGCAAGACGCGGTAGCCCTTCGCGCTCCCCGCCCTGGTGACCGCGAACTCCCCGCCGAGGTTCTCCGAGAGCCAGGTATGCAGCGAATCGGCTCCGAGGTTCCTCTGGACCACGAGGTGGGCCTGCCCCTCCGGCGCCAACAGTGGCAGCCAGCGGATCAGCATGGCGTGGAGTTCGGCCTTGCCGATCCGGATCGGAGGATTCGACCAGATCGCCGCGAACCGCGTGTCGGCGGGAACACCGTCCGGCGACGTGGCCCGGACCCCCGGCAGCCGGAGCCCGGCGGCGTTCTCCCTGGTGAGCTCGAGAGCCCGCTCGTTGACGTCGACCGCCCACACGGTCGCGTCAGGGGAGGACATGGCGAGGGTGAGGGCGAGAGGACCCCAGCCGCAGCCGAGATCCAACAGATCGCCCGTCTGCGGCGGGGCAGGGGCCTCGCGGAGGAGTACCCGGGTGCCGAGATCAACGCGGCTTCCGCTGAACACGCCGTCCGCCGTGACGACCTTGACGTCCCGGCCCGCCAGCGTCACGGAGAGCGGACGACGCTCGGCCTTCCCCGTCGGGGTCGTGAAGTAATGGGGCGAACTCACCGCGCCAGGGTATCCACCCGTCCCCGGCCCGGCGCCGACGGATTAACCGGCTCGACCCCGTCGTTGGCACGTGGGAGCCTGGAGGCGTATGAATACCACGACATCAGCCCAGTTCCGTCCTGGTGAGGGGACCTCCTACGAGGCCGCACCGGACACATCCGTCGACGAGGGGACCCGCGCCGTGAGGCGCATCCTGTCCCGGGCCGGGACCGCGGTTGCCGGAGACACCCCATCCCAGCCCTGGCCCGGCCAGGACGGCGACCAGCTCGACCGCGCCGAACGTCAGGCCCTGCGCAGGGTCGGTGGCCTCTCCACCGAGCTTGAGGACGTCACCGAGGTCGAGTACCGGCAGCTCCGTCTCGAGCGCGTCGCCCTCGCGGGTATCTGGAGCGGCGGCACCGCCGAGAACGCCGAGATCTCCCTGCGGGAACTCGCGGCACTCGCCGAGACCGCGGGATCGGCCGTCGTCGACGGCGTCCTGCAGCGGCGTGACCATCCGGACCCCGGCACCTTCCTCGGCCGGGGCAAGGCCGACGAACTCCACAGCATCGTGGCGTCGTCCGGGGTCGACACGGTGATCTGTGACGGAGAGCTCTCCCCGTCCCAACGGCGTGGTCTCGAGGACGTCGTGAAGGTCAAGGTGATCGATCGGACCGCGCTGATCCTGGACATCTTCGCCCAGCACGCGAAGAGCCGGGAGGGTAAGGCCCAGGTCGAACTGGCCCAGTACGAGTACCTTCTTCCCCGTCTGCGTGGATGGGGCGAATCGATGTCACGGCAGGCGGGTGGCCGGGTGGCTGGCGGCGCCGGTATCGGTTCCCGAGGCCCCGGTGAGACGAAGATCGAACTGGATCGTCGGCGGATCCGCACCCGGATGGCCAAACTGCGGCGGGACATCAAGGAGATGCGGAAGGCTCGCGTCACCCAGCGGGACTTCCGGCGGCGCAACGCCGTCCCCGCCGTCGCCATCGTCGGTTACACGAATGCTGGCAAGTCGTCCCTGCTCAACCGGATCACCGGGGCCGGGGTTCTCGTCGAGAACGCCTTGTTCGCCACCCTCGACCCCACGATCCGCCGGGCTGTCACCCCGGAAGGCCGCGAATTCACGCTCACCGACACCGTGGGTTTCGTCCGTCAACTACCCCACCAGCTCGTCGAGGCCTTCCGCTCCACCCTCGAAGAGGTGACCGACGCTGATCTTCTCGTTCACGTCGTGGACGGCAGCCACCCGGACCCCGAGAGCCAGCTCATCGCCGTCCGCCAGGTACTAGCGGACATCGGTGCCCTCGACCGCCCGGAACTCGTCGTCGTCAACAAGGCCGACGCGGCCGACCCGGACGTCGTGGCGCGTCTCGTGCGGCGTGAGTCCGCTCTCGCCGTCTCGGCCTGGAGCGGGGAGGGCATCGACGAACTCCTCCGGATCTTCGACGAGCGCCTGCCCCGACCCGATGTCGATGTCGATGTTCTCGTGCCCTACAGCCGCGGTGACATCGTCAGCCGCCTCCACGAACAGGGCGAGATTCTCCTCGAAGAGCACCTCGGCGACGGCACCCGCGTCAAGGCCAGGGTCAAGCCTGCTCTCGCCGCGGAGCTGACGGGGTTCGCCGCTATCAGCTGATCCCTTCTCCCCGTCCACAGACGTCATCGAGGGCGGGACAGAATCGTGAAGTCCACTTACAGTGGAGTCATGATCAAGCGGGGGAGCGCGGTCATGGCGGCCGTGGTGGTCTTGGCGCCGGTGATGGCAAGCTGTACGGACGAATCCTCACCGGCGCCTCCTGGTGCCACAGGCACCCCTATTCCGGTGGAGACCACTCCACTCCCTTCCGGTTTCTCGCCCTCCCCGTCTCCTGCTCCCGTCCTCCCCTCCGCCGCGGCCCAACCCACCCGAGCCGGAGCAGAAGCATTCATCCGCTACTTCTTCGACGTATACCAGTATTCGTTCACGATCATGGATCCGGCGCCTCTTCGTGTCGTGAGCGCGCCTGATTGTGATTTCTGTAACAGCACAATTCGCGCCGTTGATGGTGGGCGCCAAAAAAGTCGTAGATCGGTCGGGCATGGGATTGAGATACGTGCAATTGTTGCGGCTCCAGGAAAGTCCACTACTGGCGTTCTTGTAAATATCGTCTTTGATCAAAAAGCAGCTCGCACCATTGCGTCGGATGGTTCTGTTGTTGCATTAACGCCAGAGAAGCGAAACATTCGAATGGACATGATTGTTCGCTGGGTTGATGGTCGCTGGCTATTGCTGGATGCGGCATTTCCTGAGGTGGAAGGAAAATGAACTCATTCGGCTTTTCGGTTGTGGGGTTCCTGATGGTTGCTGGACAAATGTCTCCAGCGTCTCCTCCCGAGGATGGATCGGGAATATTCGATGTTCGAGCAAGGCATGCTTCTGGGGCAACGGAGATTGAGGCGAAGAAGTCGAAGTTGGGTATGACGAAGACATTGAAGCCAGGCATAACACGATTTGTTGGTGGAAAGGTTCTACCTAGGGAGCGGTTGGCGCTTCCTGCTTGTCGAGGGAATGAGCTCCCTGCAAATGTTGTGAGTGATGTTCTGTGTAGTGAGTCGATGGATCTGTGTTCAGATACCGCTGATCCACGGGATCGAATGTTCTGGATCTATCTTGGCCCTCCGGGGGTTGCCAGGCCAGGGTCGGCTGATTGGGTTCCGAGTGGGCAGACGTGTCTGTCGCCGGAGAAAACTGGTTCGAGCGGGCGGAGGGCTGTTCCCACCGTGACGGCTGAGGATTTTCGGCGGCTACCACTTCCAGCTGGTCGGGTTCATGTCCAGCCGGAGTCAGGCCGCACACTGGTGAACATTCCGACGAATGTGTGGGTCGAGGCGGGGCCGATCATGCTCCCTGCTTCGGTATTGGGAGCAGGAGTACAGGTCAGGGCGACCCCTGCGGGGTATGCATGGAGTTTCGGTGACGGTGGTGTACTGAAAACAGCTGACCCGGGTGCCCCATACCCAAACTTGCGAACCACCCATACGTATACTCGCCCGGGAACAGTGAACCTGGTCCTGACGACGACGTACCGAGGCGAGTTCGCGGTATCCGGAGGACCGTGGATCCCCATCGAGGGAACCGCTTCGGTCGCCAGCGTCGCTCGGCAGGTGACGGTGATAGAAGCCAGGGCCGCCTTGGTCGAAGACTCGGTTGCTGAAGCCTAGTAGCTTCACCGTCAGTCCAGGACTTTCCGATGAGCGGGGTGAACTGATCCGATCCATGTGATAGATATCCGGGGCTGCGGCAGGGCGGATTCTTCGCCGTTTCAGTGGCGAGGATTGGCGATCATGTATCGAGGTTACGTGACATGCCGACGTGAGTGGTTCGTGTGCCAAAGAGTCGTGTGCCAAACCCGATGACAGGGCAGATTCCGATCAAGGTGTGCGATCGCTGTTACGGGGACGACGCCGCACCTCGGCCTCGGCCTGCGGGGCCTGCCGGGCCGTCGTTCTGTCGGCTGGATCCCACATAATTGTGTCGGTTTGAGCAGACGGAACGACGGCCCGAGCTGATCGTCGAGGGAGGGCGTCTCTTCGTCCTTGATTCTCGCCTCACAGATGCTGATACCGGGTAGCTGACCCGCCACTCCTGGGCCGGGGGATCAAGTCTGGCACTCGCTGTCGAGATCGAGGCAGGAGATGCCCGTGACGATTCTCGTCGATCCCGAAGCCGGGTCCGTTACCCGATCCTCGACTCACGATCCTCTCGAACCGCGACCTGCCGGACGGAAACGCTCGTCGATCACGTGCCGGTGGAGCGAATCTTGGTGCCCAATGCGGTTCGTGTGCCCGAGAACCGGGTACTGCATCCGATGATCTGACAGGTATCGCCCGGGATGGTCGCTTCCTCGGACGCGTCCAACCACGTCGCCGAACCAGGCGACTCAGTGAGGGCGGATATGGGACGGTATCGGTGCACAGCTCCCGGTGTCAGTGGAGGGGGTGATGACCGGACCGACCGAGACCGAGATCCGACCGAGACCAAGATCCGACCGAGGCTGAGGTGCAGCGTTCTCCATACGGTTCCGAGAACCCTTGGGATCAGTCATCCCGGTGGGTGATCGCGGGACGAGAGGATGCTGAGGCATTCCGACGGGCGAAGGTGTCCGAGATGCCCCACAAGGGCACAACAGGTACATCTCTCCCGTCCGGTCGACGATGAACGCACTCCTTCGAAGATCACCTAGACCCGGGTGCTGAACTGCGTGAAGTGACTACTCGGCCCGTCACGGTCACAATCCGATGCGTTGAATGGCTCGCTGTGGACAATTCCGGTCAAGGG
>JAUPKQ010000119.1 GCA_030837345.1 Actinomycetota bacterium | reverse complement strand
GGTCCCCGTGACCGGCCGGCCGGCGGCGGTGACCGCCGGAACCGGTTGTCCCCAGGCGGTCGCCCAGCGGGTGAGTTGCTCGGTCTCCGGGGTGGCCGCCGTCTCGACGCGCTGCGCGAGAGCACGGACCCGGGCGTTCTCCGTCCGGCCCTCCGCCAGGCGCGCCAGAGCGACCGACGTCCGGTGATGAAGGATCATCTCGCGGACGAACGCGACGTCCTGCTGGTTGCGGACTCCCTCCTCGACCACGCCGAGGTCGGGCTCGCTCGTGGCGGCCGCGGTCGAAGGTGCGCTCGATCCACATCCGCCCAGACCGCCGATGCCACCCGCACCGACGGCCAGTGCCGTGAGCGCGACCGCCGATCGCCGGGCGAGGCGGGACGGACGGGTGGGACTGGCGAAGTCGATGCCCCGCATCGGAGCCCTCCAGGGATCACGTCAGCTGGTGCGGCGGTCCGGTACCGCCGCACCAACCCTGCCATGGACCGCGAGCCCACCTCCCGCCCGTCCGAGAGATCGGGGGCGAGGATCTGGGGCGAGGATCGGGGAGAGACGAAACACCCGGCGGGACGGCTGGACGCCGGCCGTGTCTGCGACAGGATGAAGGTATGCAGATCCTCACGCTGAACAACGGCGTCCAGATGCCTCAGCTCGGTTTCGGAGTGTGGCAGGTCCCTGACGACGAGGCCCAACAGGCGGTGTCGACCGCCCTGGAGGCCGGCTACCGCAGCATCGACACCGCCAAGCTCTACTTCAACGAAGAGGGGGTCGGGCGGGCCCTGCGGGCGTCGGGGATCCCGCGCGACCAGGTTTTCGTCACGACCAAGCTGTGGAACGACGAGCACGACTACGAGACGGCCCTGCGCGCGTTCGACGCCAGCCTGGCGAGGCTCGGGCTCGACGTCCTCGATCTCTACCTGATTCACTGGCCGTGTCCCGCCCAGGACCGGTATGTCGAGGCCTGGCGTGCCCTGGAGAAGCTCTATTCCGACGGCCGGGTGCGAGCGATCGGGGTCTCGAACTTCACCGTCGAGACGCTGCGACGCCTGTTCGACGAAACGGGCGTCGTCCCCGCCGTCAACCAGATCGAACTCAGCCCGGAGCTCGCCCAGAGCGAACTGCGTGCCTTCCACACCGAGCACGGCATCGCGACCGAGGCGTGGAGCCCGCTCGGCTCCGGCAAGGGGCTGCTGGACCACCCGCTGCTCGCCCGTCTCGGGGCGAAGCACGGGCGGACCCCGGCCCAGATCGTGCTGCGCTGGCATGTGCAGATCGGCAACGTCGTCATCCCCAAGTCGGTCACGCCGTCGCGCATCGCCGAGAACATCAAGATCTTCGACTTCTCCCTGGACGACGAGGACCTGGCCGCGATCGCCACCCTCGACTCGGGCCGGCGGATCGGTCCGGATCCGGCGAGCTTCAACTGGATGGGCTAATAAGTCCTTGGTGTTCCGGCGTGCTGAGATGCACGCTTGCGGCGTGTCGCCGTCCGGCGGCGTGGATCCCTCGGAGGGGGGCGCAATGACCTGGCACCTCGCCCAGTTGAACGTCGCACGTCCGATGCGGGCCGTCGACGGACCAGCACCCGAACTCACCGGTTTCTTCACGTTGCTCGTTCCTGTCCGTGCCCTCGCGGACGACGCCCCGGGCTTCGTGTGGCAGCTTCCCCTCCCGGACGGCGGCCCGGTCCGGGTCCCGGGGTGCGGGGACGGGCGGATCGTCGTGAATCTGTCCGTCTGGGAGTCCGTCCACGCGCTCGCCGACTTCGTCTACGGTCCGGAGCACGCGGAGATGATTTGCCGCAGCCGCGAGTGGTTCGTGTCCCAGCGTGAGGAGCATGCCGTGCTGTGGTGGGTTCCGAAGGGGCATGTCCCGGATCTCGACGAGGCCTTCGAACGGCGTGCCCTCCTCCAGCGGAGAGGACCGTCACCAGCGGCGTTCTGCTTCCGGAAGATCTTCGACCCGCCGGCGGACCCTGCCGGATTCGTCCCGTCCCGTCCGCGTACCGGCCCTGGGCTATGCTCACCGATGGGCCCGGTGACACGCGCCGGGTGACGCCCGAGGGGAGACCGGCGTGAAGAAGCTGCTCAGTCTTATGATCATCGGGGCCATCGGATTCGCGCTCTGGCGCAAGGTTGAGGCCGACAAGGCCGAACAGGCGCTGTGGGCCGAGGTCACCGACCCGGTCCGGTAAGACCTCTGCTCGTCGTCCGTTCGGGGGTGCCCGAACGGGGCCTTTCGCGGCCCGAGCCCGGTGTTCATCTCCTGATCCCGTCACCCTCACGGTGGCGGGATCAGGAGTTTTGGGGGGGCCGATGGGGGGAACACCTGACGCGGGGTCAACGGGACTCGACGCTGTGGTTTCATGTGGTCATCGTGCCCGATTGTGTTGTTCTTTATTGACATGACCTTACTTTCAGGGGTACACAGGAGGCAGCTCACTCCGAAGGGGGAGGTCTCGGTGTATCCCGAGGAACGTCAGCAGTGGATCGTCGACAGGGCCCGGTCCACCGGGAGGCTTGAGGTGTCCGCGGTGGCGGAGGAGCTCGACGTCACCACCGAGACCGTCCGGCGTGATCTCAAGGTGCTCGAACGGCACGGGCTGCTCCGGCGGGTGCACGGTGGCGCGATCCCCGTGGAGCGTCTCGGCTTCGAACCCGGCCTGGCGACGCGGGACGCCGTCCTCACCACTGAGAAGGAGCGGATCGCCGTCGCGGCGCTCGCCGAACTGCCCGCCGAGGGCTCGATCCTCCTCGACGCCGGAACCACGACCGCCAGGTTCGCGGACGTCCTGCCGCGCGACCGCGAACTCGTCGTCCTGACCAACGGCCTGCCGATCGCCATGTCCCTGGCCAGCCGGCCCAACCTCACCGTCCTGCTCCTCGGCGGGCGGGTCCGGGGCCGCACGCTCGCCGCCGTCGACGCCTGGGCCCAACGGGTCCTCGCGGACACGTACGTCGACGTCGCCTTCCTCGGCACCAACGGGGTGTCGTGCGAACGAGGCCTGACCACCCCCGACACGACCGAGGCCGCCGTCAAGAGGGCGATGGTCGGCGCGGCCCGACGCGTCGTCCTGCTCGCCGACCACACCAAGGTCGGCAGCAACCACCTCGCCCGCTTCGCCGGACTGGAGGACGTCGACGTCCTCGTCACCGACTCCGGTATCGAGGCGGACGACGTCGAGAGACTCGCCTCCGGCGGGCCCCGGGTGGTGGTCGCGTGATCGTCACCGTCACCCTCAACCCCAGCGTCGACCGCACCGTCGAGGTCGACGAGCTGCGCCGGGGCGAGGTTCTGCGCGCCTCGTCGTCCCGGGTCGACCCCGGGGGCAAAGGCATAAACGTCGCCCGCGCCCTCGCCCGTCACGGGATCGAGACCAAGGCGGTGGTCGCCCTCGGCGGCGCGGAGGGCGACCATCTCGCGGCCCTGCTCGACCGGGCCGGCATCGACGTCACCCCGGTCCGGATCGAGAAGGCGATCCGGTCGAACATCACCGTCGTCGAACCCGACGGCACGACGACGAAGCTCAACGAGCCCGGCGCCGTCCTCACCGCCGGTGAGCTCCGCCGCATCGTCGACGCCGCCGTCGCGGCCTCCGCGGGGGCGGACTGGCTGGTGGCGAGCGGGAGCCTCCCGCCCGGCACCGCGCCGTCCGTCTACGCCGACCTCGTCGAGCGCCTCGCCGGAACCGGGACCCGTGTGGCGATCGACACCAGCGGGACGGCGCTCGCGGCGTCGCTGCCCGCGCGGCCATCCCTGGTGAAACCCAACCACGACGAACTCGCCGCCTGCGCCGGCAGGCATCTGCTGACGCTCGGCGACGTGGTCGAAGCCTGCCACGCGCTGCGCGAGCGAGGGGCGGGTGCGGTGCTGGCCAGCCTCGGGCCGGTCGGCGCGGTTCTGGTGGACGGCGCTGACGCGCGACTCGCGTACGCGCCGGACACCGTCCCGGTCAGCTCGGTGGGGGCGGGGGACGCCCTGCTCGCCGGGTTCCTCGCCGCGGGCGGGGAGGGGACCGACGCTCTCATCCAGGCGGTGGCCTGGGGCACCGCCGCCGTCACCCTGCCGGGGAGCCGGATGCCGGGGCCCGCCGACATCCAGCCGGACGACGTCCTCCTCGCCCCGACGATCCCGTCCGACCTTCCCCTCACCCAGGCCTGACACCACCTGACCGATCACCCGGCGGCGACCGCCACCGGTGGCCGAAGAACATCCTCGCAAGCCCACAACCCGGATGCACCACCCACAGCGCGTGGACGACGACGTCCCCGAGCGAAGGAGTAACCGTGATGAGTATGACGGAAATGGGGCAACGACAAGGGAGCGGGTGGCGCCAGACCGTGCAGACGGTCGGAAGCCACCTCGCCGGGATGATCATGCCGAACATCGGTGCGATCATCGCGTGGGGCCTGCTGACCGCCCTGTTCATCCCGACCGGATGGTGGCCCGACAAGGACCTCGCCGTCATGGTCGACCCGATGCTGAAGTACCTGATCCCGCTGCTCGTCGCGTACACGGGTGGCCGGATGGTCCACGGCCAGCGCGGCGCCGTCGTGGGAGCCGCCGCGACCATCGGCGTGATCGTCGGAGCCGACATCCCCATGATCCTCGGCGCGATGGTGATGGGCCCGTTGGCGGCCTACGGGCAGAAGAAGCTCGACGAGCTGACCGAGCACCTCAAACGGCCCGGTTTCGAGATGCTGATCGACAACTTCAGCCTCGGCATCCTCGGGGCCGTGCTGGCGATCGCCGGCTACCGAGGGGTCGGGCCGGTCGTCAGCGCCGCGTCCACCGCCGCAGGTCACGGCGTCGACTTCCTCGTCGACCGCAGCCTGCTCCCGCTCGTGTCGCTGTTCGTCGAACCGGGGAAGGTGCTGTTCCTCAACAACGCGATCAATCACGGCGTCATCACCCCGCTGGCGACGACGGAGGTCTCCGAAGCCGGGAAGTCGATCCTCTTCATGGTTGAGACGAACCCCGGACCGGGCCTCGGCGTCCTCATCGCCTTCATGCTCTTCGGCCCGAGGTCGATGCGTCCCAGCGTCCCCGGCGCCGTGGTCATCCACTTCCTCGGCGGCATTCACGAGATCTACTTCCCCTACATCCTCATGAAGCCGAAGCTGATCGTCGGCGCGATCGCCGGAGGAGCATCGGGGCTGCTCACCGCGATCGCCGTCGGCGCCGGGCTCGTCGCCACCCCGGCCCCCGGCAGCATCGTCGCCTACCTCGCCGTCACCCCCCGGGGCGGTCACCTCGGAGTCCTCGCCGCCGTCCTCGTGGCGACCCTTGTCTCGTTCGCCGTCTCCTCCGTCCTGCTCGGGTTCGGCCACGGTTCGAACGATCTCGTCGACGACCCCGACGCCGACAGCGCGGCGAGCGGTCCGGCGACCGGTCCGGCGAGCGGTCCGGTCTCCGCCGGCTCCGCCTCACGACGACCCACGACACCAGGAGCGTGATCAACGGTGCCAGAGATCTCCGGCACGGATGTCAAGAACCTCACGGTCGCCTGCGACGCCGGCATGGGCAGCAGCGTCATGCTCACCTCGCAGCTGAAGAGACGGCTCGGCCGTTACGGCGTGACCGTCACCCATGCACCCATCGCCTCGATCCCCGCGGACGCCCAGGTCGTGCTCTGCCACGAAGGCCTCGCCGAACGCGCTCGCAGTGTCGCTCCGCACGCCGTCGTCGTCCCGTTCCGCCTGTTCATGGGCGACCCGGCCTTCGCGGCCCTCGAAAAGGCGATCAAGGACGGTGGGACGATTGCCGGCTGAACCGGACGGCGGCGTGCTCCCCCGGGAGGCGATCTGGCTGGGCTGCCGGGCGGACGGCAAGCCCGACGCGCTCCGCCAGGCGGGCGCCGTCCTGACCGAGATCGGGGCGGTCGAGCCCGGATACGCCGAGGCGATGTTCGAGCGGGAGGCGTCCATCAGCACCTACATGGGTGAGGGCGTCGCGATCCCGCACGGCACCGACGCCTCAAGGCGCCTGGTCAGGCGGACGACGCTCGGCTTCCTCCAGTTCCCGGAGGGCGTCGACTGGGGCGACGGCAATGTCGTCCGGATCTGCCTCCCCATCGCCGCCCGTGGCGGTGAGCATCTCGCACTTCTGTCCGCGCTGGCCAGGGTGCTGATCGATCCGGAGAAGGCGGAGGCGCTACGCAACGCCGCGGATCCGGACCGCGTGTTCTCAATCCTGGCTTCGGCCGTCGAGGAGGAAATGTCGTGAAGGTTGCACGGTTCTACGCTCCGGGGGACGTCCGTCTGGAGGAGGTTCCCGAACCGGTCCCCGGACCGGACGAGGTGAAGATCCGGGTCCGTAACTGCTCCACCTGCGGGACCGATCTGAAGATTTACCGGAACGGGCATCCGAACATGACCCCACCGGCGATCATGGGCCACGAGATCGCCGGAGAGGTCGTCGAGGTCGGGACCGAGGTGTCCGGCTGGTCTCCCGGCGACCGGGTCCAGGTGATCGCCGCCGTCCCCTGCGGTGAGTGCCGCCAGTGCCTGCGCGACCGCAGGGAGATCTGCGAGAACCAGACGTCGGTCGGCTACCAGTACGCCGGAGGATTCGCCGAGTACCTCGTCGTCCCCCGGGAGGTGCTCAAGGTCGGCGGGCTCAACCGGATCCCGGACGGCGTCGGGTTCGACGAAGCCTCGGTCGCCGAGCCGCTCGCCTGCGTGATCAACGGGCAGCGGCTCGCCGGGGTCGGCGAGGGCGACGTCGTCGTCGTGATCGGCGCCGGTCCCATCGGATGCCTCCACGTACGGGTCGCCCGGGCGGCCGGGGCCGCGACGGTCGTTCTCGTCGATCTCTCCCCGGCCCGGCTCAAGCTCTCCGCCGACCGGGTGGCGCCGGACGCCGTGATCGACGCCTCGTCGCAGGATGTTGTCGAGGAGGTGCTCGCACTCACCGGCGGGCAGGGCGCGGACGTCGTCATCACCGCGGCCGCCTCCGGGGCAGCCCAGGAACAGGCCCTCCGCCTCGCGGCCCGTGGCGGCCGGATCTCGTTCTTCGGTGGCCTCCCCAAGGACCGGCCGACCATCACCGTCGACTCCAACCTCGTGCACTACCGGGAGCTCACTCTCGTCGGAGCCAACGGGTCCAGCCCCGAGGACAACCGGACCGCTCTCCGGCTCATCGCCTCGGGCGAGGTGCCCGTCGCCGACCTGATCACCCACCGGCTGCCGCTCGACCGGCTCCTCGAAGGCTTCGACATCGTCGCCGACGGCACAGCGATCAAGGTGACGATCGAGCCCTGAGATGACCGGTAGCGAGGCGATCACGGCCACCGTCGAACCCTGAGGCGCCGGAGCCTCGCGCTCGGTTATGCTTGCCACTTCCTGCGGGCGCCGTCCCTCGACATCGGACGGCGATCGCTGGGGGGCGTGGCGCAACTGGCAGCGCACCTGCTTTGCAAGCAGGGGGTTACGGGTTCGAGTCCCGTCGCCTCCACCGACAACAGCCCAGGTCAGGGGCCCGAGACAGTGTCTCGGGCCCCTGAATGGCGTCTCTCACCTTGGGAAGCGTCACCTAGTGCAACTCCTGACCTCGGATTTCTTCGCTACTTGCGAGCGGGCGCTCATGAGCTTGCTCCGCCGCCTCGTAGGCGCCGGCGAGGTTGTCCCGCGAGGTGAAGGTGTCGGGATGATCGGCACCCAGCACCCGCTGCAGGAACGCGAGATTGGCCTCGCGCAGCGGGATCGCCCGCCCCGGGACCCCCGACGACTCGTAGGCTTCGATGAGGATGTACCTCCAGCCGTAGGCGTCGAGATGGTTCACGCCCAGCACCCGCTCGGTATCGGTGAGAGCGGCCTCGCACAGCAGGATCACCCGCTCCAGATCCCCCGCGTCCTCGCAGGCGTCGACGAGGTCTCTCCGCGAGGCGAAGGTGTCGTGGTGATCGGCACCCAACACCCGCTGACGATCAACGATGATGGCCTCGTACAGCGGGATCGCCTGCCCCAGATCCCCCGCCAAACTGTAGGCGCCGGCGAGGTTGTCCCGTGAGGTGAAGGTGTCGGGATGATCGGCACCTAGCACTCGCTGCCGATCAGCGAGGGTGGCCTCGTGCATCGGGATCGCCCGTCCCGGATCCCCCACCCTCATGTAGACGTGGGCGAGGTTGTCCCGCGAGGTGAAGGTGTCGGGATGATCGGCACCTAGCACTCGCTGCCGATCAGCCAGGATGGCCTCGTACAGCGAGATCGCCCGCTCCACGTCGTCCGCCGCCTCGTAGGCGTCGGCGAGGTCGTCCCTCGAGGCAAAGGTATCGGGGTGATCGGCACCCAACACCCGCTCGATGTCGGAGAGCGTTCGGGCTGAGATGGCGGTGGCGCGTCGCAGGCCCGCCGTATCGATGAGGTGCTGGATGGCTCGCCGCTGAACGGGAACCAGGCGTTCGACAATGCCTTCGCGATCCATCAGGCTCGGGGCGTTCACCGCGACGGTCCAGAGGTGGACGATGTGCTCAGCGCTGGGGGCGACGCCGGTCTGCTGTTGCCATGCGTGAGGTTCGCCGGGGATGAGGTCGCCGAGCCGTTCACCAATCTCAACCAGTAGCTCACCAAGATATGGTCCCGATCGGTCTCTGAGGGCGTGGGCAATCAGGCGGTGCATCAGAACGGCGGTCCCGTCCTCGCTCCGCTCCAGCAGCGAGGCACCGACCGGCACGGCCAGCGCGTCCTCCACTCGGCGGCGTTCCGAGTCCAGGTCCTCTTCACCGGGGGCAAGGATGTGCACGAGCAGGTCGAGCGAAACGCCGGTAGGAGACAGGACCGCGACGGTCAACAGAACCCGTTCCAGGAACGTGGGGTCGGTCTCGGGAGTCGCGTCCGGACCGATCACCAGATCGACAGCCTGCAGGATGGCCTCCGCCACGCCCTTCGGATAGTCGCAGCCCTTCTCCCGAGGCAGGCTGCGGGCCAGGGGTTCCTCATCGATCCGGCGGGCCAGCTCCGCGCAGGTCAGGCCCGGCCTGGTCCGCAACACGGCAGCCGCCTGACTCAACCCCAGAGGAGAATCCTCGACAGCCCGGGCCACCAGTTCGACACCGGCGGGGTCGTCACGCCCGGCCTGGCCCTGCAGATACCGGATCGACTCGGGCCGGGTGAAGACGCCGACATCGACACGGCTCCCCCGGCTGATGATGTTCCGGTCCGTGGAGGTCACCACGACCCGGGTCCCGCCCGTGGCCGGCAACCACTCCGTCAAGGCCTCCGGATCGATGGCATTGTCGACGACCAGCAGACCCTCCGCCTGACGCGACTGCAGCTCCGCACGCAGCCGAGTAGCCGACCACACCGCGTCACGCTCGGGATCGGCCACCCCGAGTCCCTCCGTGACGAGCGCCAACCCGGCCAGGAGAGCGTCCCGGGTCTCGCCGGACACCCACGCCACCAACCCCCACCCCCGCGCCACCGCCGAGCGAGCCACCGCAGCGGCAACCTGTGTCTTGCCCACCCCACGACATCCGGCCACCGCGCACACCAAAACCGTCCCGGCGTCGATGAGCGCCCGTTCCACCTCCTCGACCTGATCCCGATCGATGAAGCCAGCAGCCTGACCAGGAATGCCCCCGACGACGAGCTGCCCCTCACCACGAGACACCAAGGACTTGACGCGCACGTCCCGGCCCACCTGAGCACCCGTCGAACCCTGCACTAGCACTCCCCCCCAGGCCCCCACACCCGCACGCGACCTACTCGCCCTGTCCCCTAGATCATGTCATCGACCTAGTGTCTCGGCTTTCGCCATTCTTTGAGTGGCGGAGAATCTCGCGTGCGGCCTGGGATCCTCGGACGGGTGGCCGCTGCGGGTGTCCCCGGTGGTCGCCAGCCGCCACCACGACACGACGGCGGTCCGCCAGCACACCACCCTGCTCGCCACGCTGACCGCCTGGTGCGGCACCGACCGGAAGATCCTGGTCGACCTGGGCTACGAGGCGTTCGCGGGCACGCTGTGTGCCCCGTTCAAGAAGCCCCAGGGCGGCACGCTCACCGACGCCCAGATCGCCGTCAACGCCCTGCACGCGGCCACCCGCTGCCTCGGCGAACGCGTCAACGCCCTTCTGAAGTGCGCCTTCCGCCTCCTGCAGCACTGGCGTGGCGGTCCCCGCACGATCACCCAACTCGCCGCCGCAGTCCTGATCATCCTTCACGTCGAACACCACCGAGCAGCATGAGCGCCACACACAGTTAATGATCACACAATGCTATGGGACGTTGCTCGGAAAACCTCAATGAGTGAATCTGATCGTGCGCTCCGCGAGGTCTGCCACGCGGAGCCCGGCGCGCACGCTGGGGCCCGCCGGGGCGGGGTACGCGGGTGACGAGAGGGCTTGATCGCCCGGAACGAAGTGGTTGATCGACCGGAACGAAATCACCGGAAATCCGGGAAAAAGTCCATTGTTGATCAATCACATCGTTCCGGGCGATCATGGTGCGGGCTTCCGCGCGCATCCCCGGACGGGTATGGCCGCCACTCCTCGGCCGTCGCCCATCAACCGCTCCCTGAGTTTCTCCGGGCAACGGTCGCAGCGCCGAGTGATCGACAACTGAGGTGACGTATCTGATGAACCTTTGCTGGATCCGTCACCCAGGTTCTAGATCACGCGGCGGACGTTCCCCGCGATCGCCATGCCGGGTGAGCGAGAAGCGAGAAACGGGTCATGGACCCGATTTGCGGACAACGGTGAGGTGTCCCCGGTGAGGGGCAAGGGGTTCGGCCCGTCGATGACCGCCTCGTCCCGGCTCCCCAACTGCAGGATCAGGCCATTCCCTCACCCTCAGTCACAACTCGTTGCTCGGAATGGCTCAATGAGTGATCGGGTTCGGGTCAGGACCAAACAGTCACGTTCGTGGAAATCGAACTGGCCGTGTTCCCCGAGAATGCTTGTGTGCAGCTGGGCGTGCTCGGTAGAAAAGGTGTGATGTAGACAATCCCAGAATTGGACAGGTATTTCTTGATGCAAGTTGCCAGCGTTCCATTGAATGCGACGTTCACCGGTGGGCCGGAGTAAGTCCATAGCAGACCTGCCGGAAGCCTGCTGATAGTAACAGCGTCTGGTCTCAGAACAACTGTGCTACCGGCTGGCTGGTTACCGGATGTCGCGAACTCGTCGCATTCCTCCACCGTCGAGGCGCTCCCACCAGCGGCGACCGCAGCAAGGCATGCGTTCATTTGTGGAATATTTCCACCGCTCATGGACAACCTCACCGGGGGACCCTGATAGTGGTAGGGGAGAGCGACAGCGCTGGCGGGTGTCGTGCCCATGAACACGGCAGCACAAGCGCTGAGGAAAGCGACGGCCCGGCCGACGCGAAGCCAAAGAACAGAACGCATGGTTGAACTCCTTGTCAGAGATTCCGCGCAGAGGGATGCAGGCGAACGGACACAGATCGCGTGCCGTCCCCCTGAACGGCCGAGAACTCCATCAGCCACTCGCCCATACGTTCTCGTCAGCGACCGGGCAACAGTTGTCACCACCATGACCCAACGATTACGAGGCAGGTGCCGATCACCTGGAGACAGGATTTAGATTGGCTCCGATCGAAGATCGAGTCAAGGAGGGTTGTGCGAAATCCTTGACGGCCTGTGGCAAGTCAGGGTCGAACCCCGTGAACTGTCGCGTAGCCGAGTGGAAGGAGCTGGGTGTTCGGGGTTCAGGTCGCAGGCTCCGGAGCCGATGATGACTTGAGCACCTTGGCTCAGCGTCCGAGCCTGGAGGTCTGGCGTCATGCCCGACAAAGTGGATCACTACCGCGAGATGTTGGACTGCATCAGTGACGGGGTGTACTTCGTCGACCCCGATCGGCGGGTCACCTTCTGGAACGCGGGCGCACAGGAGATCTCCGGGTACTCGCCCGAGGAGATGGTCGGTCACCACTGCTTCGACAACCGCCTGCGCCACATCGACGAGACGGGCG
This sequence comes from Actinomycetota bacterium, assembly GCA_030837345.1. Lineage (GTDB taxonomy): Bacteria > Actinomycetota > Actinomycetes > Actinomycetales > Kineosporiaceae > JAUPKQ01. The sequence goes on along the minus strand of JAUPKQ010000119.1, from coordinate 38,070 downwards.
TCCGCATGTGCGGGGTGAACTGCCCGCTCAAGGAGACGCTCGCGGACGGCGAAGGGCGCAGCTACCACTTCTACCTCCACCACAGGGAGGGGCATCGCCTACCGGTCGTCGTCCAGTCGAGCGCGTTGAGGGACGACGAGGGGAACATCGTCGGGGCCACCGAGATCTTCCGGAGGGACGACGAGTGGATTGCCGCCCACCTCAAGCTCGTTGAACTGGAACGATTGGCCCTGACTGATCCCCTGACCGGGGTGGGCAATCGGCGGCACTTCGACAGCACTCTCGCGAACTGGCTGTCGGAGTGGGGCCGCTACGGACACCGTTTCGGGCTGCTGATGATCGATCTGGATCATTTCAAGAAGATCAACGATAGTGTCGGGCATGAGCGGGGGGACGCGGCCCTGCGCGTGGTCGCCTCAAGCTTGCAGTCCAGCATGCGGGGTTCGGACGTCGTCGGGCGCTTCGGCGGTGACGAGTTCGTCGCCCTGGTCCGGGCCGAGACGGACGACGAGCTGCGCCGGGTCGGGGAACGTGCCCGGTTCCTGGTGAGCAGTTCCGGGGTGGACGTCGCCGAGGACGAGGCCGTCACGCTCGCCATCTCGGTCGGAGGGGCGCTCGTCGAAGCTGGTGACACCGCGGAGTGGCTCTGCACCCGCGCGGATGCCCAGCTGTACCTCAGCAAGGAGCAGGGGCGGAACCAGGTCACTGTCGGTCGCCGGTCCGTGACCGGAGATTCGGCGACTGTGCTCGTCTGACGCCAGGGCCACTTGAACCCGACAATCCACCCACCCTTCGAAATTCTTGGGTTCATCGGACGAAAACGGTGCAAGGGGTTGCTATCCGACTTCATTGAGTCAAGGATCGGCACCGTGCTCATCCGGAGGGAACGCGAGCAGGACGCCGTACGGATCAGGGCGGTGGTGACCGCGGCCTTCGCGGGGCGAGGATCGGCCGATGGGCTCCCGGTGGAGGTCACGTTGCTGGAGGAGCTCCGGGCCGACCCCGGCTGGCTACCGCAACTGTCCTTGGTGGCGATCGACCCCGGTGACGACTTCGGTGACGACTTCGGGTTCGATGACGAGAACCCGGTGGGGGAGGTCCTTCCCGCTCCTGTTTCCCCCCTGCGGGGGAGCCGGGACGACGACATGGTCGTCGGTTTCGTCACGTGTTCACGGGCGCATCTCGACGGTGAGCCGGGCCTCGCTCTCGGCCCGCTGGCCGTGCGGCCGGACCGCCAGAGGCAAGGCGTCGGACAGGCGCTGATGCACGCTGTCCTCGGGATGGCCGACGGCCTCGGTGAACCGTTCGTCGGGTTGCTGGGCGACCCTTCCTATTACCGTCGTTTCGGATTCCGCCCGGCTGTCGAATTGGGTATCGAGCCTCCCGATCCCTCCTGGGGGCAGGCCTTCCAGATCCGTCCGCTCGCCGCCTTCCGCCCGATCAAAGGCGTCTTCCGCTACGCGACGCCGTTCACCGAACTCTCGTCGGCCCAGGCTGCGGGCCTGTCCTGACGCCGGCCGTCGTCAGCCGAAGACGACACCGGTCAGGGTCTGGTTGACGTGGCCGAGCCAGCTCTCGCCATAGGTGTGGAAACCGGCGAGCGGCAGGCTGTCGAAGGATTCGAGGAACGGCCGCCCGATCTGTTTGGCGTCCATCTCCAGGCGCCGCAGAATGCAGTTGAACAGGACAGCGCCGCTCGCCTGCTCGCCGAGGGCTGCCCTGGCGTCGTGGACGGCGGCACGGGTGTCCGCGACCATGTCGGTAGCCCGCATCACCTCAACCTGCATGTCCGGCAAGATCTGGGCGTAGAAGACGATGTGGCCCTCGGGCGTCACCGTCTGGGGGCTGCGGATCCACGGCTCACCGTTGATCATCAAGCCCAGTGGGTGGCTCATCCAGACGGAGTCGTCCAGCCGGTCACGGGTGACTCCGACCGCCTCGGCGTAGACGTCGGCCGCCGGCCTGCCGTCGAACGAACGGACGGTCCGGGTCGCGACGTCCGCGTCGGTGATGCGGAGGACACGGCCCGTCGGCACGAACGAGCAGGTTTTCACCACGTGGAACGGGACCGCCGTCTGGCACAGCAGGAGAGCCATGCCGCGATAGCTGATCTGGTGCCCGACGGCGACCCAGGTGCGGTCGAACGCCAGGTCGTCACCGGCCGAACCGCCGACGATGTCGAGGACCGGCGCGGCGTTCCCGAGGATCTCGTTGACCTCCTCCTCGGCGCGGCTCAGGCCGTCGATCAGGACGAAGCCCAGGTGACAGGCGGGATCGAGATCGCGAAGGGATACCCGAAGACACGACTCCAGTTCGCTGACAGCGGCCCACGTGCCGTCGGCGACATCGCCGTCGAGGTCGCCGAGGGCGGCGAGGGCGCCGGTGAGAATCCCGGACGGCAGAGCGACGGCGCTGATCCCGCCCGTCCCGGTCACGGCGTCGGTGAACTCGCCCGCCGTCGAGCACCCGATCACCGCCGCGTCGGGGAAGGCGTCAGCCATGGGCGTGACGATGTCCTCGGGGTCGTACGCGCTCGACGCGAAGTACAAGACGGCGACGGGCTGCCGGCCGCCGAGGCCTCGGCCCAGCCTGTCGATCACCGAACCGACCGCTTGACGTACCGGACCCGAGGAGTGGGCTCGCGCGGGCGTCACGGCCGTCCCGGTGCCTCTGCTCACCTGTTGTGCCTTTCTGGTCATCGCCTCAGTTGTGGGAATCGCCGCGTCCGGTCGCGGACCGGCGGATCACTGGTAGGCGTCCGGCGCGGGCGACCGTCTCCATCCTCGCCCCGACCGGCGTCGGTTCCACCACCGGGAAGGGTGGGAGGGCTGGGCCGCGGCCGGGACGATCACCGGTAGTGAGTCCGGGCCCGCCGTCGTCTGGACGACGTACCCCATCACCTGGAGGACGGCGAGCACGTTCGCGATGACGGCGGGGTTGGCTCGTTGATCTGGACGGGGAGCCCGGAGATCGGCGCCGGTTCTCAGCGCGACACGGGTGAGGACAGCGGTCAGGGCCCTGTCGTCGTCCCCGAAGTACCGGGCGCGCAGGAAGTCCAGGACCTCGTCGAGGGTTCCGGGAGGCCTTGACGTGGGAGTTCCGGACGGCGGCGTGGGCGGCCGGACCGGGCTGGGCTGCGGGACCGGGATGGGGGCAGAGGGGGGGAAGGGCGCCGGTTCCAGGATCCCCGCCGTGCGGATGCCGCTGGGCGGGGACGCGGTGCGGGTCACTGGCACCGGGCGGAGCACGATCGCTCCGGACCCGGCCGGCGGGCCGCCTCGTGCGGCCCGCTCCCCTTCTCGCACGGGTGACCCGGGAGAAAACGGACCGGTGGCGAACGGTGGATCGAGGTCGATCGGCCCGGTGCCGGGGGCCGTGGAGGCGTCCGGTCCGCCGCGGTGCGGGAGCTCGACATGCCGTGGCGGGCCGTCTCTGGGTGGGTCCGGACGTCCCGTGAGCTCCGCGAATCCGGGGCTCGCAGCCGATCTGGGCTCGGCGGCGGATCTCGGGCCGGCGGGGGATCGGGGGCTCGCGGCGGATCCGGACCGCTCCACGGGCCGCTCCACATGGCGGGGCAGTTCCAGACGGCTGGTGGGGACCGTGCGGACGGTGTCCGCGAGACGGGCGTACTTCGCTCCTTCGACGAGATGAGCGGCGAGCCAGCCGTAGAAGGCGACCCACCCGGAGCTGAGCTCGGAGGTCCAGTCCGAGATCTGGTTGTCGCGGGCCGCACGCAGGAGCGCATGACCGGCACCGTGGTACCCGTCTTCCGGGAACCCCCGGTGGCCGTACTCGGCCCCGAGGTTCGAGAACGTCGCTTCGACGGTCTCAGGGGGGTCGTCGGTCAGAGCGGCCCACAGGACGGCGCGCGCCAGGCCCTCACCGATCGACAGCCCCCCGTCCGCGGTCGAGTGCTGCAGTTCGGGTACCAGCTGGACGAGCGACGAACGAAAGCTGCCGACGAAGTCGTCCTCGACGGAGTAAAGCCGTCGGCAGGCGGTCCGGATCGTGTGCCACACGGTTCCCGTGGGCCGATCGACGAGTAGAGGCTCATTCCGGACTGAACCGGATCCCTCAGCCATCGAATTTGCTCCTCGACTTCCCGATTGCGGTCGGGCACGCAGCCGAACACCATTCGGCGCCGCTGTCTCCGCTTACTGCACCAACCCGTGAACCTAACCTGGACATCCGGTGCACGAAGCGGCTCATGGTACCCGGAGGGATCAGTCGCTGTCTGCGGGGCAAAGCACAGTGAATCGCGGAAATTCGCGGAGATTCTGGGTCTCCGGCGCGGGACTGTCGAACCTGTGTTCGAAGATCAATGGGGGATGGTGCCGGGTTGATCTCGCTGGAGACTCGAACTCCGCTCCTTGATCGTCGAGATCCCCAAGATTATTCGCTGAACGGGTATTCCGACCGTGGACCCAAATCGTGGACGTCCCGTGATGACAGGACTTCAGGTGAGGGGTCTTCACCCGATGGGGATAATTTGAGTCCTGAAGATTTGGGGGGTATCGATCTCGTCGGACCTTTCCGCGCAACGGCTTGTGACTACAGGCATCTCACAATCTGCCTCAACTGGCACGCACAGTCACAAACCGTTGCGCGGGTTCTTGATCGCTCCTGGTGCCGAGAGCGGTCAGGCCTGCTCACCGCGGGGACGCTTCGGGGTGTTGCCCCCGGTCCGGGTGTCGATGCCGATCGTCTCCGGTCCGGAAGGGGCGTCCGTTTCGGCGTCCGAGGGGGTGTCCTCCGGCTCCGAGGGGGTGTCCTCCGGTGTCGTGGGGGCGGCCTCCGCCGGTCGTGTGGGTGGCTCGGTCGGGGCGAACTCCCACGACGCCTGCTCAGCCCTGGCACGGCGGATCGCCGCCATGATGCCCACCGAGACGAGGAAGGCCGCGAGTGCGGCCCAGAACGACCGGGCCCGGCGGCGCTTGCGGACCCGGGCCTTCGCGCTGGGGGTCGCGGCGGCCAGCGAGAGCGCGGCGTCCTCGACGGTGCGGCTGACGGTGTCGGTCGCGGCGGCCCTGGCTGCGACGCCCACCACGACCGCGTGCTGGACCGCGTCGAGCAACCGTGGCATCAGGTCCTCGACGATGCGGTCGCGTGCGGCGTCCATCGCGGGGGTCATCCACTCGGCGGCGGCCTCGACCCGTGGACCGGTGGCCTGCCTGCCCTTCTCGACCGCCGCCTCGACCCTCGGCGTCGCCCATTCCCGGGCGTGGCCCGCGGCGACGGCGGCGTGACCCGCCTGTTGCCGGGCGCATCCGATCGCTTGTTCCACCACGGGGGTGAGGCGTTCTCGCAACTGGTCGACCTGAGGCTGCTCGGTGGCCCGTTCGGCTACGCTCCGAGCGGCCTCGCGCGCGGCGTCCTTGATGGTGCCCGACCTCATGTCGTCTCCTTCCTGCCGCTTGCCCAGACACGGCTGATCGTTGTTGACGTTAGCTGATCACGTCGTTCCATCCTCTCGCGATCCGGCGCCCGCGCCACCGCAGCCACAGCGTGCCGCGCGTGATCGTTGGCGGGTTCTTCCCGTCGCGCGCTGCCGGCCCTCGGCCGTCCACAGGTTCTGATCGCCATCAAGAGGGACGGAGCAAGGCATGACAGACTGGCGCACGGCGGGGCGAGCGTCCCGGCCGGCCAGGGCCGCGGAACCTTTGGCGGCTCTCGGCCATTGACCATGACGCCGGGCGAGCGGCGGGGATTCCCGCCGCGCCCGGTCCACGATCAGACAGGAAGTAGTCCTCGTGTCCGAGCCGTTGACCAGTCCCCTGTACGCGACGCTCCACACCAACCGCGGGGTCGTCCGCGTGGAGCTCTTCCCCAACCACGCTCCGAAGACGGTGAGTAACTTCGTCGAGCTCGCGGAGGGCACCCGGGACTGGCAGGACCCCAAGACCGGCCAGACCCGCCGGGACCCGTTCTTCGACGGGCTGACGTTCCACCGGGTCATCCCGAACTTCATGATCCAGGGTGGGTGCCCCCTCGGAACGGGGACCGGCGGCCCCGGCTACACCTTCGACGACGAGATCCACCCCGAGCTCGCCTTCAACCGGCCTTACCTCCTGGCGATGGCCAACGCCGGCAAGCGGGGCGGCAAGGGCACCAACGGGTCGCAGTTCTTCATCACCGTGGACGCCACGACGTGGCTCCAGGGCAAGCACACGATCTTCGGGGAGGTCGCGGACGGCGCCGGCCGCCAGGTCGTGGACGCGATCGCCCAGACCCCCACGGCCCCGGGCGACCGTCCGCTGGAAGCGGTCGTCCTTGAGCGCGTGACCGTCGAGCGGGGATGACCACCTCCCCGGACGGGGGGACGGGGGCGGAGCCAGGAGCAGCCCCCGTCTGCCCCCGTCATCCTCGGCGGGAGTCCTACGTCCGGTGCCAGCGGTGCGATCGTCCCGTCTGCCCGGAGTGCCAGCGTTCCGCCGCGGTCGGCGTCCAGTGCGTCGACTGCGTGCGGGCGCAGGCGAAGACCGTCCGGACGACGCGCACGGTCTTCGGCGGGCGGGCGAGCTCCACCCGTCCGCTGGTCACCCAGTCGATCATCGTTGTCTGTGTCGCCGTGTTCCTCGGGCAGATGGCGAGCGGTGACGTGGTGACGGTGAGGCTGTCCTTCATGCCGGTCCTGGCGTTCGCGCAGCCCTACCGGTTCCTGACGTCGGCCTTCCTCCACTCGACCCAGTTCGTGCCCCACATCATCATGAATCTCTACATCCTGTGGCTTCTGGGGCCTCGTCTGGAACAACTTTTCGGGCATGCGCGGTTCGCCGCGCTGTACCTGGTCTCGGCACTGGGCGGTTCCGTCGGCTACTTCGTCATTGTCTCCCCGACGGATGACGCCGGGCACTGGATCGTGGGCGCCGTGGGCGCTTCAGGCGCCATCTTCGGATTGTTCGCCGCCCAGTTCGTCGTCGACCGCAGGCTCGGGCGTGACACCTCGGGGATCACCGGGCTGATCGTCGTCAACGCGGTGATCGGTTTCATCCCTCAGTTCAACATCGCCTGGCAGGCCCACCTCGGCGGCCTGGTCGTGGGGGCCGCCGCGGCCTCGATCCTCGCCGTACCGGCCCTGGCGCGTCGAGACCGGGCCCAGCTGGCGGCGATGGCTGGTCTGGTCGTCCTTCTTGTCGCCGTGGTCATGCTGAAAGCCGCATTCGTACCTGATCCCCTGTTGGGGTGACATTGAGGAGCCTCGGCCTGCCGATGGTTCTCCACACTGGGGATGGAACATGTGGATGACAGCGATGTAATTCCACAGGTGTGAGAAACCCTGTGGATGGAATGTCCTGAAGCCGGACGTCGGCCCTGTTCCCCCGCATCGACGACATGTCGCCGATGCGGGCGAATGTCGGGGCGAGGGAACAGGGCCGATTCGAGCGAGCCCGGTGGGGACCTACCTCCAGCGGGTGGTCATTCCGAAGCCGATCATCATGATCCCGAAGCCGATGCCAAGGTTCCAGGCGTCGATCTTGGGGATCGGGTAGGCCTGCTGGCTGAGGTAGTACACAACGATCCACAGCAGACCGAGGATCAAGAACCCCAACATGAGCGGCAGGAACCATCGCGCGTTGGGCTTGGGCGGGGCCGCCTTCGGGGGCGGCGGGGTGAAAGCGCTCTTGCGGCGCACCCTCGACTCGGGCATCACGCACTCCTGTGATCGGTTCCGTCACCGGGCAGCCTGCACTCATCGCAGGAGTCCACAATTGGCGTCGGGTCGTCCACTAGCGTAGTCCGGGTGGGGCCGGGAGGGGACATGAGAGGTGATGAGAGGGCAGAGGGCGTGGTCCGCCGTCGCCTGGCGATGGGCGGTGTCGCCGCCGTCTTCGCCGTCGCGGGGCTGCTGTTCGCGACCAGCGCGGAGATCGCGCGGGGTACCCAACTGCGGACGGACCGGACAGATCTCGCCTCGGTGATCCGTGCCGAGAACGCCGAGCACAACGACGCCACGCGGCGGCTCGCCGATCTGCGGGCGAGGATCGACGCCCAGGAGGCGGCGGAGGCCGTTGTGAACTCCGAGGTCGCCGCTCTCCGCGCCCGGGCCGCGGCGATTGCTCCGGGCGCCGGTCTCGCCCCCGTCCGGGGCAGAGGACTCACCGTGACGATGACCGATGCTCCGCGGGACCGTCAGCAACCACCCGGTACGGCGGCCGACTACCTCGTCGTCCACCAGCAGGACGTCCAGGGCGTGGTGAACGCCCTGTGGGCCGGTGGCGCCGAGGCGATGAAGCTGATGGACCAGCGAGTGATCTCGACAAGCGCGGTCCGGTGCGTCGGAAACACTCTCATCCTCCAGGGCCGCGTGTACTCACCCCCCTTCTCGATCTCCGCCATCGGTGATCCGGACAGGCTGCGGAAGGCGATGGAGGCCTCGCCGACGATCCCGATCTACCTGGAGTACGTCAAGAGCTACGGCCTCGGCTGGAACGTCGAGGAGCGGGACCTCGTGATGCCCGCCTTCAGCGGTTCTCTCCAGCTCCACCACGCGCGTGTCCCCGAGGACGAGCCCGTCGGACGTCCCTCGCCGTCAGAGTCGTCGCGGGGGACGAGCACTTCGGAGCCGGGAGAGCGGCGGCCGTGACACCATGGCGGTGACGCGGGTGAGCCGCTTCACGGGTTGCTGGGGGGTCCCGGCGGGAAGGGCTCAGGGGACATGGGCGCGCGGATCCTGGTCGTCGACAACTACGACAGTTTCGTCTACACGATCGTCGGCTATCTGCTCCAACTGGGCGCCGAGTGCGACGTCCGCCGCAATGACGCCGTGACGGCCGAGGACTCCGCGGGGTATGACGGGGTGCTTCTCTCACCGGGCCCGGGCACGCCGTCCGAGGCCGGTGTCTGCCCGGCGATGGTGCGCCGATGCGCGGAGACGGCGCAGCCCCTGCTGGGGGTGTGCCTTGGGCACCAGGCGCTGGGTGAGGCGTTCGGGGCGACGGTCACCCACGCGCCGGAACTGATGCACGGCAAGACCAGCCTGGTGCACCACGCCGGCAGCGGCGTCCTCGACGGTCTGGCCTCCCCCTTCACCGCGACGCGCTACCACTCCTTGGCCGTGGTGCCCGAGACGGTGCCCGCCGAGCTGGAGGTGACCGCCTGGACGGACACGGGGGTCGTCATGGCGCTCGGGCACCGGACGCTGCCGCTTCACGGCGTCCAGTTCCACCCGGAGTCGGTCCTCACGGCGGGCGGCCACCGTCTGTTCGCGAACTGGCTGGTGCGCTGCGGCGCGGCCGACGCGATCGAGAGGTCGGCCGGCCTGGCGCCCCTCGTCCACCGCTGACAGGTGCCGGTGCCCGGGCCGGCGGCGCCCGGGCCGGTACAGCGGCCGGGCCGTCAGGACGTCGGGGCCGACATCCCCGGGACCGAGTTGGAGTTCTGGTCGTTCCCGTCGCCGTTCGAGTTCTGGTCGCCGGTGCTCTGGTCCCCGCCGGGGTTCTGGTCCCCGCCGGACCCCGAGCCGTCACCCGAGCCGTTCCCGCCGGTCGTCTGATCGATCGGCATCGCGACGGTGATCGACACCGCCTTGAGCCCGGCGACGGAGCCCTTCTTCGGGTCCTGGTCGATCACCTTGCCCTTGGACTCGGTGCTCGGCATCTCGATCACAGTGATCAGTTCCGCCTTGATGCCGGCGGCGAGGAGCGTCTCGATCGCCTGGTCCTTGGTCTTCCCGACGACGTCGGGAACGTTGACCTTCCCGCTGGAGACCTTCAACGTCACCTCGGTGCCCTGGGGGGCGTCCTTGCCGATCGCGGGCTGGGTCTCGACGACGAGCCCTTCCTCGACCCCGTTGCCCGGGACGGCGTCCGTCGCCGGGGACACCTTGAACCCGGCTTTCTCCAGGAGCGTCTGGGCCTCCGCCGGCGTCTTGCCCTTGACGTCGGGAACCTTGGTCATCGCGGCTCCCGCCGAGACGTAGATCTTCACCACCGATCCCATCCGCGCGGTCGAGCCTCCCGGGGGGTCGGTGCGGATCACCACACCCTGCTTCACCTTGTCGCTCGTCTCGGTGTGGATCTCGGCGGAGAATCCCGACCCTGTCATCTGGGTCTCCGCCAGCTTCTGCGCCAGCCCTTGGACGGTCGGCACGGACACCGAAGCGTTGGCGACGGAGTTGCGTCCGACCAGTGACGACACGCCGTAGGCCGCGCCCGCGAACAGCACCACCACCATGACGGCCAGGACGGCGAACCCGGCCTTCCTGCCCGCGCCACCCGGGTCGGCGTACCCGTCGGGGCCCGGCCCCCGGCGTTCGGCCCGGCGCGAGTACGCCTCACCGTCGGGTTGTCCGGACGGTGGGATGCCGGGACCCACGGCGCCCTGCTGCATCGTCCGGGTCATGGGGTAGTTCGGATCCCCGGCCTGGCCGAGGTACTCGGTGGAGGTGTTCCCGGAGGACATTCCCCCGCCCTGGTTCGCGGCGGGCATCACCGAGGTCGCCGCGGACGTGCTGACCGCGCGTCCGGCGAGGGCCGCCTCGACGTCTCCCCGGAACTCGGCGGCGGTCTGGTAGCGGGCCTCGCGGTCCTTCGCCAGGGCGTGCAGGACGATGCGGTCGACGACGTCCGGGATGCCGGGGCTGAAGGTGCTCGGTGGCTGGGGGATCTCGCGTACGTGCTGGTAGGCGACCGCGACGGGCGAGTCGGCGATGAACGGCGGACGCCCGGTCATCAGCTCGAAGAGGAGACAGCCCCCGGAGTACAGGTCGCTCCGGGCGTCGACGGTCTCACCCCGTGCCTGCTCGGGTGACAGGTACTGCGCGGTTCCGATCACGGCCTGGGTCTGCGTCATCGTCGCCGAGACGTCGGCGAGCGCCCGGGCGATACCGAAGTCCATCACCTTGATGTCGCCGTTGGCGTTCAGCATGACGTTCGCGGGTTTGATGTCGCGGTGGACGATGCCCATGCGGTGGCTGTAGTCCAGCGCCGACAGAACGCCGCCGGTGACCTCCAGGGCCTGCTGGACCTCCATCGGCCGGCCTTCGCGGAGGACGTCGCGAAGAGTGCGGCCCTCGACGTACTCCATGACGATGTACGGCAGCGAGACGGTGCTGCCCCCGGACTCGACGACCGTCTCCTCGCCCGTGTCGTACACCGCCACGATCGCGGGGTGGTTGAGACCGGCGGCGGACTGGGCCTCCCGCCGGAAGCGGGCCTGGAACATCGGGTCGCGGGCGAGGTCGGTCCGCAGCAGCTTGATGGCGACGACCCGGCCCAGGCGGGTGTCCCTGCCCAGGTGCACCTCGGCCATGCCGCCGCGCCCCAGGAGGTCCCCCACCTCGTAGCGGTTGCCCAGGACACGGGGGCTCTGGGGGCTCTCGTTCACCGGTTCCATCCCTTGATCGCTTCGTCGGTGCTCGTGTGCGGAGACCGCGTGGTTGTTCAGTCTGCTCCCGGGAGCGGGGATTCGTCTTCCCCACCCGGTGGGATACGCGTCGTCAGGGGGCGTTGTTCTGGTTGGCCGGATCGGCGGTGGGGGTGGAGGCTCCTTCGGTCTTCGTCGACTCCGTCGTGGAGGCGGACTCCGCCGGGGGATCGGTTGAGGGCTTGGACTTCGTGGTCTTCGTCGGGTCCTCGCCCTGGTCCTCGGTCGTGCTGGTCTTCTCCGTCGTCTTGGTCGACGACGTCGAGGTGGTCGGGGCGGTGGGCGTGATCTGGACGCTGGTCGGTGCCGTCGTCGGGGATGTCGCGGTCGGTGAGGTCTTGGAGGTGCTCGACGACGACCTGCGTGTCCGGGTCTGCGAGCTGGACCTCGTCGTCGTCACGGGAGGTTCGACGACCGCCGGGGACGACGGCGCGACCGGCTCGGTCGAGGATGTCGTCGGCGTCGTCGGGATGTTCGCCCCGGCGCCGCCGCTGAGGCTCCCGTTGATCCACAGCAGGAGGAGCACGATGACGACGGTGACCGCCACGCCTGCGAACGCCAGGACCTGCCCGCCGGACGACGAGGTGCGGCGCTCCCGCCCCCGGCCGCCGGGAGTGATCGAGAGGCCGCCGGGAGCGGTCGGGGTCCGGAAGGGGTCCCCGGGGCGGCCGTAGCCACCGGGTCCGGGCATGCCCCTGCCGCCGGGTCCGCCCACCCCGTAGCCGCCGGTCATCCCGCCGGTGCGGGGACCGACCGCGGGGCCGAGCAGGTGGGTTCCCGACGAGGGATGAGGGCTCGGCGCCGGGACGACGGCGGTCCCCAGGCCGTCCATCGGCCCCGACAGCCCGGGGCTCCAGCCCTGGCTGCCAGGGGGGATTAACCCGGCGGAGGTCAGCCCCGCCTCGGCCGCGCTCCCGGGAAGGATGCCCGTGCCGGGGGTGAGGTGCTCGTCGCCGGTCTGCTGGAAGCGCAGGGTCTCCAGGGCCGCGGCGAACGCCTCCGCGCTCGGCATGCGCCGCGAGGGCTCCTTCTCCATCGCGGCGGCGACGACGGCCCGCACCTGCTCGGGGATCGACGCCGGCAGCGGCGGGGGGATCTCGTTGAGGTGGGCGAGCGCGACAGCGACCTGGTTGTCGCCCTCGAAGGGACGGTGCCCGGCGAGGCACTCGTAGGCGACGACGCCGAGGGCGTAGACGTCGGAGAGCGCGCTGGCGTCGTGGCCCTTGGCGAGTTCCGGTGCGAGGTAGTGGGCGGTGCCCATCACCTGGCCCGTCGCGGTGAGCGGTTCGTGGTCGAGCGGCCGGGCGATGCCGAAGTCCGTGACCTTGACCCGTCCGTCGGGCGTGACCATCAGGTTGGCGGGCTTGATGTCGCGGTGGATCACTCCCCGCTGGTGGGCGGCGTGGAGGGCGCGGCCGGCCTGGGAGACGAGGTCCAAGGTGAGGTCGCTGCTGAGCGCGCCGTCCCGTGACAGGGTCGCCGACAGGGCCTCACCGGGCACGAGTTCCATCACGAGATAGGCGACGGGGTCGGCCTCCGCGTCGTCGTACGGGGCGGGGGACTGCCCGTCCGCCCCGACCCTCGTCTCGCCGTAGTCGTAGACGGCGGCGATGCCGTTGTGGGGCAGGCCGGACGTCGTGCGCGCCTCGGCCCGGAAGCGCCGGACGAACGCCTCGTCCTCGGCCAGTTCGGGCCGCAGGATCTTGACGGCGACCTCGCGGCTCAGGACCTCGTCCATCGCGCGCCAGACCTCGCCCATCCCGCCGAAGGCCAGCCGGTCGGACAACCGGTAACGACCGTCAAGCCGGGTCCCAGGACGAACACTCATCGGACGATCGCCTCCATCACACGCCGGGCGATGGGAGCCGCGACCCTGCCCCCGGACGCCGCGTCCCCGGCCTTCCCACCGTCTTCCACCACCACGGCCACCGCGACGTCGCCTCCGCGGCCCGACGCGAAGGAAGTGAACCACGCGTGAGGCGGGCTGCCCGGCGCGGACTGCGCGGTGCCCGTCTTGCCCGCGACGTCCACGCCGTCGATCTGGGCCCGCGTACCGGTCCCGTTCTGGACCACGGCGAGCATCATCGTGCGCAACTGGTCGGCCGCCGAACGGCTGAGCGGTCTCGACAGCTCGGTCGGCTGGGCCGTCGAGATGACCTCGAGGTCCGCGGACCGAACCCTGGCGATCAGATTCGGTCTCATCAATGTTCCCCCGTTAGCGATCGCGGCACTCACCATGGCCATCTGGAGCGGAGTCACCCGGACGTCGAACTGCCCGATCGCAGACTGGGCGGTCTGCGGCGGGTTCAGTCCGGTCGGGAAGGTACTCGCGGTGACCGGCAGTGGCACCCGCAGTGACTGCCCGAACCCGAATTCCTCCGCCTTCTTGCGCAGAGCGTCCTCGCCGAGCTGCATGCCCAGGCTCGCGAAGGCGGTGTTGCAGGATATGCGAAGCGCGTCGAGGAGTGAGACCTTGTCGTCGGGCCCGCACGACTGATGGTCGTCGTTGGGCAGTTTGACGGTCGTCTGGGGAAGGGCCAGCGAGGCCGGTCCGTCGAGGACGCTGTCGACCGAGTACCGCCCGCTGTCCAGGGCGGCGGCCGCCGTGATCAGCTTGAAGGTCGACCCGGGTGGGTAGAGGCGTCCGGCGATCGCCCGGTTCTCCAGGGGGCGGGCGGTGTCGTCGAGGAGCTTCTGCCGGGCGGCCTTGGCGGCCTTCTCCGAGTGGCTCGCGAGCGGCGCCGGGTCGTAGGAGGGTTTGCTGACCATCGCGAGGATGTTGCCGGTCTTGGGGTCGAGCGCGACGACGGCTCCCCGCTGGTTGCCGAGGGCGTCCCATGCCGCGCGTTGGAGCTTGGGGTCGATCGTCAGCTCGACCGTCGCGCCCTGGGGCTGCCGGCCGGTGAAGAGGTCGGAGATCCGGCGGTAGAACAGCTGGTCGGCGGTTCCGGCGAGCAGGTCTCCGGCGGCGGACTCCATCCCGGTCTCGCCGTAGATCACCGAGTAGAACCCGGTGACGGGGGCGTAGACCGCCCCGCCCGGATACGTGCGCTGGTACTTGTAGTCGTCCTTGCTGGTGACCGACCGGGCGATCTCCTGGCCGGCGACGACGATGGGGCCGCGCTGCCGGCTGTACTCCTTGTAGAGCGTCCGGGAGTTGGTGGGGCGCTTGTTCAGGGAGTCGGCGCCGAGGAACTGGATGAACGTCGAGCTGGCGAACAGGGCGGCGAAGAGCATGACGACGACGGCCGACAGGCGCCGCAGGGGGGCGTTCACGGCGTCACCTCGGTGGGGGTGCCGCCGCTGGGAGTCACCCTGCCGGAGGACCCGCTCGACGACGGTGGCGCGGACGGCGCGATCGGCAGGTTGAGCGCCGACGTGTCCGGGGCCGGGCGGCGGGCCGCGTCGGAGATGCGCAGCAGCAGGCCGACGATGATCCAGTTCGACAGGAGCGACGAGCCGCCGGAGGCGAGGAAAGGCATGGTCAGGCCGGTGAGGGGAATCACCCGGGTCACCCCGCCGACGACGACGAAGATCTGGAGGGCCATCGAGAACGCCAGACCGGCCGCGAACAGTTTGCCGAACCCGTCCCGGACGCCGATCGCCGTCCGCAGGCCGCGCTCGACGAGCAACGCGTAGAGCAGGAGCAACGCGAAGAACCCGGTCAGCCCGAGCTCCTCGCCGATGGCGGCGGCGATGAAGTCGCTCTCGGCGAAGGGCACGATGTCGGGGCGGCCCTGCCCGAGGCCCGTGCCGAGGAGACCGCCGCTCGCCATCCCGTACAGGCCCTGGATCAGCTGGTAGGCGTTGTCGGAGTTCGCGGGGTCGAACGGGTGCAGCCAGATCGCCACCCGCAGCTGCACATGTGAGAAGAGGGTCCAGGCGGTGAAGGCACCCCCGCTGAACAGCAGGAGCCCGATGACGATCCAGCTCGTGCGCTCGGTCGCGACGTAGAGCAACGCGATGAACAGGCCGAAGAAGAGCAGCGAGGACCCGAGGTCGCGTTCGAAGACCAGGACCAGGAGGCTGATCACCCACGACACCAGCAGGGGGCCGAGGTCGCGGGCCCGGGGGAGCTGGAGGAAGAGGATCTTGCGGCCGACGAGGGACAGGGAGTCGCGGGCCGTCACGAGGTACCCGGCGAAGAAGACGGCGAGGACGATCTTCGCCAGCTCCCCGGGCTGGAACGACAGCGGACCGATCCCGATCCAGATCCGGGCCCCGTAGATCTGCCGGCCGAGGAACGGCACGAGGGGGAGCAGGAGCAGCGCGAGGCCGACGGCCATCGCCGTGTACGTGTACCGCGCGAGCCCTCGGTGGTCACGGACGAACCAGATGACGGCGACGCACGCGCCGATGCCGAGCCCTGTCCAGATCATCTGGCGCATCGCGAACGATTCCATGATCGGGCGTTTCTCGGCGAGATCCAGCCGGTGGATCACGACGAGGCCCAGGCCGTTGATCGCCGTGGCGATGGGCAGGATCACGGGGTCCGCGTACCTCGCTCTCAGCCGGAGGACGGCGTGGGCGACGAGGGCGAAGACGGCGAGCAGCCCGCCGTACGTCACCATGTCGCCGGGCAGGCGCCCCTCCGTCGCGAGTCCGAGGTACCCGTAGGCGGAGACGGCGATGCCCACGGCGAGGACGAGGAGGATCAGCTCGACGTTGCGCCGTGTCCGGATCGGGGAGGGCGTGACGAGTGCCACTCACCACCCCCCGTCCACGGTCGCCGTCCTCGTCGTCATGGCGTCAGCCCTCCGCACCCGGCTCCGGCCGGGGACGGTGTCGCCGCGGACGTCAGGTCCGCCCCCGTCGCCTGCGGGTTGACCGCCACGGCGGGTCCGCCGAGGGTGCTCGAGGGAGAGGCGGCGCCCGTCGCCGTCGCGGCGGTGGTGCCGGGCCGGGCGGTCGCGGACCCCGTGGACGCCGTGGACGCCGGGCTGGAGGGACCGGCCGTTCCCGGGGAGGTCGCTGTGGGGGCGGGCGACGCGGCCGGCGAACCGGTGGCGGCGCGGCAGTCCGTGGCCTGCTGGCGGAGGTTCCGGACGATCTTCTGCGCCTCGCTGCGTGAGTCCGCCGCGATCCCCCGGCGGACCTTGTCCTGGGCGAACACCGGGAGGTCGCTCACCGGAACGTCCTTGGCCACCTCGTGCACCCAGCGCAGGTGGATCGGTCCGACGGACTCCGGCAGGCCGCGGTAGACGGCGACCGAGTCACCGCGCGTCCCGACGAAGTACTGGTGCTGCACCCACTGCCAGGCCGCGAAGCCACCGGAGACGAGGACGGCGATCACCGCGATGCCCCCGACGACGCGCCTCACCACCGCCAGTTTCCGCCGGGGGCGGGGTGAGGCGGGCTCCTCCGGCGCGGGGGCGGGCGGCGCGGTCAGGGCGGCCGCACGTTCCGCGGCCGAGCCGTTGAGCGAGGTGGGAGGCGCGGACCCCGGTTTCTGCAAGGAGGCCGCGCCGACGACGGCCGGGGAGTCGTCGCCGAGCGCTGTCGCCTCGATGACGTCGGCGACGATGCACGTGACGTTGTCCGGGGCACCGCCGCGCAGCGCGAGCTTCACCAGGGCGTCCGTCGTCGTCGCCGGGTCGTCGTTCGCCGCCATCGTGTCCTGGAGCGTTTCGAAGCTCACCACACCGGACAGCCCGTCCGAGCAGAGCAGGTACCGGTCGCCGACCCTGGCCTCCCGCATGGAGAGGTCCGGCTCGACGTCCTCGACGACGTCGCTGAGCACCCGCATCAGCACCGAGCGCTGGGGGTGCTGTTCGGCTTCCTCCGGGGTGAGGCGTCCCTCGTCGACGAGGGTCTGGACGAAGGTGTGGTCGCGGGTGATCTGCACCATGACGCCGTCGCGCAGCAGGTAGGCCCGCGAGTCGCCGATGTGGGCGAGCGCCAGCTTGCCCCCGGACCGCAGGAGGGCCGTGATGGTCGTCCCCATGCCCGCCAGCTTGGGTTCCTCCGCGACACGGCTCAGCAGTTCGCGGTGGGCGGCGGTGACGGCCTGCCGGAGGTGCTGGAGGGCGTTCGGTCCGTGGGACTCGTCGTCCAGGGGGGCGAGCTCGCCGATCGCCAGGGACGACGCGACATCACCCGCCGCGTGGCCGCCCATTCCGTCGGCGACGACGAGCAGGTGAGGGCCCGCGTAGGCGGAGTCCTGGTTGTTCTGACGCACCAGGCCGACGTGCGAGCGGGCCGAGTAGCGCAGGGCGATCGCCACTTCCGGCTACCTCCGCAGCTCAAGGACGGTGCGGCCGATCCGGACAGGAGTCCCCGGTTCGATCGCTGTCGGGTTCTCGACCCGGGTGCGGCCGAGAAATGTACCGTTCGTCGAGCCGAGATCCTCCAGCATCCAGACCCCTGCTTGCAGGGAGAATCGAGCATGACGGCCGGATGCGTAGTCGTCGTCGAGGACGAGGGTGCATTCCGGCGCCCGCCCGATCAGGATCGGCGCCTGCCCGAGACTGATCGTGGTTCCGCGGAGCGACCCCTCGGTCACGACGAGCGTACGCGCCGCGTTGCCGGGAGGTGCGCTGGCCGGAGGCCGGCGGCGGGCGGGCCGGAGGACGGAGGCCTCGGGTGTCTTGCGTCGGGTCACCTGGGTGCCGAAAAGATCGCGGCGCAGCACAGCCACCACGGACAGCACGAGGATCCACAACAGCGCGAGGAATCCCAGGCGCAGCAGGGTCAGCGTCAGCTCGCTCATCGTGCGACGGTCACCGTTCGCTCAGCACTCAGTCACCGGCGGCCCTCACCACTGTCCGCTGTGATACACGATCCGGGTTCTGCCGACCGTGATGGTGCTGCCCTCGGTGAGGTTACCGGCGTGGACCCGTTCTCCGTCGACATAGGTACCGTTCGTGGATCCCAGATCGATAACTCGTGCCCGTCCGTCAATGAGATGTACCTCAGCGTGTCGACGAGAGACCCCCGCGTCATCGAGGACGACGTCGGCCTCGGTGCTGCGACCGATCACGGTGATCGAGGAGGCCAGCCGGTGGATGCGCCCGTCGACGTCGAGGGACGGTGCGCCCTGGGCCGGCGGCGACAGCCACGGCCCGCCGTTCCCCCGGTCCGCGGGGACGCCCTGGCCCGGCGGCGGCGGGGGATAGCCCCGGTCGCGCCCGGAGGCGACGGTGTCGACCGGGCCGCCCGCCGTCGCGCTCCGGACACGGAACACCCCGGTGTCGAGGTCGTCGGCCTGCTCGAAGGCGACGCTGACCGGACCGACGAAGGCGTACCGCTGTTGCCGGGCGTGGTCGATGACCGCCGCGCCGAGCTCCTGGCTGAGAGCTTGTTCCCAGTCGTCCAACCGCTCGTAGTCGGCCGTGCCGAGTTCGACGACGAAGCTGTTCGGCGCGACGGTGCGGTCCCTGGCGACGATGGACGCCTGGTCGTCACACTCGCGCCGGAGCGCACTGGCGATCTCGACCGGCTGAACCTCGCTGCGGAAGGCCTTGGCGAACACCCCGTTCACCGCACGGTCGAGGCCCTTCTCGAAGCGACCGATCAATCCCATGCCGGTCCTCCTTCCGCCTCGAAAGTTCGGTCCCGGTGCCTGTGCCGACGGATGGGTTGTTCCGTCGGTTCCGGCCGTCCGGTGCCGCCCGGAACGGGAGCTGACCGTCCCCGGGTGACGACTGTCCTGGTGTCAGCGTAACCGTGGCTCGGTGTCACGGCTGTAAACCGGGTGTCCCCATCCTCCTCGCACGGTCCCGGGAACCGCTCGCCGGGAGCGTCCACGGGCACTTCCGGACCGGGAAGGCGGACCGATCGTCAGGGGTGCGGTCCTTCGCGGTCGGGACACCCCCCGGTCCCGTGCTAGCCTTCATTCCGCTCGCGCGAGTGGCGGAATAGGCAGACGCGCACGGTTCAGGTCCGTGTGTCCGAAAGGACATGGGGGTTCAACTCCCCCCTCGCGCACCATCAGACAGGCGCCCTGACTAGGGCAAACGACCCCGGAGGGCTACGGCCCCCGGGGTTGTGGCACATCGGAGATCGGGGCACCTCGGTCCGAAGGTTCCGGCGATGCTCATGGTGCTCGCCCTGCTGCCCCTCGTCCTCGTCCCTCTCGGTGGCCTGATCGGCGGGGTGACCGGAGCCTGCGCCGTCCTGGCGAACTTCGCCGTCGTCCGTACGAACGTGTCGCGGGTCGCCCAGGTCCTGATCATGATGGGCGTCCTTCTCGCAGCCGCTGTCGTCTGGATCGTCGTGGCGACGGCCTTCCAGATGGCGATCGGCTGAGTCAGGTCCCGAGGGTCCGTGCCTCCTGGATGACCTCCCGGGCGGCGTGCTCGGCCTCGAAGGCGGCGACAAGGCGTTCGTCGAGGAGTTCGGGCCGGTTCGCCACGGTCATCTCGGTCCGGTACGCGGCGAGCATCCGGCGCCGGGCCTCGGGCAGCCACTCCGCGGTGCAGCGAGTGCTCCCGGCACCCGCGTCGATGTCCCGGGCGATCGACGCCAGGCTCTGCAGGAGCCGGGCGAGGTCACGGGCTGCCGGCTGGGGACCGAGGGTCGGTGCGTCGTACCTCGGTTCACCGCCGAACCCGGTGATCGTGAGACCTCCGGCCCACCGCAGGATGCGCCGCACGTGCAGATCCCCGTGGACCCGTTGAAGCATCACCGGCATCCCGGACTCCGCCGCGCGGGCGAGTAGATCGGCGTCCGCCCGGTACGTCGTGAGGGAGGCGAGGAAGCGACGGAAGATGTCTGTCCCCTGCTGGTCCGGTGGGCCGCCGGGGCCGGGCAGGTCGTCCGCCCTCGATCCCTCGATCTCGGCGGCCGCGAGCGCGGCCCGGTCGACGGTGTCCCGTACCCGCCGGTGCCAGCCGAACAGGTCGCTCGCCTCCGCGGGCCGGACCGGTTCGGCGAGAACGGTCGACCGCGTCGCGAGCGCGACGTGGAGGGCCGCGGCGATGCGGCCCATCCGCCCGGTGAGACTCGGCGTCTCGGAGGGTTCGACCCCGACTCCCTGCCGGAGCAGGGCGAGGAGGGCCTGCCGTCCGTCGACGGCCCGGGGGAGGTATCGCGTCACGATGGCGACGGGTGCCTCGTGGCCCGTGGGCGTCGTCCAGACGAGGAGCCCGTGGGTGTCGGGGACCCCGAGGAAGTTGACGGCCGACAGCTGGGCCAACGTGATCGGGGCCGTGTAGGGAATGTCCCGGATCAGGTCGCTCCAGGCGACGACGACCCGCTCCCCGACGACGACCACCCGGCCGTCGTCGTCGAGCGGACGTTCCCCCGACGCCTCGGGGGTGGGGACGTGCCGCACGAGATCGAAACGTTCCACGGGTGGCACCTGCTGGTAACGGAGCAGGTGGGCGAGTGCGTCGGCCCCGAAGGCGGGGGTGTCCCCCGCCGGAGGGGTGTGGTCGACGGCACATCGCCACCCTTCCGTCCCGGGCGTGAGGGTGACCCACGAGCCCGGTTCGAGCGGGTACCGCTGGACGACGCGCTGCACGGCGAGCTCCCCTTCGCCGACCGCGCGAACCTCCGCGTTCATGCCCACCTCAGCATCTCCTTTGATCGCCGGTGGATTCCGACCTCGGGCGCGCCGATCAACCGTGGGCGGGCTGCCAGCTGTGTCACGCGCTCAGACTGCCAGCGGGTCGATGCCCGTGGGAAGAGGGATACGCCCTGGACGTTGTCCGGGCAAGATACACGAAACGTGATCAGAGCGACACGCAGGGAGGTTCTCGGTGTGTCGAGGGGCCGGATGGGCTCCGAGCAGGGGCTGGACGACCTCCGGAGGGGCTCCGGACGGACAACGCGTAGGACGTTCGGGACGAACTTCCCAGGCCCCTGAAACGTCACACTAAGGACACAGCACGCAGTGGCGATCCCTGGACACTGCGCAGGCGAGGTTGGGGGCAGACATGACACGCATCACCACCGGGTGTCCCCGATGCGGTCGTATCGAACTGGAGATTGACGACATCACCTTGGTCCTGAGCCCGTACGAGGGTACGGCCTGGTACCTCTTCGACTGCCTGACCTGCGTCCATCGCGTCGTCAAGCCCGCTCCGACGAGCGTGGCAGCCGCCCTGACGAGCGTCGAGGTCAGGTCGTGGACGGTCCCCGCCGAGGTCCTCGAAAGGGAGCGGCCCGGCGAGCGGCCACCGCTCGGTGTCGACGACCTTCTCGACGTCTTGCTCTGGCTGCGCACCGGGCCCGAGATCGATCCGGGGACGCCATTTCGCAGGCCCAGCCCGGGCGGAGCGGGAAACCGGCCCGCCCGTCCGAACGCGGCGTGACCTCACGGCGATCCGGAGCAGGCCTGGGTCGTCGAGGTGAGATTCGCCGTCGGCCGTCGGCCCGCGGACGGGGAAGGTCGGGATCCGGTGTATCAGGGTGCTCCCTGCTGACCTCCGCCACCGTGGGGTACCGCCGCGCCGGCTGGCGGCGGTGCCCTCCACGGGATCCACGGGGACCACGGGCTCGCGGTCGTGCGGGGGGCCGCCGCGTGCACCGGGAACGTCGACGGGGTCGGCGGCTGCAGGAGGGGTGCGGCCGCCGACCCGGCCCGTGGGCCGGTCCCGTTGCGTTAGGGTCGGCGTCCATGGCTGGTGATCGCCCGGTGTCCGTGACGGGCGACCTCCGGCCGGGCGTCCGCCGTCCTTCGCGGATCCGGGATCCGCTGCTCATCTGGTGGGCCGGACGTGCGGGCCTGTTCGTCGCCGTCGTCGCCGTGTCGTTCGTGATGGCCCTGCCGCCGGGCGGACGGATCCACGGCCCCGCCTCATGGCTGCTCGAACGTTTCGTGTGGTGGGACGCCTTCCACTACCTGCGCATCGTCGAGCGCGGTTACCTGCCCCCCGAGCTTCCCTGCTGCGACCAGGCGTTCTTCCCCGGGTATCCGTTCGTCACGTGGTTGGTGCGCCCGCTGACCGGGGGCGACGCCGTCCTCGCCGGTCTTCTCGTCACCCAGCTCTCGGCGTCTGTGGCCGTCGTCCTGCTGTGGCGCCTCGCCGTGAGGTCGGCCGGCGGCGACGAGCGGGTGGGGCGGAACGCCGTCCTGCTGCTGACGGTGACACCGTTCGGGATCTTTCTCTCCTCCGTCTACAGCGAGGCCCTCTTCTTGGCGCTGTCGCTCGGTGCCTGGCTGGCCGGGACCAACCGCCGGTGGTGGCTCGCGGGCTCCCTGGCGGCGCTCGCCGCGGGAGTGCGCGTCAACGGGCTCTTCCTCGCCGCGGCGCTCGCGGTGATGTACCTCGGGCAACTGCGGGCCGACGGACGACGTCTTCCGCGGCGCGACGCGGCGGCCCTGATCCTGCCGGGAGGCGTGGTCGCCGCGTACTTCGGGTTTCTCCACGCGCGGACCGGATCCTGGACGAACTGGCAGGAGGCCCAGGTGATCGCGTGGCACCGCGCGACGGACTGGCCCTGGCACGGCCTGGCCGCGGGGTGGGAATCCCTGATGACGGCACCGTCGAACGATCTGGTCCTCACCCGGGCCGCCGATCTCCTCACCGCGCTGGCCGGGATCGCGCTTGTCGGGTTTCTCCTCATCCGCCGCCGGTTCGACGAGGCGGTGCTGATCGGGCTCAACCTCTCCGTCCTCGTCTGCTCGACGATGCTCGTCTCGACGCCGCGTTACGCCTTGATGTGGTTTCCGGCGTATGTCCTGGCCGCCAGGTTCTCGGTCCGCCCGAACGGCCGGTGGGTGGTCCCGGTGGCGCTCGCCCTCGGTCCCGCGCTGCTCGTCACCTTTTCGATCACCTTCTCGATGCACCTGTGGGTCGCGTGATTCTGGTCAGATCCGTCGTTTCGGGTCTCGGTTCTCCTTCGTGGTCGTCCTTGGCCGATCTGGTCGTCTTGGTTGACCCGGGTATCGGGTATGAGACCCGCCACTCGCCACTCCACCCGAAAGCCCTCAATGTGCGCATTCACTGTCGCGATCGCGACGGTCATTGCGCACGTTGTGCCAGCTCCACCAGAGAGACGGGTCCCGTACCCGGTCCCCGGGTCACATGGGGTGCGCGTGCGAGGCGACCGGGACCTGAGATGATGGACATGACCCGCGTCGTCCGATCTGTCGGCCTTCAACCATCGGTACCGAGCCGCACCACTGACCCCACCTCGACCCTGTGACAACTCCGAGCGACCACGACCGTGACAGCGAGGGCACGCGTTGGGGGGAGCAAGAGCGCTTTGCCCCCACTGGCCAGGGTGCGGTTGATCGAGGGGTGCTCGGGGAAACCTGCCCGGGAGAGGCTGCCCCGGCAGGTGGGACGAAAGTCACCGAGAAGTTAGGTCAGCCTTACCTCACACTAGGGGTGTGACGCTCGCCTCCGCCCCGTGCAACGTTCCCTTGATCCTCGGCCGGGCCGCCCTGCCCGCGCCACGGCGACTGCGCCTGGCCGAGCTGGGCCTTCGCCCCGGCGCCACGGTGACCGTGCTGCGGCGGACGGCGGGGGGCGGGCGGATCGTCGGGATCGGCGACGCCCGGGTCGCCATCGGCCAGGGCGTCCTGACCGCCGTCCCCGCCACCCCGGTCCAGTGAGATCACGTCCGCCCGGGGCCGAGCGCGCCGCCGAGCCGGCCGCCGAGCCGGCCGCTGAGCCCGTAGCCGAGCGTGTAGCCCGGCCCGCTGCCCGCGGATGCCACGGGGACGCCGCCGGAGACGTCCCGGGGGACGGCCGCCCGGTCGTCGCTCTCGTCGGCAGCCCGAACGTCGGCAAGTCCTCCCTGTTCAACGCGGTGACCGGCGCCCGCCGCACCGTCGGCAACTGGGCCGGCACCAGCGTCGAGGTCGGCACCGGGTCGTGGCGGACAGGTGACCGTGAGCTCGCCGTCGTCGACCTTCCCGGGGCCTACAGCCTCGACCCGCTCTCCCCTGACGAGCGGCTGACCCGCGACCTGCTCGTTCGCGACACCGAGGCTGAAGCCAGCGCAGGCGCGGGCACAGGCGCGCGCACAGGCACCGGCGCGGGGCACCTCGACCTCGTCGTGGTCGTCGTCAGCGCGGCCGACCTCGCCCGCACCCTCTACCTCGCCGTCCAGGTCCTCGAACACCCGCTGCCCGTCGTCCTCGCCGTGACGATGGGTGACGTCGCCACCCGTCGGGGGATCCACCTGGACGCCGAGGCGCTCTCGGAGGAGCTCGGGGTCCCGGTCGTCCCGGTCGACCCCCGTCGCGGCCGGACCGGAGAGCTCGCGTCCGTCGTCCTCCAGGTGCTGGACGCCGGGCAGCCACCCCGTCCCGCCCCCGTCCCCGGGCCTTCGCCGGAGGCTCCCTGCGGGGACGCCGACCTGGCCGCCGCGGACCGGAGGTTCACCCGGATCGCGGCGGCCGTCGGGGCCGCGACGCACCGGAGCGGCGGATCACGGACGGGCTGGTCGGACCGGGTCGACCAGGTGGCGACGCATCCGGTGGCGGGCCCGGTGGTGTTCCTCGCCGTGATGTGGGTGGTGTTCCAGCTGACGACCCGGGTCGCGGCCCCCGTCCAGGGGTTTCTCGACGGCCTCGTCTCGGGACCGGTGTCGTCGGGGGCCCGCTGGGTGTTCGGGGCTCTCGGGCTCGGGGGCGGCGCGGTCGAGGGCCTGGTGGTCGACGGGCTGGTCGCCGGGGTCGGGATGGTCCTCACCTTCGTGCCCCTGATGACAATCATGTTCAGCCTGCTCGCCGTGCTGGAGGACTCGGGGTACCTGGCGCGTGCCGCCGTCGTCACCGACCGTCTGATGCGGGCTGTCGGGCTGCCCGGCAAGGCGTTCCTGCCGTTGATCGTCGGGTTCGGGTGCAATGTCCCGGCCGTCAGCGCGACCCGGGTCCTGCCGGACGCCCGGCAGCGCCTCCTCACCGTCCTGCTCGTCCCGTTCACGTCGTGCAGCGCCCGGCTGACCGTGTACGTGCTCGTGGCGTCGACGTTCTTCGGCCGTCACGCGGGCGACGTCGTTTTCGGCATGTACGTCCTGTCGATCGTGATGGTCATCCTGACCGGCCTGCTCCTGCGCTCGACGCTGCTGCGGCGGCTCGGCACCGAGGACCTCGTCCTCGACCTGCCCCGCTACCAGCTCCCTCTGCCCCGGCTGCTGGTCGCGGTGACGTGGACACGCCTCTCGGCCTTCCTCCGCACCGCGGGCGGGATCATCGTCGCGAGCGTCGTCGTCATCTGGGCCCTGTCGACCGTCCAGGTCGGCGGCGACCGGTCCGAGCCGGTGCGGAACAGCGCCTACGGCACGATCGCCGCGGCGGCCTCGCCCCTGTTCGCCCCCGCCGGGTTCGGCGACTGGCACGCGACCGGCGCGCTGATGGTCGGGTTCGTGGCGAAGGAGGCCGTCGTCGCGTCCTGGGCCCAGACGTACGCGACGAGCGAGCCGGCCGACCTGCGCCGGCCCGGCGGTCTCGGCGACAGTCTCCGGGCGGACTTCGAGCGCTCCTCCGGAGGGCACGTCGTCCCCGCCGTCCTCGCCTTCCTCGTGTTCCTGCTCGGGTACACCCCGTGCGTCGCGACCCTGGCGGCGCAGCGGCGCGAGATCGGGACCCGGTGGACCCTCGTCGGGATCGGCCTTCAGTTCGTGCTGGCCTGGACCCTCGCCGTCGCCGTCTTCCAGATCGGACGGTTGATCACATGACGCGGCCCGCGCCCCTTTCCGCCGTCCTCGCCGAGCTGACGGCGGGCGCGCCCACCCTCGACGAGGTCGCCCGGAGGACCGGCCTCGACCGTGACCTCGTCGAGGCCGCGGTCGCGCACCTGGTGCGCCTGGGCAGGGTGGACTCCTCGGAGCTCTCCACGGCCTGCCCGGACTCGGCGTGCGGCGGCTGCCCGGTCAGCGCCTGCGGTGCCCGTGGCGCCCCGGCCTCCCCCGGACGCCGTCCCGTGCTCGTCGCCCTGTCGGTCAGGAACGATCGCCCGTGAGCGACGCCAGCGTGTGGGTCGTCCAGGCGAGAGCCTCCAGGTAGGCCCCGGCGAGCCCTCCCGCCGGGACGGCGATGTTCTGGGGGGCCGTCAGGTCACCGCGCTCGTAGTAGAGGACGGCGTCCAGGACGGCCCGCAGCGGCCCCGGCTCCCCGAGCAGGGCAGCCCGCAGATCCTCCGAGAGCGCGGACAGCCCGCCGACGAACTCCTGCATCGGCAGGCCGAGGGCGTCCGCGACGCCGTGGAGCAGACCGAGGGTGAACGCGCTGTCCGGCCGCACACCACCGCCGACGGCGGGGGCGGCGAGCTCGCAGGTCCGTGCCCGGATCAGGGCCGCGTTCACCTCCTCACGTGTGCCGGCGGAGCCCTCGGTCGCGATGAGGACCATCCACGCCCGCAGCCGGGCGAGCCCGACGAGCACGACGGCGTCCTTGATCGACGACAGGCGGCGCTGGCCGTTGTGGGCGGAGTTCGCGATCTTCAGCAGGCGGACGCTGAGGGCGGGGTCGGTGCGGAGCACCTGCTCGACGTCCGAGGCTGTGACCTGCGGGTCCCCCAACCGGCTCAGCAGTTGGAGGGCGACGGCCTGACCGGGCCCGATCCGCTCCATCGACAGGGTCTGCGGCCGCCCGAGGTGGTAGCCCTGGAAGAACTGGAAACCCATCTGACGGCAGCGTTCGAGCATCGCCGCGTCCTCGACGCGCTCGGCGAGGAACCGGACACCGAACCCCTTGCACCGCTCGACGGTCTCGATCACCTCGGGCCACGTCATCGCCAGGACGTCGACCTTGACGATGTCGGCGAGTGACAGCAAGGGCTCGAACCGCTCGTGCCAGACGAAGTCGTCCAGGGCCAGCCGGTGACCCTCCGCGACCCGTTTGGCCGCCCCGGCGACGACCTCGTCGTCGATCTCGATCGTCTCCAGGACCTCCAGCACCCCCGTGCTCGGCGGGAAGGGCACCGGCAGCTCTCCGACGAGGAACGCCCTGGTCAGGTTGACGAAGCCGAGCCGCCCGGCGAGGAGCTGACTGCCGAACTCGGAGAAAGCGGACAAGATCGTGGCGGTCGTCGCCGCGTCGGCCTCCTCACCGGTCTCGGCGGTGTTCGCCGACGTCGCAGCCGCGGTGCCACGGAAAAGGAGCTCATAGCCGTACAGCCGGCCCATGGCGTCGAGGATCGGCTGCCGTCCGACGTGGACCAGAGCAGCACCGGGGACGTCCAATCGCATGCTCCCGCTCATTGCCGCTCCTTCATGCCTCGACCGGTCCCCGGCGACCGCCGCTCCGCCCAGTCATCGGCGGAGCGGCTCGCCTGGTTGAGCCGCTCCCGGGGTGACGGCCGTAAGTCACCTCAGGCGGTGGACGAACAGGCCGCTCACGAGCTTCGGGTCGAACCAGGTCGATTTGGGCGGCATCACCAGACCGCCGTCGGCGACGGCCATCACCTCCGCCGGGGACGTCGGGTGGAGGGCGAACGCGACGGCGAACGTGCCGTCGTCCACCAGCCTCTCGAGCTCCCCGGTGCCGCGGCTGCCCCCG
The DNA here is from genome assembly GCA_030837345.1 of Actinomycetota bacterium. Lineage (GTDB taxonomy): Bacteria > Actinomycetota > Actinomycetes > Actinomycetales > Kineosporiaceae > JAUPKQ01. The sequence continues at coordinate 10,307 of JAUPKQ010000119.1, read as the reverse complement.
ATGAAGGCGATCCGGGGATCGGTGCGGGGATCGTCGATCCCCAGCAGCGGCCGGAGGACCCGGTCCTGAAGGACCGCGACGTCGAGCCGGGCGATGGGGTCCGCGTCGTCGATCGTGTCCGGCCGGGCCGTCAGCAGCCGCCAGCGACCGCCCGCGTACAGGCCGAACTCGTGCCGGGCGGGATCGGGCGCCGCCGGGCTGCCGGTGATCTCGAAACGCTCCGCGAGCGACGCGAGGAGCCCCTCCACGCCGTCCGGCAGCGGCCCGGCGACGACCCGCTGGTACGGCAGCACCGTCAGCTGCTCGGCGGGGAACGCCACGACGGGGAAGCCGTCGGTCTCGCCCGCGTCGGCGAGGGCCTTCTCGTGCAGGCGGGCCGCGGCGGCCGAACGGTGGTGCCCGTCGGCGACGTACAGGCGGGGAACGGCCTCGAAGGCACGGCCGAGGGCGGACACCTCGCCCGGGTCGGACACGGTCCACAGGGTGTTCAGGACGCCGTCGGGACCGACGACGTCGAGGTCGGGAGCCCGCCGGGTGATCCCCTCGACGAGGGCGTCGATCTCCGGCCGGGCCGGGTACATCAAGATCACGGGCTCGTCGTGCGCGTCGAGGGCGACCATGTGGTCGGTGCGGTCGTCCTCTTTGTCCGGCCTCGTGTGCTCGTGGACGGCGATCAGCCCGAGGCGGTAGTCGGTCACCTGCGCCAGGCCGACGACGCCGGTCTGCTCACCCGTGCCGTCCGGACGGCGCTGACGGTAGACGGTGAGCGTCGGCACGGCGTCCTTGACCAGGACACCACGCTCGACCAGGGCGTCGAGGAAGGCACGTCCCTGGGTGTGGACCGCCTCCGTCGAGGAGCCCTCCGGCAGGTCGATCTCGGGACGGCTGACGTGGAGGAAGGAGTCGGTGTTGCCGGCGGCGAGGGCACGGGCCTCGGGGACGTCGACGACGTCGTACGGCGGGGCCGCGACGGCGCTCGCGCGGTCGGCGACGGGTCGAAGGGCGCGGAACGGCTGAAGGACTGGCACGGCCCCACTCTGCCATCGGTGACGGCGGAACCTCCACGGCGGCGACGGAACGACCGCCCGCGAAACGACCGCTGAGGTCAGGAGGTCAGGAGGTCAGGAGGTCAGGGCCCGCGCGGCCTCCTCGATGTCCTCCTCGCTCACCAGGACGTGCGCGACGGCGGCGCCGAGCGGCAGATAGGTGTCGTCCGCGGCGAGCCGGGCGAGGCGTCCGGTGAACCCGCTCTCCAAGAGCCCCGTCACCAGGGCCTCCGAGATGCTGCCGGACCGGCGCGTCTCGTCGACGACCAGGACACGGCCGGTCGCCTTCGCCTCGCGGACGACGTCGGTGACCGGCAGAGGGGAGAGCCAGCGCAGATCGACCACCCGGACACCGATGCCGTCCCGGACGAGCCGCGCCGCGACCCGGAGCGACAGGCGCAGCCCGTTGCCGAACGTCGCGATCGTGAGGTCCTTGCCGTTCCCCCAGGTCGCGGCCCGCCCGATCGGGATGTGCTGGAGTTCCCACAGGGGCGGTGGCGCGTACGGGGCGAGCCAGGCCCCGTCGCCGGGCACGATCATGTCCTGCTCGTGGTAGAGCGCGACGGGTTCGAGGAGCACGCTCACGGTGCCGTCGGTCTCGGCCGCCGCCAGGCAGGTGCGCACCAGGGCCGGCGCGTCGGACGGATGGGCGGGGCAGGCGATCACCAGCCCCGGCACGTCACGCAGGACACCGATCGCGTTGTCGTCCCGAAGGTGGCCCTCGGGCCCGACGTGGTAGGCGAGGCCCGGCACCCGGAGGACCAGCGGATTGCGGTACGCCCCCTGCGAGAAGAACTGGAGCGAGGCCGCCTCCCCCCGCAACTGGTCCCCGGTGGTGGAGAGGAAGGCGAGGTGCTGGATCTCGGGCACCGGGAGCAGCCCCGACACGCCCGCCCCCAGCGCCATCCCGAGGACGGTCTGCTCGTCGGGCAGGGTGTCGACGACCCGCGAGGTGCCCAGACGGCGCTGGAGACCCCGGGTGACACCGTGCGCGCCGCCGCTGCGGGCGACGTCCTCGCCGAGCACGAGGAGCGCCGGGCGCAGGGCACCGGCGTCCAGCAGCGTGCGGTTGAGCGACTGCGCCAGAGTGAGCCCGCCCTCGGTCTCGGGTAGCTGACGGCCGAACACGCGCGTGCGCTCGGCGTCGGACGGCGCCCCGAAGGCCCGCCGTCCCACGTCGTCCGGACGGCGCGGGGCCAGCGGTGCGACCACCTGGGAGGCGTCCTCCAGCAACGGCGCCCGCAACGCCTCCTCCACACAGGCCGACACCTCGTCACGGATCGAGACCCACCGCTGCCGGACCGCCCCCGCGTCGAGGACACCGGCCGTCACCAGGGCGCGCATGGTCGCGGCGAGCGGGTCACGGCCGAGATCCGCGGGGGTCACGCGGACGGTGGGCGTCGCGGGCGAGGTGGGGACCGTCGGGGCCGTCGGGCCGTCGAGGCGTACGCACCCGAGGTGGAGCAGCACCGGGACCTGGTTCTCACGGGCGTGCCGGGCGGCTTCGTCGGCGACGCGGAGCGACACGAGAGGATCGGTTCCGTCGTCGTGGACGTAGTGAAGCCCCGGCCGCTTCGAGAACTGGGCGGCGACCCAGCCGGGCGGCGTCCGCGTCGAGGGCCCGGTCGCGTCGTCCTCGCACACCATCAGCAGAGGCAACGGCACCTTGCGGTACGCCGTCCAGCAGACGGCGTTGACGGCTCCCGCCGCGGTCGAGTGGTTGGCCGCGCCGTCGCCGAAACTGACGACCGTCAGGGCGTCGTCCGGCCAGGTCAGATCGACGCGGAGGCGTTCCGGCAGACGTTCCTGCCGCCCCAGGGACCACGCGATCCCCACCGCGCGGGGCAGGTGACCCGCGTGGGCCGACGTCTGCGGGACCACCGCGAGACCGGGGTGGCCGAACACCTTGTGGCGTCCTCCCGCGATCGGCTCGCTCGAACTCGCGACCAGACCGAGCGCGATGTCGAGAATGCCGCGCCCGACGCCGCTGGAGAGCGTGTTCGTGCGTCGTTGCTGCGCGCTGCGGGCGAGGTAGAAGGCGCCTGACCGGTAGTGCACCAGGGCCGGGTCCGTGTGCCGCAGCGCGAGCGCGACGGCGGCGTTCATCTCGTGTCCCGCCGAACCGACGGCGTAGTGGCCGACGCCGAGGGCGCGCATGCGCCGGGCCGCGACGTCGAGCCAGCGGCTGCCCGCCATCGCGTCGAACAGGCGTAACAGCCGCTCGGCGTCGAAGGGACGAAGCGGTTCGGGACCGAGGGGCCCCGGAGGATCGGTCAGGCCGTCGAGGACGGCGTCGAGGTGTGCGATCAGCTCGGCTCCCGGTCCCGGCCCGACGAGATCGATCCGTGTGACCGCGGGGGAGTCCCCGGACCCGGGACCGGTCTGCGGTGCCGGTTGCGGGGCGTCGGACCCCGCGCCCCGGAAGATCCGGGGACGGGGGCCTCGTCCCGGGGACGGCAGGGCCTTCATCGCAGCCCGGAACGCCGCCGGACGGTCCATCGCTCCCGCGCTCACGGCGTCCCCGCCCGTGGCGTCGGTGGCCGGGCGGAAGCGCCCAGGTCGAGGGCGGCGATCCGGGCGGCCAGCTGAGCCCGGTCCCCGGTGTTGTCCACGTCGAGGTGCGGGACGGGAGGGGGCGTGCCCGGCAGCATACGGGCGGCGAAGGCGTCGAACGCGGCGAGTTTCCCGCTGTCCTGGGCGACACCTCGCCGGACGATGCGCTGCCGCAGGAGTTCCGTGTCGCTGCGGACCCAGATCAGCCGGACCGGTTCGCCGCCGAGCGCGGCCACCCAGGCCCGCCACTGCCCGGGGTGACGGATCTGCCCGGTGAAGGGCGCGACAAGCATCACGGGACAGCCGTACCCGCGGATCTGCCGCGCGGCGTCGGTCATGCCGCCGTACTCGTGGGCCTTGACATGCTCGTCGTACCAGGTCCCCTCCCTCTCGCCGTGGTCCCGTCCGTGGGCCGAGAGCACCTCGGACACGAACCCCGGGAAGAGGACGTCCTTGTCGAGCAGCGCGGGCACCGGGTCGAACCGCTCCAGCAGCGCGTCCGCGACCGTGGACTTCCCCGATCCGGGGGCTCCGGCGACCACCCAGACCGGGGCCGGGCGTTCGACGCGGGGAACGGCGCGCAGGACGGAGTACTCGAACGGCGCCGGTTCGGCGGCGGCTTCGCCGGGGACGCCGCTCATGCGATGGCCTCGGACCACCACGTCCGGGGCCCGGCGAGGCGCAGGACGAGGTAGTCGAGGTAGCGGGCGCGCCAGGCGTCGGCGTCGCCGGCGTAGTCCCGTGCCGCGTTCATGCCGAGAAGCCAGGAACCGGGGACGAGGTCGAGGACCGTCCCGAGGACGCCGGTGGACAGCAGGGACGCGAGTTCGGCGTCCAGGGCCGCACTGCCTTGCCCCGCGCCCCGGAACTTGACGACATAGGTGCCGTCGTCGTCCGCCTCGACGATCCCCGGCAGCGAACCGCCCTCCCTCAAAGGGGTGACGTACCTGGTCCCGCGCACCGACCGCAACACGCCGTGAACCCTAGCCGTCTTCGCGGCGCTGGAGAGACCGGTCCGCGGCACGCCGTCCCCGGGTCTGCCGGTCAGGTGAACGTGGTCTCGGCGTAGTCGAGGAATCCCATCCGAACGGTGAGCTGCACGTCCGCGGTGGAGGCCACTCCGTAACCCATCCACCAGGTGACCGACCGGCCGTTGAGGACCGGATTGTCGGGGGCGTCGAGGCCTTTTTGGAACACAGGCTCACCCTCGACCCCGCCTGCGCTCATGCTGCCGCTGCTCAGAGCGGGTTTGAATGTCTGCCCGGACCGGTTGGTGAACGTGCACCGGGACTTCAAGAACACGTTCGCCTCTTCTCCTCCTGCGGCGTACTCGGCCCGTTTGAACGTGACCGGCCTGGAGCACGTCAGGGTCGACCGATCCTTGAACGTCACCATGCTGCCGAACTTCGTAACCCCTTGCGCGTCCGACGATCTGCCTTTGCCGGAGGAGCCTGCGACACCTGTGGGATCGATCGGTCCGGTTGTTTTGATGGCCTTGGACACATCATTGATGGCCTTGCTGTAGAGAGCCTGCGAGGCGAGTACGACCACGATCGTCAGGGTCGTGACGACGAGAGTTGCCACGGCCGTCCACCGTGCTGACCGCTTCCCTGTGGCGCGCGTGGCAATGATGGCGATGACACCGAGAAATCCGCTGATGAGAGCGAAAATGAGCGCGAAGTTATTGATGATCGGAACCCAGCTCAGGCTGAGTCCGACGACAGCGACGATCAGGCCGACGATGCCAGAAACGGTCTTCGGCTTATGGCCGGCCGGGGCGGCGTCGAGCCAGTGTGCCTCCCCCGTGGACTGGTCGATGGCATAGTGCCGGCCGGAGGTCGGGTCCGTGTAGATCTGTTCCGCCATGCGATCTCCCTGGTCGGTCGATGTCGCGATCGGGAAACGCCGTGTCAGTGGAGTACGACGTTCCTCGATCGGATGATCAGCTTTGCATCGATGAAGGCCGGCTGGCTGCTGGTCGCAAAATATTGGATTGGACCATTTCGAATGTCTGAAGGCAAATATTGCCTAGAGCGTTTATTGGGGGAAGAGGAGGATGGGCGTCCTCCGGTAACAGTGAAGTGATCATCAAGGGACCGCGCCCCTTGATCACCCACCAGGACCGCGCTTGGCATGCTGTTACCGTGTGAACGACCCGCCATCCCGGCAGGAAGGAATCAGTGTTTGCACACACTGATTCCCACTGGCCTGCCTACCGGGTCAGGTACCCGATCCTCGTCGTCCACGCGGTTCCGAGACCCTTCTTGAACGGCTTCAGCGTGTCTGGGCCACGCCACGCCACGCCGCAGCGCGACCCCAAGGAATCGATCAACTAGGTTTCCGTCCGAGGGCAGCACCGTGCCGTTCGGAGAGCACCGCAGTCTGCGACCGCCGAGAACCGGTGGCGTGCGGTGGCCGGTGGGGTGCGATCGTCGGCGGCCCGGGAACGAACCGTGACAACCGGAGGTATGTCGTGAGCAGCCAGCGCGCGGGTCAGCCCGCGCAGGACATCGATCTCGTGGACGTCGCCCACCTCGTGACGGCCTACTACACCCAGACCCCGGATCTCGACGACCCGGCGCAACGGGTGGCGTTCGGCACCTCCGGACACCGTGGCAGCAGCCTGACCGGCGCGTTCACGAAGTCCCACATCCTGGCGACCACCCAGGCGATCGTCGAGTACCGCTCCAGCCAGGGCACGAACGGCCCGCTCTTCCTCGGGCGGGACACCCATGCGCTGTCCGAACCCGCGTGGGCCTCGGCCGTGGAGGTCCTGGCGGCGAACGGGGTGACGACGCTCGTCGATGCGCGCGATCGCTTCACCCCGACCCCCGCCGTGTCGCACGCCATCCTCCGGCACAACCGGGACCGGGCGGACGCCGCGCCGGGGCGGGCCGACGGCATCGTCGTCACGCCGTCCCACAACCCGCCCCACGACGGAGGATTCAAGTACAACCCTCCGCACGGCGGCCCCGCCGGAACCGACGCCACGAGGTGGATCGAGAACCGCGCGAACGAACTGATCGCCGGGGGCCTCCGCGACGTGAGACGGACGCCGCTGGCCCGGGCTCTCGCCGCCGACACGACGTCCCGGTATGACTACCTCGCCACCTATGTCGCCGATCTGGCCTCGGTGCTCGACCTGGACGCCGTCCGTGACGCCGGGGTGCGGATCGGGGCCGATCCCCTCGGAGGCGCCAGCGTCGACTACTGGGGTGCGATCGCGGAGGCTCACCGCCTCGATCTCACCGTCGTCAATCCCCTCGTCGACCCGACGTGGCGGTTCATGACGCTGGACTGGGACGGGAAGATCCGGATGGACTGCTCCTCGCCGTCCGCGATGGCGTCACTGATCGCGAACCGCGAGGCCTACCAGATCTCGACCGGCAACGACGCGGACTCCGACCGGCACGGCATCGTCACACCGGACGGCGGTCTGATGAATCCCAACCACTTCCTCGCCGTCGCGATCGACTACCTGTTCACCCACCGGCCCGGGTGGGGGGCCGACGCCGTGGTCGGGAAGACGCTGGTGTCGTCATCCATGATCGATCGGGTCGCGGCTGGCCTGGGCCGCAGGACGCTGGAGGTCCCCGTCGGGTTCAAGTGGTTCGTGCCCGGGCTTCTCGACGGATCGGTCGGATTCGGGGGCGAGGAGTCCGCCGGGGCATCCTTCCTGCGCCACGACGGTTCGGTCTGGACGACGGACAAGGACGGCATCCTGCTCGCCCTGCTCGCGTCCGAGATCCTCGCCGTCACCGGGCTCTCGCCGTCGGAGCGCTACCGGGAGTTGACGGCCCGGTACGGTGCTCCCGCCTACGCGAGGATCGACGCCGTCGCGACGCGTGAGCAGAAGGCGGTGCTAGGGCGCCTCTCCGCCGACCAGGTGACGGCGAAGGACCTCGCCGGGGAGCCGATCACCGCCGTCCTGACGGAGGCACCGGGCAACGGTGCCCCGATCGGCGGTCTCAAGGTGACCACCGCGAACGCGTGGTTCGCGGCCCGTCCCTCCGGCACCGAGGACGTCTACAAGATCTATGCGGAGAGCTTCGAGGGGGCGGACCACCTGCGCCAGGTCCAGGGTGCGGCGAAGGACCTCGTTGACCAGGTCCTGGCCGGCGCCGTCGAGGGGTGAGCCCGTCCGCTGATCCCGAACCGGGGTGACGAATCTGACAAGGATTGGATTCAGCAGTTCCGTCACCCCGGTTCGCGATCACAGCGAATCAGGCTGGGGAAGCGGCTTCGATGATGGCTTCGACGGTGGTGGTGGTGCCGGGTGGGGTGGGGGGGATGAGGGTGCCGTTGACGTGTTCGCCGTTGATGGTCAGGTGGGTGACGCGTCCGGTGGTGCCTTCGGGTTTGCGGACGGTGATGTGGTAGGTGGCGTGGCGGAAGTGGCGGGTGGCGGTGAAGCCGGTCCAGGACGCGGGTAGGACGGGGTCGATGCGCAGGCCGTCGTGGTCGGCGCGGATGCCCAGGAGCCATTGGGTGATGGCGACGTAGTTCCATGACGCGGTTCCCGACAGCCAGGAGTTCTTGGCCTCACCGTGGGTGGGGGCGTGTTTCCCGGCGATGGTCTGGGCGTAGACGTAGGGCTCGCACCGGTGGATGTCGCTGATCTCTTCGCGGACGGAGGGGTTGATGCGCCGGTAGTAGTCGAACGCGGCGTCGCCTCGTCCCACGATCGCTTCGGCGATCATGATCCAGGGGTTGGTGTGGCAGAACACCGACCCGTTCTCCTTGTAGCTGGGGGGGTAGGAGGAGATCTCGCCGAGTTCGAGCCGGTAGCGGGTGTAGGGGGGGTCCAGCAGGCAGATGCCGTGGTCGGTGGCCAGGTGTTCGCGGACGCTGTCCAGGGCTTGGAGGGCCTTTCCGTCGTCCAGGCCGATGCCGCCCAGGACGCACATGCCCTGGGGTTCGATGTAGATGCGGCCTTCGTCGTTCTGGGCGGAGCCGACGGGGGTGCCGTGGAAGTCGTAGGCGCGGCGGAACCAGGCCCCGTCCCAGCCGTGTTCGGTGACTGTCGCGGACATCGCCTGGGCGGATTCCCGGTAGGAGGCGGCCTCGTCGGTCAGGCCCCGTCGTTCGGCGATGCAGGCCAGTTGCTCGGCGGCCAGGGCGAACTGCCCGCCGATGAACACCGATTCGGCGACGCCGCCCTCGCGGCCGCCGATCCCGGCGGACTGGAAACCCTCCCCGGGGTTCTCCGAGAAGATGTTCAGGTTCAGGCAGTCGTTCCAGTCCGCGCGTCCGATCAACGGCAGGCCGTGGGGGCCGAGCCGGTCCAGGGTGTAGCGCAGAGACCGTTGCAGGTGCTCGTACAGGGGCGTCTCGGTGCCCGGTTCACTGTCGTAGCAGACCGGTTCGTCCAGGATCGAGGTGTCCCCGGACTCCTTCAGGTAGGCCGCCACCCCCAGGATCAGCCACAGCGGGTCGTCGTTGAACCCCGACCCGATGTCGTTGTTCCCCCGCTTGGTCAACGGCTGGTACTGGTGATACGCCCCACCGGTCGGCAGCTGCGTGGCGGCGGTGTCCAGAAGCCGTTCCCGGGCCTTCGCCGGGATCATGTGGGTGAACCCCATCAGGTCCTGGTTGGAGTCGCGGAACCCCATCCCCCGCCCGATCCCCGCCTCGAACCCAGACGTGGACCGGCTCATGTTGAACGTCACCATGCACTGGTAGGCGTTCCAGATATTGACCATCCGGTTCACGTGGGTATCGGGCGTGTCCACCCGCAACACCCCCAGCAGGCCCTCCCAGTACTGGCGCAGCTGGGCCAGCGCCGTCTCCACGGTCTCCGGACGCAGCCACCGCTCGATCACCGGCGCGACACGCGTCTTGTTCACCGTGTGAGAACCCGGCGGGTCGAACTTCTCCGCCCGCGGGTTCTCCGCATACCCCAGCACGAACACGACCTCACGGGTCTCCCCCGGCGCCAACGTCAACGCCACGTGATGAGACCCGTGCGGCTGCCACCCGTGCGCGATCGAGTCCGCCGACTCCCCCCGCTCCACCACGACCGGACGGTCATACCCCCGGTACGGGCCCAGGAACGCCTCACGCTGCGTATCAAACCCGACCAACGGCTCAGAACACGCGAAATACGCGAAATGGTCGCGACGCTCCCGGTACTCCGTCGTGTGATAGATCACCCCATCGACGACCTCGACCTCACCCGTCGAGTAGTTGCGTTGAAAGTTCGTCGCATCGTCCTGCGCGTCCCACAGACAGAACTCCACCGAGGAGAACAACGACAACCGCGCCGTTTCCTCACGCTCGTTGGTCACCCGCAGCCGCCACACCTCCAGCGACTCCCCCAACGGCACGAAATACAGCGTCTCCGCCCGCACCCCACGATACGTCGAGGCGATCCGCGTGTACGACATACCATGCCGACACTCATAACTGTCAAGATCCCGCTGCGTCGGCTGCCACGACGGCGACCAGAACTCCCCCGACACCGCATCCCGCAGGTACAGGTACCGGCCCCCCACATCCAACGGAGCCTCGTTGTACCGATACCGCGTGATCCGCCGCAACCGGGCATCACGGTAGAACGAGTACCCCCCCGCCGTGTTCGAAATAATCCCGAAGTACCCCTCCGTCCCCAAGTAGTTGATCCACGGCAAAGGCGTATCGGGACGATCGATCACATACTCGCGTCGCTCGTCGTCGAAGTATCCCCAACGCACAAGATCCTCCGTAGGG
>JAUPKQ010000118.1 GCA_030837345.1 Actinomycetota bacterium | reverse complement strand
GTCGTGTTCTCCGTGCCCGTGCTGTGGCCGGACGCCGAGGTCTGGGTCCTGCGCGGCTGCGCGGTCGCCGAACAGGGCATCTGGTTCCTGTTCGCCGCCGACCTGGTGGTGCGCACGGCCCTCGCCGAGAAACGGTGGGCGTACCTGCGAGAGCACTGGTTCGATGTCCTGGCCGTCGCGTTGCCGATGGCACGGCCGTTCCGGCCCTTGCGGGCGCTCCTGGCGCTCGGCGTCCTCGCCCGGAACGGCCGGGTGGTCACCCGCAACCAGGTCGTGGGCACCATCACCCTGATCGCGTCCGCGTCCTGCCTCCTGGCCTCGGTCGCGGTCCTGGACGCCGAACGCCACGCCGGGAACGCGAACATCACGTCGATCGCCGACGCCCTCTGGTGGTCGGTGTGTACTGTGACAACAATCGGGTACGGTGACCGGTTCCCGGTCACGGGGACCGGCCGGGTGGTCGCTCTCACGCTGATGGCGGTCGGTATCAGTCTCATCGGCGTGATCACCGCGGCGATGGCCTCCTGGTTCGTGGAGAAGCTGTCGGCCGTCGCCGAGGCCGAGGCGGCCGCCTCCGCGGACACCCGTACCCTGATCGCCGAGATCGAGGCTCTCCGGGGAGAGGTACGTGCTCTGACGAACGGTCCGGACTCAAGCGCATCGGAGTCGGGGTCGAATGACCCTGGTAGGAGGTACTGACGACATGGGCGACATCATCGCTGTGAACGGCCTGCTGGTGGCCTACTCCATTGTCGGCGTCACGTTGTTCGTCGTGAGTTACGGGGTGCTCGATCTCCTGACTCCCGGCCACCTGACGAGAATCATCGCGGAGGGAGGGGCCGGAGCCACGGCCCTCGCCGCGGGCCAGGTCCTGGGCATCGCGGCGATCATCGCCTTCGCGATGATGGGGCAGGAGGCGTCGTGGGAGGGCCTGGGGACCGCCGCGATCGTCTCCCTCGTCGGCGTGCTCACCCAGGCGATCGGTTCCTGGGTGATCCGGCTCCTCTTCGTCCGCGTCGGGGACGTCGACCTCCCGGCCGAGATGGCCTCGGGGAAGGTCACGACCTCCTCCGCCTTCCTCGCCGTCACAGCTTTCGGCCTCGGTGTCGTCACCGCGGTCGCCGTGCACTGACCAGGACGGGGGACGTGTGGTGACGGCTTCATCGATCCGCCGCCGGGGCGCGGCGCGCACCAGCGTGTTCGTCGCGGGCAGCGCGGCCCTCGTTCTGGGCCTGCCCGGGTGCAGCAGCGAGCGCTACTACTACGCCAGGGACTCCGAGTCGGTGCAGGTCTGCTACGACAAGGTGACCCAGGAGATCGTCGACGACAATCAGTGCGACAACAACGGCGACAACGACGGCGATGACGACGGGGGCAGCGGGCGCGGGCACTTCGTCCACGGCTACTACCACGGTGGCAGCTACGTGCCGGCCAAGGGCCAGAAGATCACCGAACGGGGTGCCTCCTTGCAGTCGGCGCCCAGGGCCGGCACGAGCACGGTCCGGGGGAGCAGCGTCTCCCGCGGCGGCTTCGGAGGAAGCCACGGGAGTGTCGGGGGATGATCCGCCACCCCGTCGTCCCGCGCCCGGACTGGGAACGGCTGGTCACCGAGGAAGGTCTGGCGTACGCCGTCGACCGGGCCGAGAACGGGACCGTCGTGCCGTACTGGCACGAGTTGGCGGCCTACCGGCTGGATCCCGGGGAGGTCACCTACCTGGAAGACCTGACCGTCGAGTTGCACGGGATGTTCGTCGAGGCGGCCCGGCATCTGCTCACCCGGCCACCGCTCGTGTCGATGCTCGCGCTGCCCCCGGCGGCGCTGGAGTACGTCGTCCACAGTCTGCACACCGAGATCGAGGACTCCCTCTACGGCCGGTTCGACCTCGCGTGGGGCGGGGAGGGCACCGGGGCGGCCCAGGTACTCGAGTACAACGCGCAGACACCGGCCGGCCTGTACGAGGCCGCGGTGACCCAGTGGACCTGGCTGGAGGCGCTCTACCCCGAACGGGACCAGTTCAACATGCTCCACGAGCGGTTGATCCAGGGGTGGCAGCGGCTGGGCGCGCGGTTCGGCGGGCGTCTGCATCTGGCGGTCGGCCAGAACGAGCCGACCGAGGACTGGGTGACGGTCGCCTACCTCGCCGAGACCGCCTCCGACGCGGGACTGCGCACCACCGGGATCACAGTGGAGGACATCGGCTGGGACGAACAGGCGGCGCGGTTCGTCGATCTCGACTGTGAACCGATCACGGCCTGTTTCGTCATGTACCCGTGGGAGTGGATGTTCGCCGACAGGTTCGGTCCCCACCTCCTCGCCCAGCGGGGCACGCACTTCATCGAGCCCGCCTGGAAACTGCTGCTCGGGTCGAAGGCCGTCCTCGTCGCCCTGCACGAGATCTACCCCGACCACCCGAGCGTGCTGCCCGCCACCGTCGGCGAGCCCGGCCCGTGGGAGGGGTACGTCGCCAAGCCGACGTACGGCTGGGAGGGCGCGGGCGTCAAGGTCGTCACGCCGGACTTCCGGCACGAGCAGGACGACGGCATCACGGCGGGCCAGCAGCCGGTGTTCCAGAAGTACACCCCGCTGCCACGGTTCGACGGCCCGGACGTCGACCGCGCCTACCCGGTGATCGGGTCGTGGTACGTCAACGGGCACGCGGCCGGGGTGGGGATCAGGGAGTCCTCGGGACCGGTGACCGATACGACCGCCCGGTTCGTGCCTTCGTACCTCGACGCGCCACGCTCGACCCCTGATCAGGTGTCCGCCTGGTTGGCGGACGCCGACGACGGTCAGCTCAGACGCCCAGGGCCTTCCGGAGGGCGGTGACGTGTCCGGTCGCCTTGACGTTGTACCTCGCGAGCTCGACGAGGCCCTCCTGGTCGACGACGACGGTCGAGCGGATGACGCCGGTGACCGTCCGGCCGAACGAGGACTTCTCGCCCCACGCCCCCCAGGCCTCCATGACGGCGTGGCCGGGATCGGACAGCAGGGGGTAGGTCAAAGCGTCCCGCTCGGCGAACCTCGCCAGTTTGCCGGGTGCGTCGGGGGAGACACCGAGGACGACGAAGCCCGCCGCCTGCAGGGCCCCGAGGCTGTCCCGGAAGTCGCAGGCCTGCTTCGTGCACCCGGGCGTCATCGCCGCCGGGTAGAAGTAGACGATCACCCTGGTTCCGCGGTGGCTGGCGAGCGACACGGCCTCGCCGCCAGCCGAGGTCAGGGTGAAGTCCGGAGCCGGCTGACCGGGTTCGAGCTTCGGCACGGGGTGATCCCTTCTGTTGCGGGTCCGGCCACTCTAAGCGCTGTGGAGGGCGCCGTCCTGCCGGGCACCCACTACCTTTGGACCACGGAGGTGAGGCCGATGAGCCCGGATGAGAGCCTGATGAACAACACGGCGCGTGCAGCTGGTTCCCCCGCGCTCAACGGGGTGATCATCGGTGGTTCCCCCGGTCTGCCCGGCGACCCGCAGACCCTCGAAGAAGTGATCGCTGAGCGGCGTGCCTCCCTCGCGGCCACGATCGACGAACTGGTCGTCCGGGCGCACCCGAAGGAGGTCGCGCGCCGATCGGTCGCCGACGCCAAGGACCGTGCGTGGGCGTTCGCCCGGACGCCGGGCGGTGAGTTGCGCACCGAGCGTCTCGCCGCGGTGGCCGGTGCCGCCGTCGTGCTCGTCGGCCTGGTGGTGGTGCTGCGCACCCGCCTGGGCCGCGCGCGGTAACGTTCCCGCGTGAGTAGCTCCTCGACGTCCCCGAACAGCGTCTCACCGCGCCCCGGGGCCGGTGAGCGTCTGCCGATACGGATGCTCCACGACCGCGTCCTGGTCGCCCTCGACAAAGAGGCGGGGGAGCGCCGTTCCACCGCCGGCATCGTCATCCCGGCGACGGCAGCGGTCGGCAAGCGGCTCTCGTGGGCGACCGTCGTCGCCGTGGGCCCCAACGTCCGGCAGGTTCAGATCGACGACCGGGTCCTCCACGACCCCGAGGACCTCGCCGAGGTCGAGCTTCACGGCGCCGCCTACGTGCTGCTCCGGGAACGGGACATCCACGCGGTCGCGGCTCCCCGCGTCGAGGACGGTCACACCGGCCTGTACCTCTGAGGGACCGGCCCGGATCAGTCGTTCATCACCGCGGCGTCGAGCGCCTTCAGGATGCGTTTCTCGGACACGGAGTAGGCCGTGCGGATCTGCTGGGCGAAGAAGCTGACCCGCAGTTCCTCGACCATCCACCGGATCTCGGCGAGGGCGACCGGGACCCGTCCGCCCGGCGGCAGCTGGGCGAGTTCGTGCAGGTACTCGTCGCGGACCGCGTGGACCCGGCCCATGCGGTCGGTGTCCCGGCGGGGGTGGTCCGGGAGGACCTCCAGCCGGTGGCGGGCGGCCTTGAGGTAACGCACCAGGTCCGGTAGCCGGGTCCGGCCGGTCGCCGTGACGAAGCCCGGGTACACCAGGGAACCCAGGTGCTCGCGGACGTCGGTCAGCGACGGCAGGACGGACAGCGTCCCGGCGTCCCGCAGGCCGCGCTCGACCCCCGCGGCCTCGGCGAGGACCGCCGCCACCACCTGGACGACGTCGCTCACCTCGCTCTCCAGGCGACGGGACACGAGGTCGCGAAGGGCCCGGTAACCGGACTCGTCGGCCGGGGGCCCGCCCGCGGTCTCAAGGAGCGCGTCGATCGCGCAGGTGAGGCAGTCGTCGAACAGCGCGCTCGCCCCGGCGTGCGGCGCCGAGGCGAGGGTGAGCTTCGTCGTCGTGTCGAGCCGGGCCAGGACCGCGCGTGCGGGGGAGGGGACCTCCAGCCGCAGCAGCCGCCGGACGCCGAGCGGGGTGGCGGCGGCCGCCTCGGCCGCCGTCGGCAGCACCCGCAGGTCGACGGCGGTCCCGGCGTCGACGAGCGCCGGGTGGCCCTGGACGGTCTGCCCCGTCGCGCTGCCCTCGAGCGCCGTGCGGGTCACCGTGCGGGGCAGCGCGCCCCCGGGGAGATCGGTCGGCCAGGTGCGCAGGCCGGTGCGTTCGAGACCCGGACCCGTCGCGGCGGCGACGGACGCGCGGATGCGTGGCGCGAGGTCGCGTTTCAGCTCGTCGAGGTCCTCGCCGGAGCCCAGCTGCCGCCCACGCTCGTCGATCACCCGGAACGTCACCCTCAGGTGGGGCGGGAGTCGTCGGAGATCCCACGCGTCGCGGGGTATCACGACCCCGGCTTGTGCCCCGAGCTCCCGGGACAGGGCGCTGAGCAGGGACTCGCCCCGTTCGTGGGCGGCGGCGAGCGCGGGCAGGACGGCGCGGGCGTGGTCGGGGGCCGGGACGAGCGAGCGGCGGATCTGTTTGGGCAGCGAACGCACGAGGGCGGTGACGAGTTCGGCGCGCAGCCCGGGCACGAGCCATTCGAACCCGTCGGGGGACAGCCGGGCGAGGACCGGGAGGGGCACGCTCACCGTCACGCCGTCGTCCGGCATGCCCGGTTCGAACGTGTAGGACAGGCGCAGGGACAGGCCCCCCGACGGCCCGCCCGTCTGCCAGGTGTCGGGGAAGTCGCGGGCGTAGTCGACCCCGGAGCCGTCGGCGACGAGCAGATCGGGCGTGAAGGTCAGGCGTTCCGGTTCGGTGCGGCGGGCTTGCTTCCACCAGGAGTCGAAGTGCCGTCCCGAGACGACGTCGTCGGGGATCCGCTGCTCGTAGAAGGCGACGAGCGTCTCGTCGTCGACGAGGAGGCCTCGGCGGCGGGCACGGTTCTCGAGGTCCTCGACATCCTCGAGCAGGGCCCGGTTGGCGTGGAAGAACTCGTGCCGGGTGTCCCAGTCGCCCTCGACGAGCGCGTGCCGGATGAACAGCTCGCGGGACAGAACCGGATCGATCCGGCCGTACTGGACGGTTCGGCCCGCGACGAGCGGGACGCCGTACAGGGTGACCTTCTCGGAGGCGACGACGGACCCGCGTTTGCGGGACCAGTGGGGTTCGGCGTAGGTCCGCTTGACCAGGTGCCCGGCGAGGGCCTCGACCCACTCGGGCTCGACACGGGCGGCCACCCGCCCCCACAGCCGGGAGGTCTCGACGAGTTCGGCCGCCATCACCCAGCGGGGCGGTTTCTTCGCGAGGGCCGAGCCCGGCCACAGCACGAAACGCGCCCCCCGGGCCCCGGCGTACTCCCGTCCGTCGGTCGCCAGCAGCCCGATGTGCGAGAGCATCCCGGCGAGCAGGCTCGTGTGGATCCGGGAGGCCGCCGCGTCATCGCGGTCGAGCGGCGCGCTCACGGCGACGCCGAGGGATTTGGCGATCTGGCGCAGCTGGGCGACGAGGTCCTGCCACTCGCGCAGGCGCAGGTAGTTGAGGAACTCGCGCTTGCACATCCGGCGGAACGCGGAGGAGGACAGTTCGTCGCGCTGCTCGCGCAGGTGGTCCCAGAGATTGAGGTAGGCGAGGAAGTCCGAGCGGGGGTCGGCGAAGCGCCTGTGGGCCTCGTCGGCGGCCTGCTGATGTTCCAGGGGACGCTCGCGGGGGTCGGCGATCGACAGGGCCGCCGCGATGATCATCACTTCGTGGGTGCACCCGGAACGGTCGGCCTCCAGAACCATGCGGCCCAGGCGGGGATCGACGGGAAGCTGAGCCAGCGACCGGCCGAGCGGGGTGAGCCGCTTGCGGGGGTCGGGTTGGCGGACGTCGAGCGCGCCGAGTTCGTGGAGCAGGTCGACACCGTCCCGGACGGCGCGCCGGTCCGGCGGGTCGATGAAGCCGAAGGCCCCCACGTCGCCGAGGCCGAGGGCACTCATCTGGAGGATGACCGAGGCGAGGTTCGTGCGGAGGATCTCGGGGTCGGTGAAGGCAGGGCGGGTCTCGAAGTCCTCCTGCGAGTACAGCCGGATGCAGACGCCCGCCTCCAGACGCCCGCAGCGGCCCGCCCGCTGGTTGGCCGACGCCTGCGAGATCGGCTCGATCGGCAGGCGCTGGACCTTCAGGCGCGTGCTGTACCGGGAGATCCGAGCCGTCCCGGGGTCGACGACGTACCGGATCCCCGGCACGGTCAGGGAGGTCTCGGCGACGTTCGTCGCCAGGACGATGCGGCGCCCGGTGTGGGGGGAGAAGACCCGGTGCTGCTCGGCCGCGGACAACCGGGCGAACAGGGGCACGATCTCGGTGTGGCGCAGCTCCAGGCGGGTGAGGGCGTCGGCGGCGTCGCGGATCTCCCGTTCCCCCGACAGGAACACGAGGATGTCGCCGGGGCCTTCGAGCGTCAGTTCGCGGACGGCGTCGCAGATCGCCTGCACCTGGTCGCGGACCTCGGTCTCGCCGTCCGCCGGGCCGTCGTCGCCGGGCTCGTACTCCTCCAGCAGGGGCCGGTACCGGGTCTCGACCGGGTAGGTCCGGCCGCTGACCTCGACGACCGGCGCGCCGCCGAAGTGAGCGGCGAACCGGTGGGGGTCGATCGTCGCCGAGGTGATGATCAGTTTGAGGTCGGGGCGCCGGGGCAGCAGCTGGTGCAGGTAGCCGAGGAGGAAGTCGATGTTGAGGCTGCGTTCGTGGGCCTCGTCGACGATGATCGTGTCGTAGCGGGTCAGCAGGCGGTCGCGCTGGATCTCCGCGAGCAGGACGCCGTCGGTCATCACCTTGACCTGCGTGCCGTCACTCACCCGGTCGGTGAAACGCACCTGGTAGCCGACGAGCTCACCGAGGGGGACCCCCAGCTCCTCGGCGATGCGCTCGGCGACGGCGCGGGCGGCGATGCGGCGCGGCTGCGTGTGGCCGATCATGCCGCGGGCCCCCCGCCCGAGTTCGAGGCAGATCTTGGGCAGCTGCGTCGTCTTCCCCGAGCCCGTCTCCCCGGCGACGATCACGACCTGGTGGTCCCGGACGGCGGCGGCCAGGTCGTCACGGCGGGCGCTGACCGGCAGTTCCTCGGGGTAGCGGACGACCGGGACGGCGGCCCGCCGCGCGGCCACGCGGCCACGGAGCCTGTCGATCTCGGCGGCGACCTCGACCAGGGCCGCGGAGGTGACCTCCGGACGGCGGGCGGCACGCGCGCCGTCGATCCGGCGCCCCAGACGGTGGGCGTCGCGGACCGTCAGATCACCGAGCAGATCCCGCAGCGCGGCGACGCTGGGGACCGGCACCTCCGCACCGGCGGCCTTCGCGCCGCCCTTTCCGCTTCTGCCCATCGCCCCGCCAGGATACGGGTGGGCCGGACCGGCCGCTCCTGGGTATCCGGCCGCCGGGTATCCGGCTGTCGGGTGGCTGGCCGGTCAGGGCCACAGGGCCGGCCGGGCACGCCCCTGGCCACGGAGGTCCGCACCGGGGAACTCGTCCGGTGCCGGGGGCACCTCGGTGGTGCCGGCGGTCATCGAAGCCGTGGGGACGACGGCGACCGGGCAGCTGCCGTGACGCAGGCAGGTGTCCGCGACGGATCCGACCATGTCCTCCGTGGCGGACAGCCCGCGGCTGCCGAGCACGAGCAGGACGCCGTCGCGGGAACGGTCGATCAGGGCGCTCGCCGGATCGCCCTGCACCAGCTCGGTGGACATCTCGGGCAGGTTCCCGGGGAGGTGGGCCAGGACGGTGCGGACCTGGGCCTCCTGCAGCTGGCGCACCTGGCGGATCGCGTTCGCGCTGTTCCTGGAGGTACCCGTCGAGCCGCCCCACGCCCAGGCCGTGACGATCCGCAGTGGGGCGCCCCGGTCACGGGCCTCGTGGAAGGCCCACTCCAGTGCCCGGGCGGAACCGTGGGAACCGTCCACCCCTACGACAACCGGGCGTCCCGCTCGATCGTCGTTCCGCTCCACCACGACGTCACCCCTCTCCGACTCGACAACCCTCGCCCCAGACCCTTGATCAAGTGGTGCATCGTCCGTGGGTCGGGCCGGGTGTCCCTGTGGCCGGGATCACCCCGGACGGCGGGTGAACTCTGCACAAAGACTCACCCCGCCCGGTCGGACCATCCCGGGCCGTTCGGCCCGCTCACGATCGACGGCGCCTCCCGTCCGGGAGCGGCCCGGTCAGGAGACATCAGGCCGCCTTCAGTCGGCTCCCAGGGTGCCGATACCCACACCGTGATCCGGAAGGCCTCACGTGCGACGGCCGGCACCGCCCTGAGGGCAGCGCGGGCGGCTGAGACAGGTCCTGGACGTCCCACGGCACCCCGGTTCCTCCCCCTGACGGCCGCCGTCTGGACCGCCACGCTCCTCGGACTGGTGATCGTGCTGCTCGCCGCCAGGTCGCCGTCCGCGGTCGGAGCGCGGAGGGCGATGGACGTGGCAGGGATCAGCGCCCTCGCGAGCGGGATCGGCGTCGTCCTGGTCGCGCGGCGGCGCCACCGGTCCGGTGCCGCCGGGGAACGGGTCCGGGCGCTGATCGGCGTCGCCTTCATCATGTGGGGGGTCGGGCAACTGCTGCTCGCGGCGCAGATCGCGGCCACGGGCGAACGAGCCTTCGGCCCGGGGGACGTGCTGTCCGCCCTGGCCGGTCCCGTGGGGGTCGTCGCCCTGCTGACGTTGCCGCGGCGCTCCCGGTTCTCACGGCCGGGGCTCCTGATCAGCCTGGACGCCCTGATGCTCGCCTCCCTCACGACCCTGGTGCTCTGGTGGTCGCACCTCGGTCCGCTGACGGCAGACACCCACGCCCCGGCCTCGACGGCGGTGCCGGGCGTCACCGCCACTTTCGTCGATGTCCTGATCGTCGCGTACGCCCTTCTGATGTGGGGACGGGAGAAGCGGGCCGGTCTGCTCGTGCTCTCCGGCGGTTGCGCTCTCCAGGCGATCGCGGATGTCATGTCGCTCGCCGACGTGATCGCCCGCGAACCGGTCCCCTGGCAGTCCGGGGCGATCTGGTGCGTGGCCTGGCCCCTGATGGGCCTCGGCGTCGCCCGTCTCTGGACGGAAGGCCTGACCCCCGACCCGGACGGTGTCTCGGAGGAACTCGGCCAGTCTCGGATGACGACGATCACGACCGTCATCACCGTTCTCGTGCTCGCGCTGGCGGTGGAGATCCAGGGCGTGCCGCACCCGTCCGGGACGAGCACGGTCCTGTTCTGGGTCGTCGTCACCCTTCTCGTGCTGCGCGAGCTTCTCGCGAACCGGGTCCGTGCCCGTCTGGTGCGCAGGCTCGGGACCGAGGCCCTGCGTGACGCGCTCACCGGGCTGCCCAACCGCCGGGGGCTGGTCTCGCACCTGCGACTCCTGGAGGAGGACCGCCCCTTCGTCCTCCTGACCGTCGGCCTCGACGGTTTCAAGGAGGTCAACGGGTTGTTCGGCCACCAGGCGGGGGACGGGCTCCTCGTCGGGGCCGCGGAACTCCTCCTGGAGCAGACTCCGCCGGACGGCGTCGTGGCCCGGATCGGGGGCGACGAGTTCGGGGTCCTCGTGCCGGGTGACGTCGTCGACGGGCAACGACTCGCCGCGAGGCTCGCCGCCGTGATCCGGACGTCGTCCCGCACCCGCAGGGACGGTCTGTCGCTGTCCGCGAGCATCGGCGTCGGTCGCGTGGCTCCGGAGGCCGGCGCTCCGGAGGCCGCCGACCTGACGCCCGAGGAGCGGCCCGACCGTCTCGTCGCCCTCGTCGAGTCCGCGACGGCCCTCCGGGCGGCGAAGGCCCTGGGCCGGGACCGCATCGCCGTCTACCCGGGCGCCGTCGAACAAGCCTGCCAGCGACGTTTCGTCGTCGAGCGGCGCCTGCGGGAGGCCCTCGACCAGGGTCTGCTCGTCATGCACGCCCAGCCTCTGGTCGACCTCCGCACCGGGCTCGTCCGCGGGTTCGAGAGTCTCGCCCGGTGGACCGACGATCTCCTCGGCCCCGTCTCGCCCGCGGAGTTCGTCCCCGTCGCGGAACAGACCGGCCTGGTGACGGCGCTGGGCGACTTCGCGCTCCGCTCGACGCTCGAGTCCGCCTGCGCCCTCGGACTGGGCGGCCGCGACGTCGAAGTGGCCGTCAACGTGTCACCGCTGCAACTGCGGCTCCCCGGGTTCGCGGCCCGGGTGATCGATCTCGTGGAGGAGACAGGCCTCTCCGTCCGCCAGCTGACCCTGGAGATCACCGAAGCGATCCTCGTGTCCGAGGACGACTCGGCGTCCGACGCGCTCGCCGAACTGGCGGACGCCGGGATCCGGCTGGCGATCGACGACTTCGGCACCGGGTACTCGGCCCTGGGGTACCTCCGCCGGCTGCCGATCGACGTCCTGAAGATCGATCGCTCCTGGGTCGTCGACACGGTGACGGACGCCCGCACCCGCAGCGTCGTCTCGGGCGTGATCGACCTGGCCCACCAGCTCAACACGACAGTCGTCATGGAGGGCATCGAGGACGCCGCCACCGCCGAGGTGTGCCGGGCTCTCGGCGCCGACCGGGGCCAGGGGTGGTTGTTCGGTCGCCCCGCGCCCTGGACGGAGGCGGTCAGGACGCTTCCCGACCTCGGCGGGGCACGAGCTCCCGCCGTCCACGAGTGATGAACGCGAGGACCTCCATACTGTGACGATGTCGAATACTGTCACCACGCCCGGTGCCCTCGTCGTGACCGAGATCGAGCGCAAGTTCGACGTCCGGGCGGGGTTTCGTCTTCCGGACCTCGCCGGGATCGAGGGGGTGGCCAGGGTCTCCGAACCCCGGGAACACGACCTCGACGCGACGTACTTCGACACCGAGGACCTCCGCCTCGCGACGAACAAGGTCACCCTCCGCCGCCGGACCGGCGGCGACGACGCCGGCTGGCATCTCAAGCTGCCCCGGACGGACGGCGAGCGCGACGAGGTGCGCCTCCCGCTCGGTCGCGCCGTCACGGCGGTCCCGCCGGCGCTCCGGACGCCCGTCACCGTCCACCTCCGCGGGGCGCGACTCGGACCGGTCGTCCGGCTGGCGACGTCCCGGATCGTCCACCACCTGCTCGACGACGAGGGCGCTCCCCTCGTCGAGATCGCCCAGGACACCGTCGTCGCCTCCCGGCCCGGCCCCGCCGCGCGGTCCGAAACGGTCGAGGAGTGGACGGAGCTGGAGGTCGAGCTCGTCGGCGGGGACCGGCCCCTGCTCGACGCCGTGTGCGCGCGTCTCGTGGCGGCTGGAGCGGAACCGAGCCGGAGCCCTTCGAAACTCGCCCGGGCTCTCGGCGACCGTCTGCCCTCCCGTGCCGCGGGGCGGCCCGTCCGCCCGGACGGGATTGGGAAGAACTCGGCGGGCGCGGTCCTGCTGCGGCACCTGGCGGAGCAGGTCTCCCGCCTGAAGTCCTACGATCCGGCGGTCCGCGCCGACGAGGACGACGCCGTCCACCAGATGCGCGTCGCCACCCGGCGGCTGCGTGGCGCGCTCGCCACGTTCCGCCCTCTCCTCGACCGGGAGGTCACCGATCCCGTCCGGCAGGAGCTCCGGTGGCTCGGGGGCGCGCTCGGCGACGCGCGGGACGCCGAGGTCGTCCGGGATCATCTGCGCGGGCTCGTCGACGACCAGCCCTCCGGCCTCGTCCTCGGACCCGTCGTCGAACGGATCACCACGTCCCTCGACGCCCGGTACCGCACCGCCCACGCCAAGGCCCTGCGTGGCCTCGGCTCCCCTCGCTACTTCGCCCTCCTCGACTCCCTCGACGCCCTGGTCGCCGCGCCTCCGTTCGCCCCGGACGCCGCCGGGCGGGCGGACGCCGTTCTGCCCCGGCTCGTCGCCAGGACCTTCACCCGGACGCGTGATCTCGTCGAGCAGGCCGGGAAGGAGCAGGACCCCCACCGCCACGACGAACTGCTCCACGAGATCCGCAAGGCGGCCAAACGGGCCCGCTACGCCGGGGAGTCGGTGGCGCCCTTCTGCGGGAGGCCCGCGAGAACCTGGGCGAGGCGGATGGAAGCGGTCCAGGAAGCCCTGGGGGCGCACCAGGACACCGTCGTGATCCGGGAGGAACTGCTCGCCCTGACCGCGCAGGCCCACGACGCCGGGGAGAACGCGTTCACGTACGGGCGCCTGCACCATCTGGAGGAGATGCGCGCCGCGGACACCGAAGGGCTGTTCGGCGAGGCCTGGGCCGAGGCGACGCGCAAGAGGCTCCACCGTTGGCTCCTGGGGTGAGGGACTTCACACCGGTCCGACGGGGGTGCCCCGGGTGGCCAGGGCCTTGCCCAGCCGCTCGAAGAGCTGCCCCTGGGCCGTCACGGCCTTGACGGCGGCCTCGGCCAACGTGAACCACGCGACCCGGTCGAGTTCCGGGTACGACTGACGCCGACCCGTTCCCGGTGGCCACTCGAGCTCGAAGGTGTTGCTCCTGGCCAGGGCGGGGTCGAGATCCCCTTCGACCGCCCACGCCGTCACGATCTTCCCGTTCGACTGGAGGATCTCGCCGAGCGGCAGGAGATCCCCTTCCGGAACCGGGTGGCCGATCTCCTCGGCGAACTCGCGGCAGGCCGCCTGGAGGGCGTCCTCCTCGTCGTACCCGCCCTTGGGGATCGTCCACGCTCCCGTGTCCTTACGACGCCAGAACGGCCCTCCCATGTGCCCGAGCAACACCTGGGGGCGCCCTGAATGCAGGCGGAACAGGACGATCCCGGCGCTCCGGCGCAGGGGTTTCCCGGCCCCGCTGATCGCACGGAGATGGGCCTCCTGCTCCTTCGGGTCGTCGGTCACCGTTCACCGTCGTCGTCGATCGGGACCTCGACGGACTGCTCGGCCAGATCCGCCTCCGACGCCCGGTCGAGATCGAGATCGGAGGGAGACCCCGTGACGGGCGCCTCCGGGTCGTCGCTCCCGTCGACGACATCGCGGACCTGCTCCCGCGCGTCGGCCGGATCCGCCTCAAGCGGTGCCTGCCACCCGGCCGGAGCGGGCCTGGGCCGCGCGCCGTCACCTGTCGGTCGCATCGTTCTCTCCTCCCCGTCAGGGCCAGGCCTCCACACTGCCCCTCGACGGCCCGGGATTCCACTTCGACTCGCTCACCGCCGGGGCCGGGGACCGGGTTCGCCGGGGCCGGAAGCCGGGGTCCGGGTTCGACGGGGCCGGACCGTCGGCGCGCTGTGAGCTGCCATACTGCGGCGGAGCGGCGCGGGGGCCGTCGTGGGGAGTGATCGGCGGAGGTGAGGGGTGTCTCAGGGCCCGTTCGGGGACGTGCCCGTCGTTCCGGGGTACCGGATCGTACGGCAGATCGGCCGAGGCGGGTTCGCCGTCGTCTTCGAGGCTGAGCAACTCAGCCTCGGCCGGGCGGTGGCGTTGAAGATGCTCGTTCCGGAGCTGGCCGGCGAACGTGATCTGAAGCGTTTCGACAGGGAACGGCTCCTGCTCAGCGAACTCAGCCGTCACCGGTACGTCGTCGACGTCATCGACGCCGGTACGACGATCGGCGGCCAGCCGTTCCTCGTCATGCGCCTCTACCGGCGCGGATCCCTGGCGCAGGCCCTCGCGGACCGGGGCCCGATGTGGCCCGGGGACGTCGTCCCCCTGGCAGGCAAGCTCGCCGGCGCGCTCCAGGCCGCGCACAATCTCGGCGTCGTCCACCGCGACGTCAAACCGGAGAACGTGCTCATCTCGGACGACGGTGAGCCCGCGCTCGCGGACTTCGGCATCTCCGTGCTCAACGGTCCGGAACGGACGACGACGGGCAACTTCTTCACGATGAGCCACGTCGCGCCGGAGGTCCTGCAGCGAGGTGAGTACGGCGTCGCCTCCGACGTGTACGCCCTGGCCTCGACGGTCTACATGCTGCTGACGGGCCGGTCGGCGTTCGCCCGGCCCAACCAGTACGCCCAGATGAGGGCCGTCGTGGAGGACCCGGTCCCGCCGATCGGCCGCGACGACGTCCCCGAGGAGCTGGAGGCCGCCGTCCTTCGTGGCATGGCCAAACAGCCGCTCGACCGCTTCTCCTCCGCCGTCGGCCTCGCCGAGGCCTTGTCGGTGGCCTGGAACACCGCCCCGGCGGCGCAGGTGTGGTCGATGGCGGGTCGCTCCGCCGGGGCCGGGACCGGCGGACAGGTGCACGTGGAGGTCCGCCCGGCGGCGACGTATCCGCCCTCCGCGTCCGCCTCGGTTTCTCCCGCGTCCCCGGTCCCGCCCGCGTCCCCGGTCCCGCCGGCGACCACCGTCGTGCCGGGCGGGTTCCCCGAGACGTCACCGGAGCCTCGCGCGGATCGGTCACCAGGGACGACCCCGGCGCCGCGCCGGACCTCCCCCGCGATGGTGGTCGCCCTGCTGACGGCGGTCCCGGTCGTCGTCGGAGCGACGTATCTGCTGGGGGCGCCGCCCGGATCGATGCTGCGGGCCCGCGAACAGGCCCAGATGGTCGCGGAGCCCGTCGTCGCGCCGCCGACGGCAGTGATCGCGAGTGACCTGGCGCTCCAGGGTTTTCCCGGGCACGTGAACCCGACCAACACCGCGATCGAGCTCTACCTCCGGCAGCTCGGCAACCGGGCGGGACGGGTCCGGGTCGAGCTCCGTACGCACGACGTCGCGACCCCTCGCTGGACCCGCTGGGACGAGGACGCCTGCCGGTCCGTCGCCCGTGCCCACGTGACGGCGACGGACGAGGTGGCGGTCATCGGACCGTACAGCTCCGGATGCGCCAAGATCATGGTTCCGATCCTCAGCTCCGCCGCGGGCGGCCCCGTCGCGATGGTGTCCAACGGGGCCACGGACCCCGGGCTGACCAAGCCCTGGGGGCCGGGCGAACCGGGCAGGTACTACCCGTCCGGTCGCCGGAACTTCGCCCGGGTGGTCACGACCGACGACGTCCAGGGCAAGGCGGCCGCGGTCTTCGCCGCCACCGACCTCGGCGTCAGAAGAGTCTTCGTCGTCCACGACGGCATGACGTACGGCAAGCACGTCGCGCGGGCGTTCAGTACCGCCGCGAAGGCCGCGGGGCTCACCGTGGTCGAGGGCGGGCAGTGGAACCGGACGGCGACCGATCAACGCCCTCTGTTCGCCGCCGCGAAGGCCGCGAAGGTCGACGCGGTCTTCGCGGGGGGCGCGATGACGAACGGCGGGCTGGAGCTCGTGAAGGACAAGGTCGCCGTGCTCGGGAACAACCAGGTCGTGAAGCTGATCACCGCCGACGGCTTCGCCGGGGAGCCGAAGCTCGCCGTCCTCCCCGAGGCACAGGGGATGTACGTCACCTTCCCTGGCCTCTCCCCGGCGTCGATCCGTCAGCGAGGCGGAGCCGGGAGCACCTTCCTCGACGCCTACCAGAAGGAGTACGGCAAGGATCCGTCCGACCCGTACACGATTTACGGCGTCGCGGCGGCGCAGGTCCTCGTGGCGGCGATCGAGCGGTCGGACGGAACCCGCGCGGGGGTGATGTCCGCCCTGTTCGCCGGGCAGGGCGTGAACGTCCCGAAGGACCGGTCCGTGCTCGGCGCCGACACCCGGATCGATCCCACGACGGGGGACGTCTCGATCAAGGACGTCACCGTCGAGGTGATCAAGCGCAATGCGGAGACCTTCGAGACCGTCGTCACCGTGCCCTGAGACGCCCTGATCGCCTTGATCACCCGAGGGCGTCGGCGATGACCTGCTGCTTCGGCTCGATGTGCGTGTACACCGTGATACCCGTCAGCTCGGTGGCGATCGCCTCCTCGACCTCGTCGGCGAGGTCGTGGGCCCGGTGCACCGACCACTCGCCGGGGACGTGCAGCGTCAGGGAGACGAAACGCTGACGGCCGGACTGCCGGGTCCGGACGTCGAGGGCGTCCACCTCCTCCGACCGGAACCGCGCGAGCACCTTCTCCAGGAGGGCGTCCTCCTCCGGCGGCAGGGCGACGTCCAGGAGGGCGACCGCGGACTGGGCGACGAGCCGGAAACCCGTCAGCAGGATGTTCACCCCGACGGCGGCGGCGACGATCGGGTCGAGCCGCTCCCAGCCGGTCACCCAGACCAGAAGGACGCCGCCGACGACGCCGACGGAGGTCCAGACGTCGGTCATGAGGTGTTTGCCGTCGGCCGACAGCGTCACCGACCGGTGGGCCCGG
>JAUPKQ010000117.1 GCA_030837345.1 Actinomycetota bacterium | reverse complement strand
GAACGCCGGCGCTCTTCGCGTGGGTCTCGGCGACCTCGTGCTCCGGGACGCTGTGCCGGACGAGCGTCGCCCCGACGGGAACCCGGACTCCGCCGTCCCCGGCGAGGTAGGCGGTGCGGATGAGGATGGGCGCGTCGAGATCCACCCGGCCGGCGGACTCGCCGTCCGGGGCGGAGATCAGGGCGGCCAGACCCGCGTAGTACCCGCGCCCGGAGGGTTCGTGGCGGGTGATGACGTGGCAGGCGTTCTCGAGGGGGGAGCCGGTGACGGTGGCGGCGAACATCGTTCCGCGCAGGACGTCGCGGACGTCGGCGTCGCTCCGGCCGGTGAGGAGGTACTCGGTGTGGGCGAGGTGCGCCATCGGCTTGAGCATCGGACCGTGGACCCGGCCGCCCGCCTCACACAGGCGGCTCATCATCTTCAGCTCCTCGTCGACGACCATGAAGAGCTCCTCGGTCTCTTTGCGGTCGCGGAGGAAGGCCAGCAGGCCCTCGCGGGTCGGACCCTCCGGCGGGTAGCGGAACGTGCCGCTGATCGGGTTCATGACGACGGTTCCCCGCGACACGGAGACGTGCCGTTCCGGGGTCGCCCCGACCGCGATCAGGGGGGCGCCCTCCCCGGGCAGGTGGACGGCGAAGGTCCAGTAGGCACCCTGTTCGCGGACCAGGAGCCGGCGGAGGACGGCGAGCGCGGCCCGGACGGGAGGCAACGGCTGGGTGGCGTGCAGCTCGCGCCGGACGACGAAGTTCGCCCCCTCGCCGCGGCCGATCTCATCGGAGATGATCCGTTTGACGATCTCGCGGTACGTGTCGTCGTCGACGTCGAACGCCGCACCGCCGAGGGGGACGTCGTCGGCCGGCAGAGCGGCCAGGGCGTCCTCCAGGGTGAGGAGGTGCCGTTCCGCCACCCGGAGGAAACGCAGCGGCGCGCCGTCGTCGTGGTGGTCGAACCCGAGCTCGGCGACCTGCCGGAACGGCACCATCGCCAGGATCGGAGGCTCACCGGGTGAGGGCAGGGGGAGGTCCGCGAGACGGGCGACGTCCTGGACGTCGTCCGGCCCGCCGATCAGCAGCTCGACCGCGGTCGCGGATTCGCGGAGCAGGACGGCGAAGGGCGGTGGGGTGGGATCGGTGGCGAGGGCCGCCAGGCGGTGGACGGCGGTCGGGTCGTTCACGGTGTTTCCTCTTCTCGGATCAGGACCTGATCGAGGAGAGCGCCAGAAGGCGTGAACGGCGACGGCCGCCTCGATCGAGGCGGCCGCGGGGACAGGTGCGCGGGGGACCGCCTAGGAGGCGGGCCACCACTGGCGGTTCGAGAACGCGCGCACGGACCGCACTATGCCACGGACCAGGGCTCGCCGTCAGCCTCGGCCGGTGGGGTCGTCGGGACGTGCCCTCGGGATCGGGCGGCCGAATCCCAAGGGGATGGGAATCGTTCCCAAGGGGTCGACGGCCTCGGCCATCGGGTGCTCGGCGCCCTTCCGGGCACCGGAGGTGGCGGGGAGCCCGCCGTCCGCCGGGAGGACGTCGGGCTCCTCCTCGGGGATCGGGCCCTCGTTCGCCACCTGGGACAACGAGACGACCCAGAACGGGAGCAGGATCATCGCGTTCAGTGCCAGTCCCCAGGCGGCGCCCCGGGCACCGTCGAAGAAGGCGCCGGCGGGCATCAGCGGGAGCAGGATCGTCTGGAGGACCGTCAGGCGGAAGGTCCGCTTGGCATGTCCCATTCCGGCGATGACGATGAACGGCCCGGCGCAGGCGGCCGACGCCGCGGAGAAGACCCCCATGGGCAGCAGCACGGTCTCGATACCGGCCCAGGTGTCCCCCATCGCCCACCGCCCGACCGAGGACGGCAGGAGGAGGACGAGACCGACGTAGGCGAGCGTCGCGACGGCCATCGCCACGCCCAGGGCGAGCCCGATGAGGCGCCGGACCCTCGGCGTCAGGGTGTCGCGACGGGAGATCTCCGGGATCATGAACGTGACCGCCGCCGACGTGATGATCAGCAACGGGTTGAGGACCTGCCGGGCCCCGTTGACCGCGCCGAGACCGGCCAGGCCGATCATGCCGGTGACCGCGAAGTAGGCGACCTTGTCGCCCCCGCTGGTCAGGAGCGTCTCCGGCAGGAGGTAGCCGAGCAGGGCCCGGTGGCGCCGGGCCCACGGCACCGCCGCGGAGAGCAGGGGGAAGGCGTGCAGCCGCACCATCGCCAGCAGCGCCGCGACCCCCGCCGACGACGCCCAGACGACGATGAGCGAGGTGGTGCTCGCCGTCCCCGTCACGAACAGCACGCCCGTGGCGGTGAACTGGACGACGGCCCACACCGTGTCGTTCAGCGCGGCGAGCTCCGGTTTGGACTGCGCGAAGAAGACCATCCGGGCGGTGTCCTGGAGCAGGAGCGGCGCCATCAGGAGGCCGATCGCGAGCAGGGGACCGCGCAGCGCCTCCCCGTAGGCGACGCCGACCCCGGCGATCAGCAGGCCGAGCGGGGCGACCAGCGCGAGAACGGTCCCGAACGCCCGGGCCGCGACGTCGCGCATCCCCTCGTCGGTCTCCTCGCTGTGCCGGATGCTGAGGACCTGCCCGACACCCGCCCGCTCGACCGCGATGAGCAGGCTGAAGAGCAGAGAAGCCGTGGAGAACGCACCGAAACCGACATCGCTCGACTGCCGGGCGACGAGCAGGGTGAGGACGATGTTCGTCAGCGAGGAGAGCGCCTGGTCAAAGAGGTTCCACCCGGCCTTGCCGATCAGCTGACGCAGCCGACCCGTTCCTCCATCTGACACGCGGACGACTCCATCTTCCCTACGGCGCACAGCCTGCGGCACACCTGCCGACGCGCTCCCCGGAAGCACCCGGACGCGTCCGGACGCGTCCGCCGGGGCGACCGGGGTCCCGCCCAGACGCTAGCGCAGGACCGCGGCCGGGGCGGACGGCGTCACCGGGCCGGACACCGGCATGACGGGCGACGACGGGGTGGCGGGACCCATCCCCGGCCCCTCCTCACCACGGTGGATCATGGCTGGGCCGAGAAGCACGACACCCAGCGCCACCACGACGGCGAGCAGCATCCGCGCCGTGAACGAGCGCCGGGCCGGACGTGGCCGCCGGGCGGAGCGCCGCCGGGCGGCGGCCCGCTGCGCCGTCGGCTGCGCCGTCCACCGCTCGGACCCGCCGGGCAGGACGATCACGTCGTCCAGCGGGCGGTGACCGGAGCCGGAACCGGCGGATCCCACCGATCCCGCGGACGGCGTGGGCCCCGGGACACGGTCGAGAGCGGCGGTCGTCAGCTGTTCGGGCGAGCCAGGCCCCCCGAGGAGCTGCCGGAGCAGGGTGTGTACCTGGAGGATCTCCGCGGGGTGCAGACGGTGAGGGAGATCGCGAAGGACCGGGGCGAGCTCGGTGATCCCGACGACGTGCACCCCGGGGTTGACCACGTGGTGCGCCAGATTGTGCTGGGCGACGCAGATGACCGCGTGGACCGCCGTCCGGTGCTGGGGCAGCAGCAGGGCCGCGACGGCTCCCGCCACGCCGGCCACCTCGGCGGTCTCGGCCTCGCGCCAGAACCCGTTCTGCTGGACGGCGCCCCGCGTCACCTCGATGCGGCCCACCCACGGATGACTGTCGACCACGACGATCCCACCCGGCCCGACCAGCAGGTGGTCGATGAGACGGCGGCCACCGCCAGGCCGGTGGACCCTGCTGAGGAACACCCAGTCGTCGGCCTCGAACGACTGGAGGGTCCGGGCGACGCGGGCGGCCCGGGCGGGGTGTCCGCCGACCGCCCCCCGCGTGGGCGAAGGGTTCATACGCAGGTCCTGCCGCTGATCGTCGGGGCGGACCGAACGGTGCGACGTCCGCCAGCCGCGTCCCGAGAGCAGGCGCGCGGCCACCCGCCGCGCCCGCACATCAACCCTGTTGGCGGCAGGCAAGAATCTGCTCCTCGGTCGAGCGAGCCGGTCGTCACCGGCCGGATCCTGAGTCTCCCTCAGCCCGACCGGAATAGTCCACCAAACGACGGAAATGCGCATCCTCCGACCGGCGACGGCCCATCGACCGCCCCACGGATTCCGGAACATCACCGGTCCTGCTGGGGGACCCCTCCAGAGTGACGCACCCGCATCCGATTCTGACGGAGTCGCGGGGCGTGTCGGATCTGGGACCTCATCGCCCGTGCCGGGTCCCATACGGGATCCCGTGCCGGGTCCCATGCGGGATCCCGTGCCAACGGGCATGCTCGGCGGGGTGAGACGCCGCGCACGACACGCAGCCGAGGCTGCGTACTTCTGGTTGCGGCCCCGGCCGACCGGATCGGTCGTCGGACTCCTCTTCTTCTGCATGTCCGTCACCCCGAGCCTGATCCCTCGTCCCTGGCTCGCCCAGGGACTGATCAGCGGCATCACCCTCTTCCTCGGCTACGCGATCGGATCCCTGGTAGGCCGGGCGGGCACGTTCCTCCGCCGGATCCCCCCTGTCCGGCGCGTCGTGGACGCCGTCCACCCCCGCGCCGTCGTCCAGCCGACCGAGCAGGCGCTCGTCATCGCCCTGGTGCTGCTCGTCGTCGCCGCCGTCTACCAGGGGTCGGCCTGGCAACGGGACCTCCACCTCCTGTCGGGGCTGCCCGCACCCGACCGGTGGAACTACCTGCGGGTCCCGGGAGTCGCCGCGCTCGTGCTCGCCGGGAGCGTCGTCGTGGTCCGCGCTCTCCGCGGCGCCGGACGCTACGTCTCCCACCGCCTGCGACGGTGGATCCCTCCCGGACCGCTCCAGCTGCTCGGGACCACCGCCGCCTTGATGGCCGTCACCGTCATCGCCGAGGAGATCGCGGCCGGCGGTTTCCTCACCGCCTCCGAGCGCGTCTTCTCGGCCGTCAACGACGTCCAGTCCTCACCGCGGGACGCCCCGGCCCGGCCGACCCGCTCGGGGAGTCCCGGGTCCGCCGTCAGCTGGGACTCCCTGGGCGCCGAGGGGCGCGTCTTCGTCGCCGGCGGCCCGACGACGGCGGACCTCGTCGCCTTCGAGCCCCGCGGAGGTCCGGTCAAGGACCCCGTGCGGGTCTACGTCGGGCTCCGGACGACGGCGGACACGCGGGCGGCCGCCGCGCTCGCCGTCCGTGAGCTGGAGCGGACCGGCGCCTTCTCTCGGTCGGTGCTCTGCGTCGTCACCACGACCGGAACCGGCTGGATCGACCCCTACCTGACCTCGGCGCTCGAATACGAGCACCGGGGGGACACCGCGATCGTGGGGATGCAGTACTCGTACCTGCCGAGCTGGATCTCCCACCTCAGCGAGCGCGGGCGGGTGGCCCGGGCGGGCTCCGAACTGTTCGAGCAGGTCCGGGCCCGGTGGTCGCTGCTGCCACCCGGGCGGAGACCGAAGCTCGTCGTCTTCGCCGAGAGCCTGGGGGCTCTCGGCAGCGAGGCGGGGTTCCGTAGCCTCGCCGACGTCAGGGCACGTACCGACGGTGTCCTCTGGAGCGGCCCGACCCACGAGAACCTCCTCTGGCACGGTCTCGTCTCCCGGCGGGATCCGGGGACGCCGGAGGTGCTCCCGGTCTACGGGTCAGGGAGGGAAGTCCGCTTCGCGAGCCGCCCGGAGGACCTCACCCGGCCGGACACCCCCTGGATCTCTCCCCGGGTGGTCTACCTCCAGAACCCGTCGGATCCGGTGACCTGGTGGACGCCCAGCCTCCTCTGGCGCCGCCCGGACTGGCTGGAGGAGCCCCGCGGGCGGGACGTGCTGGAGGCGATGCGATGGTTCCCGGTCGTGACGTTCGTCCAGGTGAGCGGGGATCTCGCCCTGGCGTACGGGGCGCCGTCCGGGCACGGGCACAGCTTCCACCCGCCCGCCGCGGCGGCCTGGGCCGCGATCACCTCGCCCTCCGGTTGGACGGCGGGACTCAGCGAACGCCTGACCCGCCATCTGGACGCCCTGAACCTGCGCTGAGTCCCGACCGTCAGCGCGGCGGGAGGACGGGGGAGGCGAGGAGCCACCCACCCCCGGCGAGGGTCGCCACCGTCAGAACGAGGAACATGACGACCCAGGACAGCGCGGGGAGGCCGGTGAGACGCGCGAGCTGGTCGGCGTCCGACGCGGGGGCCAGACCGCGCCACCTCGACACCTGGAGCTCGATGACGGGCCGCGGCCCGGCGATCAGCAGGAACCAGGTGAGGAGGTAGGCGGCGAGGCCCCGGACGTCGGGGGACGCCCATCCCGCGACGGCCACGAGCATCGCCCCGGTGACGACCACGGACAGGATGCCGAAGAGGTTCCGGATCATCAGGAGCAGAACGCCGAGCAGGACGATCGCCGCCCACAGCACGGGGAACACCCGGCCGTAGCTCAACGCCACCGCCGCCCCGAGCCCCAGAACGGACGGCGCGAGGTAGCCGGCGAGCAGGGTGGCGACGACGCCGGGACCGGTCCGCCGCCCGGCGGAGACGGTGAGCCCCGAGGTGTCGGAATGCAGCCGCACCCCCTGCAACCGACGTCCCGTCAGCGTCGCGACCCCGGCGTGCCCGCCCTCGTGGGCGATGGTCACGACGTGACGCAGAACCCTCCACGTGGGCCGGTAGAGCACCGCCACCGCCGCCACCAGGGCGGTCAGGGCGACGATCCGGGGCGGCGGCAATGGTCTGGCCCCCAACAGGCCGGCCGCCGTCCGGAGCAGGTCACCGATCGCGTCCACGTTCGCAGGGTAAGCAGGTACGGGGTGGACCACAGCATCCACGGGGAGGGGAATTCGCGGCGTGTCGCTGTCCCACGCCGCGAGGGCCAGCGCGAACGCTGCGCGAGCCGATAGTTTGCACAACTGTGCGTGCTACCGAAGATGCGGGCCGGGAACCTCGGACCGTAACGGGCCGGAGTCATTCAGCGATCAACTCGGATACGTTCCGTCGCCGGTGGCGCAGGATCGGAGTTCTGACGACGACGGCCGCCGTCGTCTGGACCGTCACCGGTCCGGTCGTCGCCCAGGCCGATCCCGGAGCACTGTCGACAGGGGTCCAGGCCCGGTCCTCCACGGGCCCGTCGGCGCTCGGCAGGGGCAGCACCTGGAAGGCCCGCTCCAGCCGGGCCGTCATGAAGGCGGCGGCGAAGAGCGGACCGGCCTCCCCGGCAGCGGTGCCCGCCGCGTACAAGGAGTACCTCCGGGGCGACCGGACCGACCTCCAGTGGCCGTTGCGGGTGATGAACGTCCCTCAGGCATGGGGGACCGCCACCGGTGAGGGCGTCGTCGTCGCGACGATCGACTCCGGTGTCGACCGGACGGTCCCCGACCTCGCCGGGCGCCTGCTCCCGAGCGCCTACGTCGACCCTGCCACGGGCGGCATCGTCACAGGGAACCGCCCGGACGAGGTGGGCCATGGCACCCACGTCGCCGGGATCATCGTCGGCAACAACGACGGCCGGGGCGTGACCGGGGTCGCACCGGGGGCGAAGCTCCTCGCGGTGAACATCCAGACCAGCGTCGAGGTCACCACCACACAGGTCGCCTCGGCGATCACCTACGCGACCGCCAAGGGCGCCCGGGTGATCAACTTGTCGCTCGGTTTCCTCGACATCGCGACGACGGCCCAGACCATCCGGCCGATCTGCGCGGCGGTCAAGGCCGCGGTGAGCAAGAACGTCGTGGTCGTCGCCGCGGCGGGCAACGACGGCACCGGGGCGAACACCCCGCAGGCACCGGCGAGCTGTCCCGGAACGATCTCCGTGGTCGCCGCGGACAGCAGCCTCCGGCCGGCGTCCTGGTCGTCCTTCGACTCCGGCGTCACCGTCGCCGCCCCGGGCGAGAACATCTACTCCACCGTGTCGACCAACCGCACGCCGCAGGGTTTCTCGGCCGAGTCAGGCACCTCGATGGCTGCCCCCCACGTCGCGGGCCTGGCCGCCCTGCTGCTCCAGCAGAACCCGAGGTGGACCCCGGCCCAGGTGAGCGCGCGGCTCGTCGAGACCGCGACCGATCTGCCGCCCGCCGGCCGCGACCCCCGCTCGGGCGCCGGGCTGGTGAACGCGGCCAAGGCGCTCGGGGTGTCGGACGACGCCCCCTCCCCCGCGCCGTCCCTCGCCGTGACGGCGGACGCCTACGCCTCCCGCACCGTGGGAGGCCGGGACGTCTTCGACCAGATCATGCTGCACTGGGTGCCCGACTCGGAGGCGCAGGTCACCGAGTACCAGGTGACGCGCTGGACGGCGAAGGGCAAGACCACGACGACCTACCCCGGTGACACGGTCCGCGCGCTGTTCCCGAACGGACCGGCGGGGTACCAGGTCACCGCCTCGACCGAGGACGACGGGGAGGTCCTCTCGGCACCGGTCTGGTTCCCGATGCCGGACCAGGACGCGACGCCCGTCTACCCGGTCACCTCGCTCAAGGCCTCCTGGGCGAGGAACGGATCCGTGACGGTGACCTGGGCCAACCCGGCGAAGAACCGCGACCACGCCGACGAGTACTCGATCCTGGTCAACGGCGACCCGGTCTACCTCGCCGAAGGCCTCAACTCGCTTCCGGCCAGATACACGATCCCGGCCGCCAAGGTGCCCGAGGGCGACCTGTCCATCTCGTTCCTGATCGGAGCGAGCAGCAACCAGGACGTCGCCGAGACCTCGACCCGGCTCGCCGCCCGGGTACCGTTCTCCGGCACCGCCGTCTCCGCGGGGAAGGGCCGCTACCGCGTCAACCTGACGCTCGCACCGAGCCGGCGCAACCAGTGCGTCAAACGCTGTTCCGGGGTCGGAGCGATCGTCGCGGCATCCGGGTCCTCGTCCTTCAGCCGTATCGACAGCCGCGGAGCGGTCGTCGTCCTCGTCTCCACGAAACCCGTCAAGGGCAAACTGACCGTCTCGGTCACCGTGCCGACCAAACCGCAACTCTCCGGCAAAGCCGTCGCGGTGCCCGTCGCCTGAACGGCCCTGGCCGGCGGAGCCCAGGGACGGAAAGCCTGGTCACCCGCTTCGTTCCGTCTCACCCCACGCGGCCACGAGACCCCGAGGAACCGATCATCTAGGTGGTGGGCCGTGGCCCGCCGGGACCGGGTCCCCAGGGCGGAGTGGCGTCGACGTCCAAGTCGATCGGGGGCATCCGGTCGCGGCGACGTCGCAGCACGGGCTGCGTCTGTTGCTCGGG
Source organism: Actinomycetota bacterium (assembly GCA_030837345.1). Taxonomy (GTDB): domain Bacteria; phylum Actinomycetota; class Actinomycetes; order Actinomycetales; family Kineosporiaceae; genus JAUPKQ01. The sequence continues at coordinate 9,937 of JAUPKQ010000117.1, read as the reverse complement.
CGGGAACTCGTGGCTCTGCGGGGGCTGGTAGCCCTGCTGTTGGGGCTGGCCCCCCGGCTGGGGCCGGTATCCGGGCTGCGGCTGGCCCCCCGGCGGCGCATACCCCGGTTGAGGCTGGTACCCCGGCGGCGGCGCGTACCCGGGCTGGGGCTGGGTCTCGTACCCGGGCTGAGGCTGGTACCCGGGCTGAGGCTGGTACCCCGGCTGCGGCGCGTACCCCGGCTGCGGCGCGTACCCCGGCTGAGGCTGGGTCTCGTACCCGGGCTGGGTCTCGTAGCCCGGCTGGGGCGGCGGCGCGTACCCCGGCTGGGGCTGGTACCCCGGCTGCGGCGCGTACCCCGGCTGAGGCGCGTACCCCGGGGAGTTCGGGTAGGCCTCCTGCACCGGTGGGAGGTCGGGCGTCGTGTCGGCCGCGTAGCGGTTCATGCCCGAGAGGTCGATGTCCTGGGGATCGGCCCCGGCGACGTCCACGACGATCACCGAGATGTTGTCCCGGCCTCCGGACTGGTTCGCGGTCTCGACGAGCAGACGGGCGATCTCGTGAGGCTCGGCCCGGACGGAGAGAAGGTGCGCGATGACGTGGTCGTCGAGTTCCCCGGAGAGGCCGTCGGAGCAGATGAGGAACCGCTCGCCCGGCTCGGGCGGGAACACCCAGAAGTCGGGGACGGGCGCGTCCTGGACCCCGAGGACCCGGGTGACGATGTTCCGCTCCGGGTGGGTGCGGGCCTCCTCGGGGGCGATACGCCCGGCGGCGACGAGGTCCTGGACGTAGGAGTGGTCCACCGTCACCTGCGTCAACACGCCCTGGTGCAGCCGGTAGATCCGGGAGTCGCCGACGTTGAACGCGAGCCAGTAGTCGATCCCCGCCTCGGTGACCATGGCGAGGCCCACGGCCGTCGTCCCCATGTCGCTGACGGCGGGATCCGTGCGGGCCCGGTGCCGGATCGCCTCGTTGGCACCCTGGATGAGGGCGGGGATGTCCGAGGCGACGACCGTCGGCTGGCCGAGAAGCTCACGGAACGTGTCCACGGTCATCTGGCTGGCGACCTCACCGCCGAGGTGTCCGCCCATCCCGTCCGCGACGAGGAACACGGGGGCCTGGGCGAGGACGGAATCCTCGTTTCGGGCCCGGACCCTGCCGGTGTCCGTGGCAGACCCCCAGGTCACGACGATCATTGATCCCCGTCCCGATTCGTACCGTTCGGCTGGCGTTCGCCCGCCGCAATCGCGAGCGTACCTGTCGCCCGCTGCCAACGGCAGAAGAACCCACGGTCACCGAGAGCATCCACTCGGCCGAGCGCCCAGCACTCAGGCCGACGGGGAACCGAACGACTCAACGGTTATTCGCCGTTGTCCGATCTGGATCTGGTAACCGGGCGACAGGTACTGCCGGTTTCCCGGAGCGCAGGTCATGCGCCGGCCGGAGGGATCGATGATCGTGGTCCCGTTTGTGGAATTGCGATCCATGACCCAGACTCCCTGCTGATCCACCCCGTACGCGATGTGCGTCTTGCTCACCGAGAGCTTCGGATCATCGAAGCGCACCAGTTGAGCGGGCGGGTCACCGTCCCTGGCCACGGGCTCGCGACCCAGCAGGCAGAAGGGACCGAGATCGAGGGCCTCACCGCTGTCGACACGCATGACGTAGGCCTCTTCCGGTGCCGCCGTAGCGACCCGCCCGGGGGCCGCCTGAGGGGCGCCCGAGGGGCCTGTCGGCGCGTACGGCGTCCCCGCGTCGGACGACGGCGCGGAGGCCGGGCCAGGGGTCGGGTTGCCCGCGAGCGGGGGCCTGCCCGGTGGGCGGCTGATCGGTGAGACGGGCGCCGGCCCGGGCGGGGCCGGCAGAGGGCCGGGACGGCCCCCTCCGGTCCAGGACACCCGGCCGGACGTCGAGGAGAACTGCTCGTCGTCCGAGGCCGCACCGGATCCTTGGGAGGAGCCGACGGCAGGCGCGACGGGCCCCGGCTGGGGGCGCTCCCGCGGGGAATCGGCAGGGAGGGGCGGAGCGAGCTTCGACGGCGGCCGGACGGGGCCCGGCGCCGGAAAAGGGGGCTCGGGTCTGGATTGCGACTCGACCGGTACAGGGGTCCTGCCGGGTGCCGGATAGGGGTCGAACGACGGGCCCCCGTACGGAGAGTCCGGGTGCGGGGTGGCGTGCCCGGGGAAACCGTACCCGGAGCCGGAGTACTCCTCCTCACCCCTCGGCACGGGCGTCGCCGGCCGCAGAATCGCCTGCGGGGTGTGGGAGGGCGACCCCTCCTGGCCCGGTGCGGGAGAAAGGAGCATCGGGGGCGGCTGCTGCCCGCCGCCGCCGTACTGCTCCTCGACGTACTGGCCGGACGCGGACTCCAGCGCCTCGGGCAGGGTGTCGGGAACCCGGCCGGAGACCAGGGCGACGACCCCGTAGGGACCGTCCTCGATCACGATGTTGCAGTGATCCTTGATCCGGTACTTCAGCAGGAGCAGGGAGAGGCCCAGGGTTGGGACGGCCGCGAACAAGGCGACGGTGACGACCCAGGACGGACGGTAGGCGCGGACATAGCTCGCGGTCGGCCCGAGGCCGAGACCACGCCGATACCCTGCCGCACCCAGCACCTGGGCCGCCGTCTCGGCCGCGACAGCTACCGAGGCGCGCGGGCAGGCAATGGCGCGCTCGATCGTCACGAAGTGCTCCACGGCCCTCCCTCCAGGTCCGACGAAAGTACCAGGCGTGGACGCCCCGTGCCTTCGCCTCGGGGCCCGTTCGCCCCCCATCCATGCTCGTCCGGTACGGGGCAGGTCACAACCCGTCGCCCGCGGACGACCGGTCCGGGCCCGGTGAAGCCGGTCACAGGCTCTCGGCCAGCGCCTCCAGGACGATCGCGAGACCGTCCTCCCCGACGGGGGCCGTCGCCTCGCTGGCGGCCCCGATCACCTCGGGATCGGCCTGGCCCATCGCGACGGACCGGGCCGCCCACCCGAACATCTCCAGGTCGTTGCGTCCGTCGCCGACGGCCAGGGTGTTCTCCGCCGGAACCCCCAGCCACCCCCTCACCGTCTCCAGCGCGCTGGCCTTGCTCACTCCTTCGGGGGCGAGGTCGAGCCAGGCGGTCCAGCCGACGGCGTAGCTCGCCTCGTGCAACCCGAGGCGGCCGACCAGGTCGAGGAAATCCTGCGAGGTGTGCTCCGGGCTGCGGACGATGACACGTGTCACCGGAGTCCCCAGCAGGTCGTCGAACGCCACGAACTCCATCTCACCGGACAGTTCCCCCTCGGGGAACGGCGCTGTGAGACGGTGCCCGAAACCCAGGATCTCCACGGCGTAGAGAGCGGTCGGAAGATGCTCGCGCAGCAGCTTGAGGAGCGTCGACGGATCGAACGTCTCAGCCTGCACGACCTCGTACCCGACAGGCTGGTCAGGGTCGAGGCGCAGGACGACGGCGCCGTTGCTGCACACCGCGTAGCCGTGCTGGAGCCCGAGCCGGTCGAGTATCGGCACCGTCCCGAACGACGAGCGTCCCGTGGCGACGACGACGTGGATCCCCGCCGCCGCCACCGCCGCGACGGCGTCCCGGACCCGGTCGCTCAGCCGCCCGTCGATGTCGATGATCGTGCCGTCGACGTCGAGCGCCACCAACCGCGTCGGCGCCGACGACGTCGTCACGTCACCGGCGGCAGGACGGCGATCCCGCCGAGGTAGGGACGAAGGGCCTCCGGGACCCGCACCGACCCGTCCTGCTGCTGGTGGTTCTCGAGAATCGCCACGATCCAGCGGGTGGTCGCGAGCGTGCCGTTGAGCGTCGCCACGTGACGGTTCCCGCCGTCCGGGGTGTGGGGGTCACGTTCCCGGACATCGAGACGACGCGCCTGATAGGTGGTGCAGTTGGATGTCGACGTCACCTCGCGGAAACGTCCCTGCGTCGGGACCCAGGCCTCGCAGTCGTACTTGCGTGCCGCCGACGACCCGAGATCACCCGCGGCGACGTCGATCACCCGGTACGGAAGCCCGGCCTTCGCGAGCATCTCCTCCTCGAAACCGAGGAGCCGCAGGTGCTCGTCGTGCGCCTCCTCGACGCGGCACCAGCTGAACATCTCGACCTTGTGGAACTGGTGGACGCGGATGATCCCGCGGGTGTCCTTGCCGTAGGACCCCGCCTCGCGCCGGTAGCAGGCGGACCACCCGGCGTAACGCAGCGGACCTGCCGACAGATCGACGATCTCGCCGGAGTGGTAACCGGCGAGGGCGACCTCGCTCGTCCCGACGAGATACAGGTCGTCCGCCTCCAGGCGGTAGATCTCGTCGGAGTGCTCCCCGAGGAATCCCGTGCCGGCCATCACCTCCGGCTTGACGAGGGTGGGGGTGATGACGGGGGTGAACCCGTGGGCGACGGCGGTGTCGACCGCGCACATCAGCAGCGCGAGTTCGAGGCGGGCCCCGGCGCCGGTCAGGTAGTAGAAGCGGGCCCCCGAAACCTTCGCGCCGCGCTCGGTGTCGATCGCCCCCAGCAGTTCACCGAGTTCGAGGTGGTCACGGGGAGTGAATCCTTCGGCGTCGAAGTCCCGGCGGGTCCCGACCTCACGGAGCACGACGTAGTCGTCCTCGCCCCCGGCGGGGGCGCCGTCCTCGACGACGTTGTCCAGCTTCCGGGCCAGGGCACCGAGTTCCTCCACGGCGGAGTCCGCGGCGGCTTCGAGCGACTTGACGCGCTGGGCGAGTTCCCGGGTGGCGGCGATCAGCTGCTGTTTCTCCTCACCCTTCGCCTTCGAGACCTCGCGGCTCCGGGCCTTCTGCCCGGCCCGGGCCTTCTCGAACTCCTGCAGACTCGCCCGCCGTCGCTCATCGGCGGCCAGGACCGCCTCGACGAGACCGGGGTCGGCGCCCCGGGCCCGCTGGCTCGCTCGTACGCGCTCGGGGTCGTCACGCAGTTGACGCAGATCGATCACCGTTCAACCCTATCCAGCGTCTCGTGCGGGCGAGTCCCGACATGCGCGCTAGCGTGAGGAGTCATGCACCCGGGTGCGAACCATGTGCCACCCACCGCGCTGGACGCCGCCGTGGTGGTCACGGTCGCCGTCCTCGTCGTCCTCGTCGTCCTGGCGACCGTCCTGGCGACGGCCTGGCGCCGGGGGCGTTCGCAGCGGCCTGAAGATCCGGCCACCGAGGAGATCGACGTCCCCAACCCCCTGCCCGCCGTCGTCGCCAACCCGACCAAGATCTCAGACATGGACGGCGAGCGCGCCTGGCTGGCCCGCCGGTGCTCCGAACTGGCCTGGCAGAGACCTCTGTGGTTCGAGACCCGGATCGACGAACCGGGCAGGGCCGCCGCACGGTCCGCCGTCGAGATGGGTGCCCGCACCGTTCTCGCGTACGGCGGGGACGGCACCGTGCGCAACATCGCCGCCGGGCTGGAGGGAACCGGGACAAGTCTCGCCATCCTCCCCATGGGGACCGGCAATCTCCTCGCCCGCAATCTCGGCATCCCCCTCTACGACCACGAACTGGCCGTCAAGGTCGCCCTGACCGGGCACGAGCAGCGCATCGACGTCGGGCACCTGGAGATCGACGTCTCGGGCGAGGACGACGTCCCCGTGCACGAGACCTTCCTCGTGATGGCGGGGCTCGGGTTCGACGCCGAGGTGATGGCGACCGTGGAACCCGCTTTGAAGGAGAAGGTCGGCTGGTGGGCCTACGTCGTCGCCGGTGCCCGCCGTCTGCGGGGGCGCACCACGGCGGTGACGCTCCAGGTGGACGACGCCGAACCGGTCCGGAGCCGGGTGCGCAGCGTGGTCGTCGGTAACTGCGGGGAGCTGACGGGCGGTCTCGCTCTCCTGCCCGACGCGGAGGTGGACGACGGCTGGCTCGACATCGTCGTCGTCGCCCCCCGCAGCGTCGTGGACTGGGGAGCCGTCGTCTTCACCGTGCTGTCACGCGCCAAGTTGAGCAAGGTCCGTGTTCCCGGGGCCAGGACCGTCGTCCGGCACTACCGCTGCCACTCCGCGGAGATCCGTGCGGAGAAGCCTCTCGCCGTCCAGGTCGACGGCGACCCGGCGGGTGACGCCCGCACGCTGCGGGTCAGTGTCCGTCCCGGTGGCCTGGCGGTCCGGATTCCCTGACCCGGTCCTGCTCCGGTTCCGGCCGGGCGTCGCTTCGGGGACCCGGGAACGATTTCGCAGGGGTCTTCCCGGTAACAGAAAGTCATGCCCATAGTTACTGTTCCGTCACAGTCTCGGTGACTAAAGTGTGAGCCGTGTTGCCGAGGGGCTTTCCTTCCCTGGGCCGCGAAGGGGGGCCACGCGACACATCGGGAAGGGGTGGCGAGACGTCGGGCCATCGACTCGTCGCCCCTTCCCACCAGGGAGCGGTCAGCTCCCTGCGGATCCTCTTCCCCTGGATCCTCTCCCCTGGATCTTCCCTCTCGGATCCCTCCGACTGCGGGTCCCCCACATCCCGGACGCCGAGCGTCTGGCGGTCTCCCGGCTCGATCAGGACTCCGCTGTCGCCACCGTCATCGCACCGGGGCACGTGATCCTGAAAAACGTTCAGGCCGGCGGCCCGCATCCCGGCCCTCGTCTCCGGCAGGGTCTCCGGCAGGTGCTCCACGGCGCGCTCCGGGCTCCGGCGAAGCCCTCTGCGAACGCCCCGGCCACGGGTCCGAACGCCGCGACCACGGGGACAGCCGCTCAGGGACGGTCGGCGGGCACGCTCCGACGGGAACGCAGGGCCGTCGCCTGGCGGCGATTCGCCACGCTACGGTCACGGACCCCGGCCGCTTCAAGAGCCTGGCGAAACGCGGCTATCGCCATCGTCGAATCGTGGGCGGTGAGTCGTTCGGCAATCTTTCGCCATTCCGACGCGACTTTCCTGGACGGGCCGGTCTCACCGAGCGCGTCCTGAGCGCGAAGGAGAGCCTGGAACGACTCCACACTGTTACCCCGGGCCGCGAGAATGTCGCTCAGAACCTGTAGCGCATCCGCGTGGGGAACGGGCGATCCCACGGAGAGGCTGGCCGAATCACGGGCATGTTTCTCGGCCTCGTCGAGCTCCCCCAGATGGAGCAGGACCACGGCCATCTCCCAATGCCATTCCGCTCGTTCGAGGGGACCACCCAGGTCTTGGACATCGTCGGCGCACCGGCGGAGAAGATCCATCGCCGTGGCCGTCCGCGGTGGATCCTCGCTCAGGAAAACCCCGGCGATCGACAATCTGAGGCGGGCGAAGTCCCGGGTGTTGTCGAGTTCGCTCAGCCGCCCCAAGGCCTGCTCGTAGAGCTTCAGCGCGGCGGATACACGGCCCTCCTTGGCCGCCAGAGCACCCAGGTTCCAGTACAGGGACGCTTGGCCGGCCGGGCTGCCGCTCGCCTGGGCCTCGGGGAGCAATTGCTCCGCCATCACACGGGCATGGGCCGCGTCACCGCGTTCCACGTAGGCCCACATCGTCGTCGCACACAACCGAAGGAAATCGTCTGTGTCCGCAAGCCCTTGTTCGCGCGACGCCGCGATGGCACGTTCGCCGACCTCGACGGCGCGAATGAGATCACCGGCGTCCTGATAACACCCGCACAGCCGCAGGCCGAGCAGGCTGACAATCAGGTGGGTATCGCCGGAACAAGCCCGTTCGAAAAGCGGCAGAAGCACACGGATCGCGGAGATCAGATCTCCCGAGCGATCGCAGGCGACACCGAGCAGGTGAACGATCTCGTCGTACAACCGGCGGGAAAGGTCCTCTTCCGAGACCAGTTGCTCCAGCCGCCGCCGGGCTTCCGCGGCCTCGCCGTGCTCAATTGCCAGGCGCGCGAAGGAGACCTCGCAATTCATGCGATCCTCGCGTTCGGACGATCCGCCGTCCATCAGCTGGGCGGGGGAACACCCCAATCGCCGCGTCAGTTGGTGGATCACGTCGCTGCTCGGCGTGCGCTTGCCCGCCTCCATCAACGAGACGTAGCTCGCCGAGAGGTCCTCGCCGGCGAGCTCCGACTGCGACAGCCCTGCCGCCAGTCGCAGCGTGCGCAACCTCTGACCGAAAGTCGTCACAATCTGCCCTCCCCCACAGCTGCCCCGCGTGCCTAAGCTAGCTCCTGGACACCAGGAGGGACAGCCAGATCATTGCGCAGGCCGCCGGAATGGAGATCCATGCCCACCGGACACTCACTTGATCAATTATTACGGCCGCTCCCGGTCCGACTCGGCGCACATCCCGATCATCCTTCACCTGTGACCGATCCGAGCACATCGGTGTTATCAGGGGATCGACCGGTAACATTGCCGCTGACCATCCAGTCACAACTCACTTAACAGGAGTACATCATGTCGCGTCGCCTGGCTGCCGTTTCTGCGGCTGCAATCCTAGGCATCACCTTCGGTCTCCCCGCGATCTTGTCCCACACCTCCGGGTCGGAGACGACGGCCGTTGTGGCAGGAGGCTCCATGCCCTGCTGCCGAGGATTCCAGGCCCTGCTGCCGATCGAGGCAACAAACGCCACGCGTACGCTTGATGTGACAAATTACTCCATCATCCGCTCGCGTCCCTAGTCAACAACCTCGCCCCCACGAGGTTGTTTCCGGTTTGGGAGGGGGCGGCGAGGCGATGGCCCGACGTCTCGCCGCCCCTTCCCGACGGCCCACCAGCCGCCCTTCGCGGCCCAGCAGAGAGAGACTGGGTGACCTTCCAACAGCCTAGTCACAGCTCCTGGTGACAGGCAAGTCACAGCGCTGTTTACTGCTGGAGAACGCGACTACACCCGCAGCGGCGGCACCCCGGGGAAGGCCGGGAGATCAGCGATCGTCAAGGCGCGGTCATAGGCCGTGACGGCCCGGTCCCTGAAACCCAGCCGCAGATATCGATCACCGAGATCGCGCCAGTGACGCGACCGGCCCCACCGCCTCGACGACCTAGAGAGGAATGATGCGGCCCGGTCATAGGCCTCACCCGCGTCACCCACCTCGTCACGGAGCGCCCGCGCATCCCCCAGGATCATCCACGTCGTCGCCCGGGTCATCAGATCGTCGTCTGACGCAGCCAGGATCGGGGAGACGAGCGCCGGAACCGACTCCGTGCGCCCGGCGACGATCTCCGCCCTCGCCCGAATGATGCGCCATTCCCACAGATCACTCGGATACGCGTGCCTCTCCAGATCAGGAAGTGTCGATTCCAGTACCGTAATTGCCTGCTCCACGGCTTCCGGACAACTCATCATCCAGATCATCGCGTATTCCATGCGGAGTCTCGCTCCGTCGCACGGATAACGCTCGACGTCGTGCAACCGGACGGCGACGCTGAGGTGCGCGAGCCCCTCACCCGGACGCCCGAGCTCGGCGAGATAGAGTCCGATGTTCCACCGCAGGGCCGCCACCCCGGACGGCGCGCGGCCGGCGTCCAGCTCCTCCAGTTCGGCGAGCCAGGAACTCCCCTGGGCGAGAGCGGCCGCCGGGCCGCACACGGAGTAGTCCGCGGAGGTGGCCGTCGCGGCGAGACGCCACCAGTCGTCGTCCCGGTGGTCGGGCCGCACGGTCGCCAGGATCCGCCGGGTGCGGGCGGAGGCCTCGCTCAGAACCTCCAGGGCGACATCCCCCTGCTGGAAACCGAAGTAGGCGGCCCCGAGATACTTCTGGCCGAGGGCGACAGGTGCCAGCCCGCACTCCCCGTGGAGCAGCCTCGCCACGAGAGGCTCCAGCAGGGCGACCGCGTCGCCGTCCTTGCCCCGGTGGCTGAGGACGTACGCCTTGAAGAACAGAGAGAGATCCAGTTCTTCACGGGTGAGGGGCCGCCCGAGGTCACGGTCCAGAAGATCTCTGAGACAGTTCTCCACCTGCTCGGTGTCGTCGTCCTGGACGGCGCGCCGGCAGTCCCGGATCAGGGCGCCGATCCGCGCCGTCGCCTGAGACGCGATCCCGAACCGCAACCACTCCGGCTCCCTACCCACCGCCTCCGCCAAAGCCGCCAACATCACCGAACTCGGAG
>JAUPKQ010000116.1 GCA_030837345.1 Actinomycetota bacterium | reverse complement strand
GCGGCCAGGGTACGGGCGTGTCCGGCCAGGACGGTGTGGTCGGTGGCCGGGTTGTCGGTGCGGGCCCTGGCCAGGGCACCGGTGTAGAGCCGGTCGATGGTGCGCAGTTCCTCGCCGGTCAGTTCCTCGCGGCCTTCGGCGCGGGCGGCGGTGGCGATCCGGTGGGCCTCCAGCAAGGTGTCGGCCGAGCGTGTCGGATGGTCTGTGTAACGGAGTGCTCGTGAATCATCGCTCGTAGTGAGATGCGGGTGATGGGACGGAGATCCAGATGACCATGACAGAACGGCTGCTCGTGACCGAGCCTGAGGCCACTGCTGCGCCGGTGCCGGATGTGTTCGCCGGGCCGGCGGGGCGGGCGCTCCGGCAGATGGTGTTGTCGGACGAGATCATCACCCAGGTGTTGTCCGAGGTGGGTCCGCAGGGGCTGCGGCTGACCGGGGACGGCGGGTTCCTGCCGCAGCTGGTCAAGGCGGTCCTGGAACGTGGCCTGGCCGTGGAGCTGGCCGATCACCTCGGGTACGGCAAGGGCGACCCGGCCGGGCGCAACGGCGGCAACTCCCGCAACGGGACCACCCCCAAGACGCTGCAGACCGAGGTCGGCCCGGTGCTGCTGGAGGCGCCGCGGGACCGGGCCGGCACGTTCACCCCGGCCCTGGTCCCCAAGGGTGTCACCCGGGTCGGCGGGGGCCTCGACGACATGATCGTCTCCTTGTATGCGGGTGGGATGACGGTCCGCGACATCGAGCACCACCTGGCCCGCACGATCGGCACCGAGGTGTCCCGGGACACGATCTCGAACATCACCGACGCCGTCCTGGACGAGGTGGCCGCGTGGCAGACCCGGCCCCTGGACGCCGTCTACCCGGTGGTGTTCTTCGACGCCCTGGTGGTCAAGGTCCGTGACGGCAACGTCGTCACCAACAAGGCCGCCCACCTGGCGGTCGGGGTGGACACCGACGGGGTCAAGCACGTGCTGGGGATCTGGGTCCAGTCCGCCGAGGGCGCCAGCTTCTGGGCCCAGGTGTGCGCCGAGCTGGCCAACCGCGGCGTGCGGGACATCGTCATCGCCTGCTGCGACGGGCTGACCGGCTTCCCGGAGGCGATCGAGGCCACCTTCCCGTTCACCGTCGTGCAGACCTGCGTGGTCCACCTGATCCGGGCCGCGACCCGGTACGTGGCCTACGCCGACCGCAAGACGTTCTGCGCCGGGTTGAAGACCGTCTACACCGCCGTCAACCCCGACGCCGCACAGCTGGCCCTGCTGGAACTGGCCGACTCGCCGCTGGGACGCAAGTACCCCGCCGCGATCGCCGTCTGGGAACGAGCCTGGGACCGGTTCATCCCGTTCCTGGCCTTCCCACCCGCCGTGAGGAAGGTCATCTACACGACAAACAGCATCGAGTCACTCAACTACCAACTCCGCAAGATCATCAAGAATCGGGGTCACTTCCCGAACGACCAAGCCGTCACCAAGCTGCTCTGGCTGGCCATCCGCGACATCGAGGACAAACGAGCCCGCGCCCGCACCAAGGACCGCGGCAAACCCGCCAACCAGCGCACCGCCCCCGGCCACCTCGTCGAAGGCGGCACCGTCCAAGGCTGGAACGCCGCGATCAACGCCCTCAGCCAGGCCTACCCCAACCGCATCAACCCGACCTACTAACCAACATCAACTAAGCCGAAAGAGCGACTCTTACACAAGAGACTTAACAAGCTCGTCCCCGGTGTGCATCAGGGTCAGGTGCTCGGTGCAGGCCACGTGCACGAACGCGGTGCCCCCGCCGACGCGGGCGAACGTCTCGTCCGCATGTACCACCGGGGCCGTGGCGAGCAAGTTCTTCACCGCCTCCAGGAACCCGCCGTCACGGATCAGCGCGGCCGCCCGAGCACGCAGGCCCGCGGCGAACCCGGTGGAGACCTGCATCCCGAGCAGCTCCATCACCAGGATCGTGGAGCGGTGGACCGGCACGTGGTGGCCGATCACGACGTCGGCGACCCGAGCGGTGATCTCCGGCCCGTACTGGGCCGGAGCGTTCACCCCGGCCGGGAACTCACCGGTCACCTCGGTCCGGCACCCGGGACAGCACTTGACCTCGGCTCGGTACTCGGTCACCACCGGGGCAGGGATCTCGGGCAGGTCATGCACCTGCCGTCGCCGCACCCCGACCACCCCGGCCTCCACCAGCGAGGTCCCGCACCGGCACGCCGCCGGGGCCGGGATCGGTATCCGCTCGTCCGGATCGTCCACCAGCCGCAACGCCGCACCCGGACCCCCGGGCTGCTTGCCCGGCTTGCGCCCAGAGGCCTTCCTCGACGACCCACCCCGGGGCCGGCGGCCAGGCCCGTCCGACGACGGCGGCTTGGAGGAGTTCGAGGAATCCTTGCCCAGCTTCAGCACCAGCGCCTGCACCTGCGCGGTCAGCTCCCCGACCGTCACCAGCAGCGCATCGATCCGCGCGTCCCTGCCCACCAACGCCTCATCCCGGGCAGCGAGCAGCGCCAGCAGCTCCTCGCGCGACAGCTCCTCCGGCCCAGGCACCCACGGATTCAAACACGATCGCCGACGAACGGCACCAACCCCGACACCCCGGGCGTGTCGCGACACCATGATCAACAAGTACCTGAATAGCTACCTCCCTCTGCCGACAGACCCCACTGGGCCGTTCGGCCAGTTACACCGTTACTGAGATGGACCCCAGCCGCAGTTACACCGTTGCCGGGATGGACCCGAACCGCAGTTGAAGACCCGAAGTCGGTCAGTCGTTGGGTCAGGACGGTTGGTGCGGGGCGCAACCTCATTCTTACTGTCAGTCGTCGGTCGTTCGGCGGTAGGTGGTCGGGCGGCCGCGGCCGCCGTTCTGGTGGACCAGTCCGAGCATGCGCAGCGCGTGCAGGCCTTTACGGATGGTGGAGTCGGCGAGGCCGAGTTCCGATTGCAGGGCGGCGGCGTCTCGGGGCCGGGAGCCCAGTGCCTGGTAGATGGCCAGTTGTGTGGTCGTGAGGTTCATGGCAGGTCGGGCGTCCGACGGCAGGTGGCGAAGCAGCGCGGTGAAGCGGATGCCGGTGTCGACGAAGGTCGCCGGGGGTAGCCCGCGCTCGGCGAGGGCTTCGGCGACGAGGGGGATCCCGCTGGCGAGGGCCTCGATGACGCGGGAGCCGGTGTCGGGGGTCTTGACGTGTTGGCAGATGGCGACCAGGCGGGCGTTGCGTGCCGAGGTGACGCCCTCGTGGCCCAGGCGGTCGACGGTGATGCCGTAGAGGCCACCGGGGCTGGTGACGACCAGGCGGTCACGACGCAGACGGACCTCGATCGCTGTGCCGGCCGACCAATGGTCGAGGTCCCGGTGCACCAGGGCGTTGGCGATCAGCTCCCGGAAGGCGACGAGCGGGTACTCGGGCTGGTCGCGGACGTCTCCGTCGGCGGTGGTGACGATTGAGGTGCGGAAGGCGCGACGCGCCCACGCCATGGCCGCGTCGAGCATGTGCGGGATCGGGCCGGTGATCGTGGCCTGGTCCCGGGCGCGGACGCCTGCGGGATCCCCTAGGTGCGGCTCGGCCGCGGCCTGGATCACGAATCGGGGGAAGAACTCCTGCGGGTGGCGGCCGAGCGCGAGGAGGCCCGCGGTCGTGGGGCGACCGTCGTCGTCGGTGACCCCGGCTCGACGGACGAGTTCTCGATCGTCATCGAAGCGTCCCAGTCCGCGTCGATCTCGATCTCGGACGCCCTCCACGAAGGAGCCGAGGAGGTCCGGGTCGAGGTCGCCGGGACCGGCTCCTGCGACTGGTGCGCGGTCGAAGAGTGGCGGCGTGCGGGCGGCGAGGAATCCTTGTTCCTCTATCGTGGACAGGGCGAAGTCCCCGTCGTAGCCGCGCAGGTAGGCAGTCCCGGTCGAGGCCACCCGGCAGGGTTTGGTGGACGGGTCGCACTCGTGCACCTTGGCGATCACGACCGGCTGGCCGTCCACGAGGCCGTCGTCGATGGTGAGTCGAACGGGCGGGACGAAGGCCTGTGCCTTGGTGGCCAGGCCCTGCTTGAGCAGCTGTGGATCCTTCAGGCCCGCAGGACGGAACCCGGTGCGTTCGTCCAGTCCGAGGATGATCGTCCCCCCGCCGGGGAGATTGGCCAGGGCACTCAGGCTGGCGGCCAACGACTCGGGGAGCCCGCCGACGGCAGCCTTCACCTCGACATCGGTGAAGTCTCCTCCGGCGGTCCTCAAGGCGTCGATCAAGCTCGAGAGATCGCGGGACATGCCTCAAATGCTACACCAGGTGCGATCATTTGGGGAACATTTGATCCCATTTGCTGGCGAGTCGCGGACGGCGTCCAGAGGCTGGTGCTCGTGGTCATGGTCGCTGGCAGGACGGGTTGGTCCGGGTGGAGCCTTCTGGTGTTTCGCTTGCGTTCGCTCGTGTCGGATCCGGCAGACGGAACGCCGAAACGATCGCTGATCGCGCGCGACCTCAGGTCTGTCGTGTTGAGCACGGGGGCAGGACCGGTGATGTTTCGCGGAGAGGCGTTGCGCGCGTCGTCGGCCCGTCCGGGTGCACGCGGGACTGGGCCCGCGCCGAGGAAGACGTCGGTGAGCGGCCTCCGGGAGCGACCAGGGTGGTCCGTCCGGGAGCTACCGAGGCGTCCTCGCTCCCGGCGGCGGACGAGCGTCCCCTCGGAGGCGGAAAGGGGCCGAACGGAGGATTGCTCCTTCGACGAGGAAGGTGGACTTAGCTCCACTGACAACGTTGCTGTGGAGGGGAAAGAATCAAGCCCCAACGGTTCGACGATGACTCCCGAGGAGCAGGAATGAACATCCGGTCGGCGCCACGAACTGGCAGCCCCCGGCAACGGGCGAACGAATCCTGGCTCGGGCGGGGCCTCGGTGCCCTCGGGCGATCGGCCGCTCTTCTCGGGCTGTGGGTGGCGGACATCGGGGTGCTGTGCATCGTCCTCGTGTCCTTCAGCCTTCTCCCGATCGGACTGGGGATACTCCTCGTCCCGCCGAGTCTCGACGCGCTGCGCGGGCTGGCCCGTACTCACCGGCGCCTGGCCGGGACGTGGTCCGGCATCACCGTCGAGGACCCCTACCGGCCCGAGCCCACCCCGCGCCCGGGAATCGCCGGGATCTGGGCCCGCTTCCGCTGGATGATGACCGACCCCGCCACCTGGCGTGACCTGATTTGGATGATCTTGGATGTGGCGGTGGGACTCGTCCTGCCTCTTCTCGCGATCTGCGTGGGCCTCAACGGTCTGTGGGGGTTGCTCCTGCCCCTCCTCTGGGAACCTGTGGTCAGTCACTGGGGCAACAGCTGGTACCTGTTCGTCCTGCTCCGCGACCAGTCCTCGATCAACACGAGCGTCGTCCTCGGCCTGTTGCAGGTGCCGTTGGCCCTGGCGATGGCGCCGCACATGGTCACCGCACACAGCTGGTACATCTCCTGGGTGCTCGGCCCGACGGAGTCCACCCGGCTGGCGAACCACGTCCAGCAGCTGTCCCGGACGCGCGCTGAGACGCTGGACTCCTCCGCGGCGGAGCTGCGCCGTATCGAGCGCGATCTCCACGACGGAGCCCAGTCACGCCTGGTGGCGATGGGCATGACCCTCACCGCCGCAGAACGGCTCCTGGAGACGAATCCCGAGGCGGTGGGGGCGCTTCTCGTCGAGGCGAGAGACGCCTCGGCGAAGGCGCTGCGAGAGCTCCGCGGCTTGGTCCGCGGTATCCATCCTCCGGTGCTCGCTGACCGCGGGCTCCCGGACGCCGTGAACGCTCTGGCCGCTGACAGCCCGTTGTCCGTCCGCGTCACCTCGTCCCTCACCGGCCGGTTGACCCCGGCCATCGAGTCCGCCGCCTACTTCACGGTGTCGGAACTGATGAACAACGCGGTGAAGCACGCCCGGGCCCAGCACCTGAGCGTCGACATCGACTGCCGTGACGAGCACCTGACGATCAGGGTGGCCGACGACGGACAAGGTGGGGCCGATCCGCGAAACGGCAGCGGACTGTGCGGTATCCAGCGCCGGCTCGATGCCTTCGACGGGATCCTGACGGTCCACAGCCCGATCGGTGGTCCCACCGCCATCGACGTCAATATCCCGGCGTGCCACGTCACGATCCCCGACATCCCCCCGGCCCGGCCCCCACTGTGACGTCGAAGGGCTGCGACCGCAGCGGCGGTCTGGGGTGGTGACTCTAGACCGCACGACTCCACAGGAGGTTCGGCACCGTGGTCTGTTGTTGCAGGATGGCCTGCTGGAGGCGATGCAGGGCTGGGCCGGGTTGCAGGCCGAGTTCGGTCAACAACCAGGTGCGGGCCCGGTGGAACTCGCTCAGGGCCTGCGCCTGTTGACCGCTGAGATAGAGGGCGATCATGAGGAGCTCCGCCAGCCGCTCCCGCTCAGGATGACAGGGGGTGAGCTGCCTCAGCTCGGATAGGGGTTCCCGGTAGTCGCCGACCGCCAACTGCGCGGCGAAGAGATCCTCCTGGGTGCAGAGCCGGATCTCCCACAAGCGGGCCACGGCCGCCGCGCAGCGCATTCCGGCGTCCGCGCCGAAGAGAGCCGGCCCGCGCCAGAGGGCGAGTGCCGACTGCAGCAGCGGAATCGCGCGGCCGGGGTCGCTGCTCGCGTACCGGCCGCCCTCGCTGGCGAGTGTGGAGAACCGGTGGGCGTCGACCGTGTCCGACGGCAGATCCAGCAGATACCCCATCGACGCCGTGCGGACCAGTTCTGAGTTCTCGTCCCCGGCCCACGGCTTCGCCCCCTGGAGCTGACGACGAAGACGCGCGACAGTGGCTTGCAGTGCGTTCCGGGACTTGACAGGCGGATTCTGACCCCACAGTTCGTCGATCAAGGTCTCCGCGGACACTGGGCTGCCCGCGTGCAGCGCCAGCATTGCTAGCAGCGTGCGAACCTTGCTGGATCGGATCGGAATGAGTAGATCATGGCGTCGTACCTGAACACTGCCTAACAACTCGACGCTGGTGCTGTTCTTACCCGACATGCAGATCCCCCCTGAGGATGAGATGGCGACGCGTCGTCACAACTGGAGAAATTCATGAGTCGCTCGTGACATCTCTGACTATCGGTGTGCCTGCGCGTGAACAACGGCCTTGTGAGATAAGGAGCATTCTCCTGCCGGAGATGCCCTGAAAACGCCTGGGGAACGAAGATCTTCTGAGGCTACCACAGGGCTCTGGGCCGAACAATTTCACCGAACCCCTATTTCATCCAGGTTAACCGGATGACTGGCGGTGGAGGAAGTTCGATCACGGTGAAGATCCCGGGAATAGTTGGGGTTGTTCACGCGAAGCATTCTGCTCAAAAGACGATCAAACGAAGGATCTGGAGACCGTAACTGGATTTCGAAAAGGACCCTCCGGTATCAGTCCGGGGCCCCTCGCGGTGAGGCCGGGGTGAGAGCCAGGCCGTCAGGAGAGGTGTCCGGTCCGCCGGTGGGCATCGGGCCGGACGCTTCAGCGGGTGTCGCGTCGGGTTCCTGCCCGGTGGGTCCTTGCCCGGTGGGTCCTTGCCCGGCGTCCGAGCCGTGCAGCCATCCGTGCATCCGGCCGGGGACGCGGCCGCGCAACAGGCCGCGGGTGGCCTTCGGCAACCGTTCCCTCATCCCGTCGAGCAGCGTGTACAGGGTCGGGACGATCAGCAGGGTCAGCAGGGTCGAGCTGGACATCCCGCCGATCATCACCAGAGCGACGGGCGACCTGATCTCGGAGCCGGGGGTTTGCATGAAGGCGATGGGCATCATGGCGACGACCAGCGTGAGAGTGGTCATCAGGATCGGCCGGAGCCGTGTGCGGCCCGCTTCGGCCAGGGCCTCGACGGCGGTGTCGCCGAGCTTCCGTCGCTGCTCGGCGCGGTCGATGAGCAGAATGCCGTTCTTGCTGACGAGTCCTGTCAGCATGACCATTCCGATCATGCTGAAGGTGTTGAGGGTGCTGTTGCCGAGCCGGAGGGCCCCCAGAGCACCCACCAGGGCCAGAGGCAATGCCAGGAGTACGGCGAAGGGGAGGACGAGTGACTCGTACAGGGCGGCCAACAGCATGTAGACCAGTAGGGGAGCCAGACCCACGGCGAGAATGAGAGGCGCGAAAGCATCGCTCTGGGTCTGGGCCGCCCCGCCGATCGAGTAGGAATACCCCGAGGGCAGGCTGACGCCCGCCATCGCTGTGTCGATCGCGTTCTGGGCCCGGTCCGACGTCACCCCGGAGGCGGGGAAGGCCGCCACCTTGATCCGGGGCTGCTGGGAGGAGTCCTCGATCGTCTGGGGCGACGTGGTGAGGGCGACCGAAGCCACCTGTGCGAGCGTCACGACGTCGGGTCTGGTGCCACCGTCCGGGGTCGGGGTGACCCCCGCGGCCCCGGACGCTGGATCCGTGCCGCCGCCGGATCCGGCGATCGGTCGCAAGGCGACCGGAAGTGCCCGCAACTCGTCGAGGTCGAGCCCCCCGGCGTCCGTGGCGAGGCGGACGATGACCTTCTGGTCCTGACCGGAGAGCGTCCGCAGGATGCTCTGCTCCGAGCCGGACGTCACGGCCATCACCGTCGCGGCCACGTCATGGGCGCTGATCCCGAACCGGCTCGCCGCCGCCTCGTCGAGGGTGATGTCCCAGCTCGGGGTGCGCTGGGAAGCCTGCGAGGAGACGTTCGACAGCTCAGGCCGTGCCGCGAGCCGGTCCGCGACCTGGCGGCTCAGCTCCTGCAACCGGTTCTGCTCGGGGCCGGTGAGGTAGACCGGCAGGCTGTCGGCGCTGCCACCGCCGTCCCCCATCGGGCTCGGGATGTACACGCTGGCCTGCACTCCGGGGATCTGGGCCAGGTGCTTGTCGACCCGAAGCCGCAGCGTCTCGAGCGAGGTGGAGCGGCGCTCCCTCGGAACGAGGTTGATCGTCAGGCTGATGCTGGACGGTGAGGTGACGTATCCGGCGGAGAGCCCCACCGTGCCGTACACGCTCGTGATGTCCGGCATCGAGTCCCGCAGACGTTCGGACATGGTCGCCAGGGCCGCGCTGCTGCCCGCGATCGACGTCCCGGAGGGGAGAGCGACCTCCGCCCCCAGGACGTTCGAGTCGACGTCCGGGGTGAGGGCCGTTCCGACCTTGCCGGAGGCGACCATGCCGACCGCGATGAGCAGGCAACACGTGCCGGCGACCAGCACGCTCAACCGGTGGCGCAGCGAGGCCCGCAGGACCCGTACGTAGCCACCCTCCAGCTTGCTGATCCCCGCGTCGAGTAGCCGTCGGACCGGATGGGGGCGGCGCTGCCGCGCCTTGGCCGGTTTCAACCAGCGGGCCGCCAGCATGGGGACCAGGGTGAAGGAGACGAGAAGGCTGAAGAGGGTGGAGACGACGATCGTCACCGAGATTTCGATGAGGATGTCCCCGATCATGCCGGGGGACAGCGCGATCGGCGCGAACACCACCACGTCGGTCAGGGTGAGGGCGACCGCGGCGCCACCGATCTCCATCCTGCCCCGCACCGCCGCCTCGACCGGATCGGTTCCCCGGGACAGGTGACGGGTGATGTTCTCGATGACCACCACGGCGTCGTCGACGAGGATGCCGATCAGCAGGCTCATCGCCAGCAGGCTGATGACGTCGAGCCCGAAGTCGAAGACCTTCATCATCAGGGTCGTCGCCAGGAGCGAGGTGGGGATGGACACCAGGACGATCAGGGTCTGACGGAACGACTGAAGAAAGATCAGCACGACCAGGGACGCCAGCAGGATGGCGAGGATGAGGTCCTCAGCGGTCGCGGAGACGGCGGCCGTGGTGAAGACCGAGGCGTCCCGGGTGATGACCATCTGTACGCCGGGGGGCAGCTGCCCACGGGTCTGTTCCAGCTGCTGCTTGGCCCCGTTGACGGCCCTGATCACATTGGCGCCGCTCTTCACCGTCACGTTCAGCCCGACCGTCGCCCGGCCGTCAAGCCTGCTGGCTGAGGTCTCCCGGGCGGGTCCGTCACGTAGCGAGGCGACCTCGGAGAGCCGGACGACGTGTCCGTCGCTGGTGCCCACCGCGAGGCCGGCCAGAGCGCTTCGGCTGTTCGCCTGGTCGGCGACCTGCACCTGGCTCTCCAGGCTCCCGGTGCCCACCGACCCGGCCGGCACCGTCACGTTCCGGCGGGTGATCGCGTCGGACACCTGGGCGACGGTCAGGCCTTGCGAGTTCAGCTTCGCGGGGTCGAGGACGACGTCCGTCACCGTGGGACGTCCCCCCGCCAGCGAGACCTGCCCGACCCCGTCGACGAGCTGGAGCGCCGGGACGACCTGCCGGATCAGGACGTTCGTGAGCGTCGCGACGTCGCTCCCGGAGAAGTTCACGATCAGGACCGGGTCGGCGGTCGGATTGATCTTGGTGACCGATGGGGCCCGCACGCCGGGGGGGAAGGATCCGGCCGCCTTGTTCACCGCCTGTGAGATGTCGGCGGCCGCCGAGTTGACGTCCGTTCCCCCGGTCAGCTCCACGGTGACCGCCGAGGCACCCACGCTGCTGACGCCGGTCAACTGCTTGACCGAGCCGAGCTGGCTGATCGCTTTCTCCAGCTTGTCGGTGACCTCGGCCTTGATCGTGGTGGCGCTGGCTCCCGGGTCCTCGACCTGGACGATCACTGTCGGGTAGTTGACGTCCGGCATGGTGCTCACCGGCAGCTGGTAGGCGGCCGCGGCGCCGATCAGGGCGATCCCGGAGAAGGTCATCGCTGTCAGCAGAGGTCGCCCGACCAGGAACCGGGTCAGGTTCACGGGGTGACCTCCGGCGAGGAAGTCCCGTCGGACCCGAGGACCCGGATGCGGGCGCCGTCGGTCAGCTGGGTCTGTCCGGTCGTCACCACCGTGTCCCCCTCACTCAGCCCCTGACCGGACACCAGGGCGCGGGAGGAGCCCGCCGAACCGAGCGTGACCGGTACGCGGCGCACCACCGTCGGCGGGTCCTTGGGATCCCCCGGCCGGTTCTCCACCACGTAGACGACCGTTGCGGTCCCGTCGTTCGTCACGGCCGCGGTCGGCACGGACAAGCCCGTCGCCGTGGGGAGCTTCACGCTCAGCGTGACCTTGGTGCCGGGCCGCAGGCGAACCGCGGCGGGGAGGGAGAACATCACATCCGTACGGTCGGAGGAGGCTCGCGTCAGCGGCGCCACCCGGGAGAGCACGGCCCGTGCCGGTGACATTCCCTGAATGGTCGCGGTCGCCGTCGTCGACGGGTGGTTCCCCAGGACGACGACCGTGCCGGCGTCCGCTGACGCCTTGACCTCGGTCAACCCGCTGTCGATCCTGACGAGCACCGTCCCGGTGGTCACCATCGCCCCGACCGTCTGCGGCGCCTCGGTCACCGTTCCGGCGACCGGAGCCTTGATGGTCAGCGCGGTTAAGTTCGAGGTGGCGACCCGTACCTGGGCCTTGGCGGCGGTCAGCTTGATGCGAGCGGCGTCGATCTGTGTCTGCGGGGCGGGGTTGAGGTGCTCATAGCTCTCGAGCTCCCGCTCCGCGGCCGACGCCTTGCCGTCCGCCGCTACCGCCGCGTCCCGGGCCGCGTCCCGCCGGCTCTTCGCCGCGGTGACGTTGGCCGCCGTCACGCTGTCGATGACCGCGGTGGAGGTCCCGCCGCTCTTCGACGCTTTCTCCTTCACCCGGTCCTTGTCCTGCTCGTAGCGTTCCTTCGCCCGCTTGTAGTCCTCCTCCGCCCGGTCGCGGGTTTTCCGCGCGTCCTCGGCGGCCTGCTGGGCGGTTTCGACCGAAGCCCGGATGGACGCGAGCTGGACCGCGGGAACCAGCGGATGCTGGAGGGTGTCCAGGCCCGAGATGGCCTCGGCCTCGGCGGTCCGGGCGGTCGCGAGGGCCGAGGTGAGGATGCCCCCGGAATCCTTCAGCGTCGCGATGACCTGGCCGGCACGGACCTTGCTTCCTTGCTTGACCGACAGGGTCACCAACTTGCCGGGGACCTCCGGCATCACCTGTCGTGGGTCCGGGGACTGTGCCGTCCCCTCCAGCAGGGTGGCGCCCCCGACGGTTCCCTGAACGACTTTTGCCGTGGTCACCGAGACGGCGGTACTCGCTCCTGAGGAGCTGGAGGGACCACTCTCGCCGTCGCCTGACAGCCAGCCGAACGCCCAGGCGATGCCGATCAAGCCGAGGATCAGGACGATTCCCTGGCTTCCGTACAACGCAACCGAGCGGCCCCACCGTCGCGACCTGAAAAGCCCACTGTCGAAAGGCGAATCGTGCCCCCTCGACCCAGTCCGATCCTGGATCATGCCCCAGATTCTGGAGAGCCATCCTACGGTTGTCAAACGACACTGATTTGGATCTTTGTGTCGAAGCCGCAGGTCGTCCGGGTGGGCCGGAGAATGCGATGGCTTCGGGTAACCAACTTGTCGCCTTGTCCTGACAGCACGATGTGACAGTTTCATATTCGTTGTGTTGGGCAAGTGAAAGGACCAGGCCGGCCGGGGAACGTCGGGCAGCGACGGGAGCCAGCGGGAAGCGGCGGCGGGAACCCGCCCAGGTATCCATCCGGGCATCGCTCCAAGAACGTGTGTCCGGCCCTGAGCGCGAATATCCCAACGGGCAACCACGTCCGTGGATGCTCGTTCGGTCTCGGGCGGGGTAGACCCAGCACCACCGGGAAGAGTCTCCTTGGCCCCTCCGTGTGGGCGGTCCTGCACCCCTGACATCCCCACCGCGGACGATCAGGCTCGACACATGAGAGTTGAGCGTGCCGGGCACGGACCGGCGTGGTGGTGGCTGCCGGTCGGGGGAGTCCTGTCCGGGCTCGCCGTCAACGGGCGATGGGACATCGCCGTGTGTGCCTGGTTGTTCCCGGTCTTCATCCTGCGGTTCGCGCGGGCGGCGAGGACCATCCCCGCGATCCTGGGGGTGACGGTGGTCGCGATGGCGGCACAGCTGGTCTGGGCGGTGGAATCCGGCATCCTCCTGCCACCGCTCCTCGCCCTGGTGGTCTCCCTGGGATCGCTGCCCGGTCTCGCGTTCCTGGTCGACCGGGCGGCCGTGCGCCGTCTGCTGCCTGCAGCCGGTGCAGGGGGCGCCGGTACCGTTCCCGGAACACTGCGCCTGGTCGCGGCGTCCTTGGTGTTCCCGTGTTCCCGGGTCGCCCTGGAGTTCGCGGTCGCCTCGTGGTCGCCGATCGGCTCGGTGACCGGCCAGCTGGCGTCGACCCAGCACTCCGCGCTCGCGCTGGTGCAGTCCGCCGCCCTCGTCGGGACGTACGGAGTGACGTTCCTGGTCGCCTGGGCGTCCTCGTCCCTCGCGCTCACCTGGCAGTGGTGGGACGTCAGCCGCGCTCCGGTGGTCCGGTTCGCCGCGTTCGTCGTCGTCACCCTGTTCGCCGTCGCCGGGGCGGGAACCTCCGCCCTCCAGGCCGTCCCGGGCGAGACCCTCGCCCAGGGCCGGACCCCCTCCGCCCGGCGGACGGTCCGGATCGCCGGAATCAGCCCGAGCCGCGCGTCGTGGGACCTGCAGTCCTCGACGGTCGAGCGCTACGGCGCCACCGCCGGACCCGTCACGAGCCCGGACTCCGTGTTCCGGACCGGGTTCGGCCCGGCGATCGCCGACATGCTCTCCGCCACCGAACGTGAGGCCCGGGCCGGGGCCCGGATCATCGTCTGGGCCGAGGGATCCGTCGTCGTCCGGACGCGGGGACGCGCTGGCCTGGTCGCCCGCGTGGCCCGGATCGCGGCAGCCCACCACAGCTATGTGCTCATGAGCGTGATCGAGATCACCGATCGGGCGCCGTATGTGAGGAACACGGTGGAGATGATCGGAGCCGACGGCCGCGTCGCCTGGACGTACGACAAGACCCACCCCGTGCCTTTCGCGGAGCGGGCCCGGTCCGGGGCCGGTGAGCTGCCGGTCCTCGACACCCCGTACGGGCGGCTGTCCGCCGCCATCTGCTTCGACGCGGACTTCCCGGCCCTGATGCGGCAGGCCGGACGGCAGGGAGCCGGGATCATGCTGGTCCCGGCGGCCGACTGGCAGGAGTTCGGCGGGGTGCACACCGAACAGATCGCCCTGACCGCGGTGGCCAACGGGTTCGCCGTCGTCCGCCAGGACGTCGAGGGGGTGTCGGGGGCGTTCGACCGCTTCGGGCGTCGGCTCGCCTCCGCCGACTACTTCGCCACCGACCAGCAGGTGATGGTCGTGGACCTGCCGATCGACGGCAGCAGGACCCTGTACGCCGCGACGGGAGACGTGTTCGGCTGGTCCTGTCTCCTCGCGACCCTGGCGCTTCTGGCGCTTCTCGCCAGGACGTCGGCGAGGGCGAACACCCGCCGGAGGCAGACGCCGTCCGCCGTGTGGGCCGTTCCGTGCCAGGCGCCCGCGCCGTCGCTGACGATCCGCGATCGCCGGGAGATTTACGGTTGATTCAGACTCAATGCAAGGATGACCCCGGTGTGCACCTCCCCAAAACCTCCTGAAAGGGCCTCCTTGTGACCGACGACCTGCCGGAGACGCCGGACGCGGTCTGGCTCCGGCGTTTCCACCCGGCGAGCCCTGAGGCTCCCGTGCTCCTCCTCCTGCCGCACGCCGGGGGATCGGCCAGCTACTTCGGGACCCTGGCCGGTGAGCTCTGCCCGCGGATCGACGCCCGCCCGGTGCAGTATCCGGGACGGCAGGACCGGTTCCTTGAGGACTACCCCCGCAGTGTGGACGAACTCGCCGACGGGATCGCGTCCTGCGTGACCCACCTGGTGCGTGAGGGACACGCGGTGGCACTGTTCGGCCACAGCTTCGGGGCCACCGTCGCGTTCGAGGTCGTGCGACGGCTGGAGCCGTCGACGGCACGAGGCCTGCTCGGGGTCGTCGTGTCGGCCCGGCGCGCGCCGTCCGACACCCGTTGCCCCGGCATCCACCTGCTGGACGACGACGCGCTCGTCGCCGCCGTGCAGGAGGAGGGCGGCGCGGGCGCCGCGGTGCTGGACAACGAGGAGATGCGCGAACTGGTCCTCCCGATGCTGCGTGCCGACTACACGGTCGCGGAGACCTACGTCTTCCGGCCCGGGTTCGCCTTTCCCTGCCCCGTGCTCACGGTGTGCGGCGAGCAGGACCACTCCGCGCAGCCTGAGGACATGCGCGTGTGGGCCCGTCACGCCACGGGACCCGTGCGGCATGTGACGCTGCCCGGAGGACATTTCTACCTCGACACCGCCCTCGCCGCGCTCGTCGCCGAGATCCGCGGGTTCCTGGGGATGCCCGGGAGCTGACCCGTGTCCCCGTCCGGGGGCATGCCAGCGATCGGTCGGCTACCGGGCCGACCGTCGTCTTCTTGTCGTCTCCTGCCGTCTTGAGCGGTGGTCCGGGGTCGTCGCGGCGACATCAACCGGTCAGCCCGGTGTCAGTGGGCCGTCAGACGGGAGGGCAAGCCTCGACCTGTGAACGCGAATCAGCTGCTCGGCTCGTCAGGACCGCTCTCCCCCTCTCAGCGCCCCGGCTCGGCCCCTCAATTCAGTGTTATTCCCGGTGCGGATGTGGAATCGGTTCTCCACGGTCGGTCGGAACATGTGGTCGAACTCGTCCGGGAGATGTATCTCGCACATGGCGAGGGGAAGACCGTCAATCCGCCGTCGTATTTCTTGACATTGCCCGCGCTCCCCTCGTCCCGGATCATCGCGCTCCCGGGGGCGACCGAACGGGTGGCCGGGGTGAAATGGATCTCGAGCTGGCCGTCCAACACCGCCTCCGGCCTTCCCCGCGCCTCAGGGGCCATTCTGCTCAATGACCTGGCCACGGGATACCCGATCGCCTGCGTCGAGACCTCCATCATCAGCGCGGCCCGCACGGCCGCCTCGGCGGCGCTGGCGGCTGACGTCCTCGCCGGATCGGACCGTCCTGCCCGGGTCGGGTTCATCGGCGCCGGCCTGATCGCCCGGCACATCCACACGACGCTCACCGAGTGCGGCTGGCGGTTCGACCAGGTGGGGGTGCACGACCTGGTCGGGGCGAGCGCCGACGGGTTCCTCGGCTACCTCGAACGGACGGAGGACTCCGGTAAGGGCAAACGATTCGATGACGTCGGGGAACTGATCCGCGACAGCGACCTGATCGTGCTCGCCACGGTCGCCGCGACCCCCCACCTCGACAACCCGGAGTGGTTCGGCCACCACCCGCTCGTGCTGCACGTGTCCCTGCGGGACCTCGCCGTCGACGTGGTGCTGGACGCGACGAACGTCGTCGACGACGTCGATCACTGCCTGCGGGCGAACACCTCCTTGCACCTGGCCGAGCAGCGTGTGGGGAACCGTGACTTCGTCGCCGGGACCCTGTACGACGTCCTGACCGGCAAGATCTCCCGGGACGCCGGACGCACCTGCGTGTTCTCCCCCTTCGGGCTGGGAATGCTCGACCTGGCGCTCGCCACGGCGATCTACGAGGAGCTGCGCGACGCCGGGCGCCTCCAGACCGTGGACGGGTTCTTCCACGAACTCGATCGGTACGGCCGATGACCGCACCGGGACGCACCGACCTCGACGCCGCACTGGTCCAGCTGGGCCCGCAGGCTCTCACGGACGGCGACGCGACCATCATCCACGCGCCGCAGGAGTTCCTGGGCCACAACCTGTACGTCGACCTGCTGCCCGTCGTGGGGGAGTCTCTCTTCCTGAAGTGCGAGGGACTGAACTTCGCCGGATCGATCAAGTTGCGCGCCGCCGCGGGGATGGTGTCCGCGGGCGAGCGGGACGGGTCGATCCGCCCCGGCATGACGTTGATCGAGTCCTCCTCGGGGAACATGGGGGTGGCCCTGAGCATCGTCGCGGCCGACCGCGGCTACTCCTTCGTCTGCGTCACCGACTCCCGCTGCACGACGACCTCACAGAGACTGATGTCCCTGATGGGGACCCGTGTGGAGGTCATCAGCGAACCGCACCCCACCCGTGGGCTCCTCGGAGCCCGTCTGGACCGGGTCGCGGCCCTCTGCGAGCTTCCCGGGCACGTGTGGCTCAACCAGTACCTCAACCCGGCCAACTGGGGAACCCACTACCGGACCACGGCTCCGGAGATCGCCCGTGGTTTCCCCGATCTCGCCGTCCTCTTCGTGGGGGCGGGGACCACCGGGACCCTGATGGGCTGTGCGCGCTACTTCCGTGAACACCGCCCGGACACGACGATCGTCGGTATCGACTCGGTCGGTTCGGTGAACTTCGGCGGCCCGCCCTCGACCCGTCACATCCCCGGTCTCGGGGCGGGCGTCCGCCCACCGATCCTCGACCTCACCGTCATGGACGACATGCTGTACGTCCCGGAGGCGGACACCGTGCGGACCTGCCGGAAGCTGGCTCGTCACGGGTACCTGTTCGGCGGGTCGACCGGGACCGTCGTCAGCGGCGCGACACGGTGGATGGCGGCCCACCCTGAGTTCGCGGGCAAACCCACTGTGGCGATCTCGCCGGACCCGGGGGAGCGCTACCTGGACAACGTGTACGACGACGAGTGGGTCGTCGAGCGCTTCGGTCCCCACGTGCTCACCGACTGACCGGCGCGGACTGACCGGCACCGAGGACCATCACCTGGCCCGGTGCCGGCCGGTCGGTGCCGGTCAGTCCGCGCGGTGTCGAGATCCCGCTCTCCGCTCCTTCACGGAGCTCTCTTCATGGCTCGTTCGTCAGGACGAGGCGTCCAGGAAACGGAGAACGGCGAGAACCCGGCGGTTGTCCCCGTCCGACGGAGGCAACTGCAATTTACTGAAGATGTTGTTCACGTGTTTGCTGACGGCTTTTTCCGTCACGAACATCGCACTGGCGATCGCGGTGTTCGACCGGCCCTCCGCCATGTAGGAGAGCGTCTCGAGCTCTCGCGGGGTGAGTCGTTCCAGAGCGTTGCTCGGCTGGTTCTTGTTCAGGAGCCGGGAGATGACTTCGGGGTCCATCGCGGTGCCTCCGGCCGCGACGCGACGTAGCGCGTCCAGGAACTGGTCGGTGTCGAAGACCCGGTCCTTGAGGAGATACCCCACTCCGCCCTGTCCGTCCGCAAGGAGCTCCCGGGCGTACAGCGTCTCGACGTACTGGGACAGGACGAGGACCGGCAGCCCGGGCTGCTCCGCGCGTGCCCGCAGCGCGGCCCTCAGACCTTCGTCGGTGAAGGTCGGGGGTAGCCGGACGTCCACGAGGGCGAGGTCGGGGCGGTCTGCGAGGAGAGCTTTGTTGAGGTCCGGGCCGTTGTCCACCGCGGCCAGGACCTCGCAGTCGAACGCCGTCAGAAGGCGGACGAGGCCCTCCCTGAGCAGATACTGGTCCTCTGCGATGACGATGCGCATCGAAGCTCCCTGATTGCCGTGGGTCGTGGCCGTCGTCGTCCCGAGCGCGCTCGGACCCTGTCACTCGCAGACCTGACTCATTCTGCCCACCGGTGGATGAGATTCATCCTGTCAGACCCGTTCGTTCTGGTGCACGCTGCCCGCTACCCCGACGTCAGCAGCCGGTCAGGGGCGTGTCAGCCGTTCCGGAGAGGCTCGCCCCAGCCGTGCAGCGTGCCGGGAATTCCCTCGGAAGCGGTTCCTGCCTGTCCGGCTCATCGGTTGAGGAAGGTGTGCTACTCGTGACCGGAATGCCCTTGCTCACTGCTCAGGCTGAGATCTGGCTGGATGAGCAGTTGTCCGAGGAAGCGCTCGCCTACACCATGGCGGACTGCTTGGACATCCGCGGTGATCTCGACGTCGGTCGGCTCGTGGAGGCCATCCGGGGGAAACTGCGGGAGTCCGAGTGCACCAGGGCGAGGTTCGTGGTCGAGACGGACCTTCCGCGTCAGGTGATCGAGCCGTTCGGTGAGATCCCCTTCGCCGTCGTCGACGTGTCCGGTGAGAGCGACCCGGAGGCAGCGGCCCGGCGGCTGATGATCGAAGAGATCGAGCGTCCGTTCGACATGTCGGGCGCCGTCCCTCTGCATCTGTACCGGCTCTACCCGATCGGGCCGAAGCGTCACCTGCTGCTGTGGAAGGTCCACCACCTGATCTTCGACGGTTTCAGCCGCACCGTGATGTACCCGCGGATGGCCGAGCTGTACCGCGACCCGACGGCCGGACGTCCCATCCCTCCTCTCCGGACCCTGATCGACGCCGAGGAGGCGTACAACACCTCCGACCGGCGTGCCCAGGACCGCGAGTACTGGATCTCCCGTCTGAAGCACCTGCCCCCGGCGGGTACCTGGTCGACTGCGGACCCGGTGCGAGGATGTGGCTACCTGCGCCGGACGAAGGTGCTGTCCACGGAGGCGACGTCGGATCTGCGACGCCTGGCGGGCGAGGCCGGGGTCTCCCTGCCGACCCTGTTGATCACGGCGGCCTCGATGTACACCCACCGGGTGACGGGCCTCACCGACTTCACGCTCACCCTGCCCGTGACCAGCCGGGCGGTCGCGGCCCAGCGCGCCGTTCCCGGCATGACCGCCAACTTCCTGCCGCTGTGCCAGTCGGTGCGGCGTGAGGACACCCTCGGCGAGCTGCTGGAGCGGACCTGGAACGGGGTCGTCGGGACGCTGCGGCACCAGCGGTACCGGGGTTCCTGGCTGCGCCGGGACCTCGCGTTCCCCATGAACAGCCGGTCGTTCGGCCCGCTCGTCAACGTGCTTCCCCAGCAGCCGTTGATCGACTTCGGGGACTGTGTCGCCACGGCGTACAACCTGTCGACGGGGATGGTCGACGACGTCAGCGTGACCTTCCTAGAGGTACCCGGCGGGAAGCTGGAGGTCTACCTCAACGTCAACCCCGCCCTCTACTCCGACGATGACGTCACCAGCCACCTGGCCCGTCTCACGGGGTTCCTGGAGCGTCTGCCCGAGCTCGGCCTGGACGGCACGATGGGCGGGATCGACCTGCTCGATCCGGACGACCGGCGGCGCCAACTCGTCGACTGGAACAACACCGGGACCGACCACGCCCCGCAAGGGGTCGTCGAGTCGGTGGAGGAGCGGGCCGGGCAGCCAGCCTCCCGCGACCGGGTCGCCGTCCGGGACGACGAGGGCGACACCACCTACCAGCAGCTGGCCGAGCGGGCCCGCCGCGCCTCCGCCCGCCTGCGCGCCAGGGGTGTCGGCCAGGACGACGTCGTCGGTGTCCTGGCACGTCCGGGCGCCCCGCTGGTCACCGCGATCCTGGCGATCCTCGGCGCCGGCGCGTCCTGGACGCCCTGCGAGGTCGACGGCCCGGTCAGCCGGTCGGCGGGGAACGTGACGGATGCCGGCGCACGGCTCCTGGTGGCCGGACCGGGCTGCGAGGCCCAGGCACGGGCCCTGGCGGAGGCCTGCCCGGGACCGGTCGACGTCCTCGATGTCGACGATCTCGATGCCGGCGCCCTGGCCGACGACGGGGCACCGGAGCGCGTGCCCTTCGTCGACGCGGAGAGCCTGGCCTACGTGCTCTTCACCTCGGGGTCGACCGGACGTCCCAAGGGGGCGATGGTCCACCGCGGCGGGATGCTCAACCATCTCCAGGCGAAGATCGACGATCTGGGCCTCGGCGCGTCCGACTGCGTCGTGCACAACGCCCCGGTGACGTTCGACGTCTCGGTGTGGCAGATGCTCGCCCCGCTGCTCGCCGGGAGCCGGGTCCGGGCTGTCTCCCGGCAGACCGCGGCCGATCCCGACGCCCTGTTCAGCACGGTGGCGGTCGACGGCGTCACCGTGCTCGAAGTCGTGCCTTCACTGCTGCGCGCCGCGCTTGACGTCTGGGACGCCACCGGCGAGGTGCCGTCGTTGTCCGGGCTGCGCTGGCTGGTGGTGACCGGCGAGGCGCTACCTCCCGACCTCTGCGGCCGCTGGTTCGCGATCGCGCCCGACGTCCCGCTGGTGAACGCCTACGGGCCGACCGAGTGCTCCGACGACGTCACCCATGAGGTGATCACAGCGACGAGCTGGGCGGCCGAGCGGGAGCTCCGTCTCGGTCCGGGCGGGCGGGTCCCGATCGGGCGTCCGGTGCGCAACACGGCGCTCTACGTCCTCGACGACTACCTGGCCCCGGTGCCGGTCGGTGTCCAGGGCGAGCTGTACGTCGCCGGTGCCGGAGTCGGCCGGGGGTACGTCAAGGACCCGCGCCGGACCTCGACCGCCTTCATCGCCGATCCCTTCTCCTCCGATCCCGGGGCACGCCTGTACCGGACCGGGGACCGCGTGGTGTACGAGCCCGACGGCCGGCTGACGTTCGTCGAGCGCGTCGACCATCAGGTCAAGATCCGGGGACACCGGGTGGAACTCGGCGAGGTCGAGGCCGCCCTCCGGACGGCCCCCGGCGTACGGGACGCGGCGGCCGTCGTCCGGACGGACGGGACGAGCGAGGGCCGGCCCGGGCAGGCGCGCCTGGTGGCGTACCTCGTGCCGAAGGACGGCGACACCCTGGCGGACCCGGACGCGGTGATCGACCACGTGCACCGCCGGTTGCCGGAGTACATGTGGCCCTCCCGCACGGTGGTGCTGTCCGAGCTGCCCCTCACCCCCAACGGGAAGGTTGACCGCAAGCGGCTGCTGCCCGGTGACGACCTCGGGACCCAGCGGACGATCGGGACCACCCCGTCGCGCCCTGCCGCGGTACCGGCTCCCGCGTCGGCGAAGACCCCGGCCACCGCGGCCGGGACGGAAGCCACGCCCGACGCCCGGGTGCTGGAGATCGTCCGTCGGGCCGTCGCGCAGGCTGTCGGCCTGGCGAGCGTCGGTCCGGACGACGACTTCTTCGCCCTGGGCGGGGACAGCATCTCCGCCCTGCGGGTGGTGACCGGGGTCCGCCGGGAGGGGCTCGTGCTCACTCCGCGGGACGTGTACCGGCACCGCACCGTGCGAGCCCTGGCCGAGCACATCCGCACCCTGGGCGGTGTCGCGGTCCCGCGGACGGACTCCGGCGCGGACAGGAGCGGCACCGGTGATTTCGCCCTCACCCCGATCATGCACCAGCTGCGTCTCGCCGGAGGCCCCGTCGAGAACTACGCCCAGTACGTGGTCCTCGACGGGCCGCCCGAGCTGGACCTGGCTGGGTTGCGGACCGCGGTGGACCGTCTGAGGACCCACCACGACGCCCTGCGGACGAGGCTCACCGTCTCGGCGACCGGGACGTGGAGCCTCGCGGTGCCGACCGAGGCTCCCGGCCCCGTCAGTGACCTGGTGAGCAGCAGGACCGCCGGGGACGACGTCGTCGAGACCTGCGTCACGGACGCCGTGTCCCGCCTCGACCCGCACCGGGGCGTGATGCTCCAGGCGGTGCTGATCGGCGCGGGGACCGGGGCGCCCCTGGTCCTGCTGATGATCCACCACCTGGTGGTGGACGGCGTCTCCTGGCGGGTGCTGATCGACGACCTGGCCGCGATCTGGCAGGCCCGGTCCCAGCACGAACCGGTCGTGCTCGACCCGGTCGGAACGAGTTTCCGGGCCTGGACGCACCGGCTGACCGCTGACGCGGGCAGCGCCCGGCGGCACGGTGAGGTGGAGCTGTGGAGGGAGAACCTGCACGGTCCTGCCCGGCTCGGCGGCACCAAACCCCTCGACCCGGGACGTGACGTCTACGGGACGGCGGGCACGCTGCGCGTGGAGATGTCCCCGGAGCTGACCTCGGCACTGCTGACCGACGCCGCCTGGGTGTTCCGGGCGGAGATCAACGACGTCCTGCTCACCGCCCTCCTGCTGGCGTTCCTCGACGCCGACCCCGAGCACGGCGTCAGGGACACGACGGACCTGCTGGTGGAGCTCGAGGGCCACGGCCGGGAGTACCTCGGCGAATCGGTCGACCTCGACCGCACGGTCGGGTGGTTCACCAGCGTCTTCCCCCTCCGTCTCGACCTCGGGTCGCTCTCCCCGGAGGAGGTGTGGGCCTCCGGACCGGCACTGGCCAACGCCGTCGCCCGGGTGCGGGAACTGCGCAACCGGCTCCCCGACCACGGCCTCGGACACGGGCTGCTGCGGTACCTCGACCCCCAGACGGTTCCACTGCTCGCCGGGTACGAGCGTCCGCAGATCGGCTTCAACTACCTGGGCCGGTTCGACGCCCGGCAGACGGGCGAGTGGTGCACCCATCCGGGGACACCCGTGGTGGGCACGGCGGCCGCCGACGACCTGCCGCTCCAGCACGTCCTTGAGATCACCCCGGTCACGCAGGAATGCCCGGACGGTCCGCGCCTGGTGACCGACTGGCTGTGGGCCTCCGAAATCCTTCCGGCGGAGCGCGTGTCCGCCCTCGCCGAGAGCTGGTCGCGGGCCCTCGCCCTTCTGGCCACCGCGGCCCGGGGAACGGACGTCGCCCCGCTCACCCCCTCGGACGTGCTGCTCGTCCGGGTGACGCAACAGCAGCTCGACGAGCTCGCCGAGACCGGCCCGCTCGCCGACGTGCTCCCGGTGGGCCCGCTCCAGCGGGGGCTGATGTTCCTGACGGAGCTGAACGACGCCTCCCACGACCCCTACGAACTCCAGCTGGTCGTCGAGGTGCACGGTGACCTGGACGCCGGCCGGCTGCGTTCGGCGGCCGAGGGCCTGTTGCGCGGGCACCCCCAGCTGGGAGCGGGCTTCCGCTACCTGGAGGACTCCGGCCCGGTCCAGGTGATCCCCCTCGAACGCACCATGCTCTGGACCGAGCACGACGTGACCGGGGAACTGGGCGGGGAACTGCCCGAGGGACCGGGCGAGGGCGGACCGTCCGTGTCCGCCAGCGACGACCTCCCGGAACCGGCCCGCCGGGTCGTCGAGCAGGAACGGGAACACCGGTTCGTCCTCAGCGACCCCCCGCTGCTGCGCCTGGCCCTGGTACGGATGGCTCCCGACCGGCATCTGCTGGTCCTCACCGCGCACCACATCGTCATCGACGGCTGGTCGATGCCGATCCTCATGCGCGATCTCATCGAGCTCTACCACGCAGGATCGATGCGGCAGGTGGCCCCGTACCGGGGATACCTGGAGTGGCTGGTGCGGCAGGACCGCCAGGCCGCCGTCGCGGCGTGGCGTGAGGAACTCGAAGGCGTCGGCGGACCCACCCTCGCGGGCCTCGAGGTTCCCGACCCCGCGCGCAGGCTCACCCTCAGCCACCGCCGGTCCTGGTACCTCGAAGGCCCCGACCTCGCCGAGCTGACGGCCTTCTCCCGTTCCCAGGGACTGACGCTCGGCGTCGTCGTGCAGGGATGCTGGGCCTTGCTGCTCGCCGAGATGACGGGCCGTGACGACGTGACGTTCGGGTCGGTCGTCGCCGGGCGGCCCCCGGAGCTGCCCGGGGTCGAGTCGATGGTCGGGATGTTCCTCAACACCGTGCCGGTGCGTGTCGCCCCGGAACCGAAGGCGACGCTCGTGGACGTGCTGTGCGCCGTCCGCGACCAGCAGCTGCGGGTCCAGCCGCACTCGTTCCTGCCGCTGGGGGAGATCTTCGGGATCACCGGGGTCGGGGAGCTGTTCGACAGCGTCGTCGTCGTCGAGAACTTCCCGATGGAGACCGTCGCCGAGCTGTGGGGAGAGGCCGGCCTCAGCCTCGCCTCGGTCCGTCTCTACGACAGCCGCCACTACCCGATCAGCCTGGTCGCGGACCCCCGGGACAGCGAGCACCTGCACCTCCACCTCGACTACCTGCCCGAGATCTTCGACGAGGACGAGGTCGTGCGGCTCGGGGACCGGTTCGTGGATCTCGTCCACACCCTCGTCCGGACCCCTCACGCCACCGTCGCCGGCACCGTCCGGGGCGCTCTGCTCCGGACGGCGCCGGACACCGGGGTCGTGGTCCCTCCGGTCAGGGACGCCGACGCGCCCGCCGACGCCGGGGACCCCGGCTCCGATCCGGGAGTCGAGACGAGACTCGCCGAGGCGCTCGCCGAGGCGCTCGGTCTGGCCCAGGTGGAGCCGACGGACGACTTCTTCGCCCTCGGCGGTGACAGCATCTCCGCGATCCGGGTGGTCGCGTGTGCCCGGCGGCGGGGACTGACGGTCGCCCTGCGGGACGTCTTCGCGCTGCGCACCCCCCGCGCCCTGGCCCGGCAGTCGACGCTCGTCGTCCCGGCGCCCTCCGGCGGCGGCACGAGCGCGCCGGTCACGACGGACCGGCGGGAGCTCGGTGACCTGGACGGACCCGACGGGCTGGACATCGAGCTCGACCCGGACGAGTTCGACGACCTGGTCCCGCTGAGTGGATCGCTGAACGGTTCGGTGGCGGGTTCGGGATGGGGCGAGAACCAGCGATGACCGCGACGACCGTGCGCCGGGACGTCGTCCCGCTGTCCCCCCTCCAGCAGGGACTGCTCTTTCTCGCCCAGCTCGACCATGACCAGGTGGACGTCTACACCGTGCAGCTGGTCGTCCAGATCGAGGGCGAGGTGGACGCCGACCGCCTCGCGGCGGCGGCGCAGCAGGTGCTGCGCAGGCACGCCGGTCTGCGCGCCTGCTTCCTCGCCAGGCGGTCCGGGGAACACGTCCAGGTGATCCCGGCCGAGGCCGTCCTCCCCTGGGCGACGGTCGACCTGACCGGGCTGCCCGCGGACCAGCAGGACGAACGGGCCCGTCAGGTGATCGCCGAGGACCGGAGGCGCCGCTTCGACCTGTCGGCGCCTCCGCTGCTGCGCGCCACCTTGATCCGGCGCTCGCGGACGAGGCACACCCTCGTCCTGATCGCCCACCACACGGTGGTCGACGGCTGGTCGCTTCCGCTGCTGGGCAAGGAGCTCCTCGCCCTGTACGGCGGGGCGGAGCTCGCCGAGCCGGTCCCGTACCGTCGCTACCTGTCGTGGCTCGCCCGGCAGGACCGGGACGGCGCGCGCCAGGCGTGGAAGTCGACGCTGGCGGGGCTCACGCAACCGACCCGGCTCGCCGACGCCGGTGGCGGCGGTGGCGGTGGCGGTGGCGGACGATCGCCGGACCTGCCCGAGGTGTTCGAGGTCGAACTTGAGGCGGAGGAGACCGACGCCCTGCACGCACGGTGCCGGGCCGCGGGCCTGACGCTCAGCAGCGTCGTCCGCGCGTCCTGGGGGGCGCTGCTCGGACGGCTGACCGGGCGGTCGGACGTCGTGTTCGGCGCGGTGACCTCAGGGCGGTCAGCCCAGGTCGACGGCGTCGATTCGATGATCGGTCTGTTCGCCAACACCGTGCCGGTCCGGGTGTCCCTGCCGCTCGGGGCGAGCCTGGCGCAGGTGGCCGAGGCCGTCCAGAACCAGCAGCTCGACCTCCTGACGCACGAACACCTTCCCCTCGGCGAGCTCGTGCACCAGACCGGGATCGGCGAGCTGTTCGACACCGTGCTGATGGTGCAGAACTACCCGTTCGACCTGGACCACCTGGACCAGCTGTCGGACCTGAAGATCCTGGCCTCCCAGGGGTACAGCGCGACCCACTACCCGCTCAGCCTCACCGCGATGCCCGAGGAGCGGCTGGGCCTGACGTTCCAGTTCGACCCCAGCCGGTTCACCCGGGACGAGGTCGCCCGGATGGCGCGCCGTCTTCTTCGCCTCCTGGGCAGCGACCTCGACCGGTCTGTCGCGCAGATCGATCTGCTCGACGAGACCGAGCGTGCCCACGTCGTCCGGGATTTCAACGACACCGCGGTGTCCTGGCCGGACCACACCCCGGCCAGGCTGCTCGCCGACCAGGCCGCCGCCACCCCGGACGGGACCGCCCTGCGCTTCGCGGGCCGGACCTGGAGCTACCGGCAACTGCACGAGCGGTCCGACCGTCTGTGCCGTGCGTTGCGGGCCCGGGGGGTGGGACGCGGGAGGATCGTCGCGATCTCGCTGTCCCGGAACGAGGACCTCGTCGCATCGGTCCTCGCGGTGATGGCCGCGGGGGCGGCCTACCTGCCGATCGACCCTGAGTACCCCCGGGACCGGGTCCGGCTCATGATCGAGGACGCGTCGCCGGTCCTGACGATCGGCGACGGCGGAGTCTCCGTCGCGGAGCTGCTCGCCGAGGCCGACGGGCCGCTCCCCCCACCCGGCCCCGTGGACCCGGCCGTGCCCACGGATCCGGCCTACGTCATCTACACCTCCGGGTCGACCGGCCGTCCGAAGGGCGTGGTCGTTCCCGGCCGGGCCCTCGCGAACTTCCTGCTGGACATGCGGGACCGGCTCCAGGTGGGCGTCGGCTCCCGGGTGCTGGCCACGACCACCTTCGGGTTCGACATCTGCCACCTGGAGCTGCTCCTTCCGCTGATCAGCGGCGCCGAGGTCGATCTGGTCGCCCGGGAGACCGTGCGTGACCCCGCCCTGCTCGCGGCGGCCGTGGCCGCCACGGACCCGACACTGATGCAGGCGACACCGACGCTGTGGCAGGCTCTGACCGCCGAGCACACCGACGTGCTGGCGGGCCGCCAGATGATCGCCGGTGGTGAGGCGCTGAGTGCCGGGCTCGCGAACGAGCTGGGCGCCGTCGCCGGTGAACTGATCAACATGTACGGTCCGACGGAGACGACCATCTGGTC
The DNA here is from genome assembly GCA_030837345.1 of Actinomycetota bacterium. Taxonomy (GTDB): domain Bacteria; phylum Actinomycetota; class Actinomycetes; order Actinomycetales; family Kineosporiaceae; genus JAUPKQ01. The sequence continues at coordinate 9,367 of JAUPKQ010000116.1, read as the reverse complement.
GACCGCCGCCGTGCTCACCGGATCGGCCGACGGCCCCCCACCGATCGGGCGGCCCATCGCCAACACCCAGGTGTACGTCCTCGACCAGGGGTTGCAGCCCTGCCCGGTCGGGGTGACCGGGGACCTCTACATCGCCGGGACCGGGCTGGCCGTCGGATACCTCAACCGGTCCGGCCTGACCGCTGTCCGGTTCGTCGCCGATCCCCTGGGCCCTCCGGGATCGCGCATGTACCTCACCGGGGACCTCGCCCGCTGGCGTCCCGACGGTCAGCTCGAGTACCTGGGCCGGAGCGATCACCAGGTGAAGATCCGCGGCCACCGCATCGAACTCGGCGAGATCGAGGCCGTTCTGGCCGGGCACCCGGACATCGCGGAGATCGCGGTGGGCGTGGTCCGGGGCGGACGGGGCCAGGATCAGCTCGTCGCCTATCCGGTGCCCGTCCAGGGCCGCGCCATCGACGATCGCGGGCTGCGGGACTTCGCGTCCGGACTGCTCCCCAACCACATGGTTCCCTCGGCCGTCGTCGTGATGGACTCTCTGCCGCAGACCCCGAACGGGAAACTCGACAGACTGGCCCTCCCCACCCCGGACCCCCGGGCCGGCAGGCCCGGACGACAGCCGGTGACGCCCGTCCAGGAGATCCTCTGCGGCATCTTCGCCGACGTGCTCAACGTGCCCTCGGTGGGGCTGGACGACAGTTTCTTCGCTCTCGGCGGGCATTCGCTGCTCGCCACCCGGCTGGTCGGCCGGGTGCGGTCCGCCCTCGGCCGTGAGCTGTCGCTCCGCACCGTCTTCGAGGCCGAGACCGTGGACCAGCTCTCCCGGCGCCTCACCCGGAAGGCGAGCGCGACGTCCGGGCCACGACATGTACCGGACCTCGCGGCGACCCCGCTCGCCCCCGCCCAGCGGCGCCTGTGGTTCCTGGACCGGATGCTCGGCCGGTCCGCCAGTTACAACATCGCCTGGGCGGTGCGGCTGCACGGAGCGCTCGACGTCGACGCCCTGCGGCTGGCCCTCCAGGATCTGACGGCCCGGCATGAGCCGCTGCGCACGGTGTTCCCCGAGATCGACGGCGAACCCGTGCAGGTCGTCCTGGACGACCGGGGAGACCTCGGCGTGACCGACCTGTCCCCGTCGTCCCCGTCGTCCGCCGACGCCGTCCCGGAGATCGCCGACGCCTCGGCGGTGACCGAGGCCCTGGCCGCGGAGGCCTCTCGCGGGTTCGATCTCGACCACGAGCCGCCGCTGCGGTCCCGGCTGTTCCGGCTCGGCCCGGAGACCTGGGTGCTGCTGCTCACGGTCCACCACATCGCCGTCGACGGCTGGTCGGAGGCCCCGCTCGCCACCGACCTCTCGGCGGCCTACGCCGCACGCTGCGACGGGCGCTCACCGGACTGGGCCCCGCTGCCGGTCTCCTACCGGGACTACGCCCTCTGGCAGCATGAGGTGCTCGGCGACGAGAACGATCCGGAAAGCCTCGGACGCCGGCAGGTGGAGTACTGGCGAGGGGCCCTGGCGGGACTCGGCGAGGAACTCGCCCTGCCCGTCGACTTCCCGCGCCCGGCCGTGCCGAGCGGGCGCGGAGACGTCCGCCGACTCACCGTCGACGCGACCACGCACGCCGCCGTCGTCGCCCTGGCGCGTGACCGCGGGGTGACGCCGTTCATGGTCGTCCAGGCGGCGCTCGCCGTCCTGCTGTCCCGGATGGGGGCGGGCACCGACATTCCGATCGGCATCCCCGTCGCGGGACGAACCGACGAAGCCGTCGAGCCGATGATCGGTTTCTTCGTCAACACCCTGGTGCTCCGGAACGACCTGAGCGGGGACCCGACCTTCCACGACCTGCTCACGCGGGTGCGGGAGACGGATCTGGCGGCCTTCGCCCACGCCGACGTGCCTTTCGAGCGGGTGGTCGACGCCTGCAGCCCGGTGCGTTCCCTCAGCGTGCATCCGCTCTTCCAGGTCATGCTGGCCTTCCAGGGGCAGCGGATCCCGTTCGGTGAGCTGGCGGGCATCCCGGCCGAGCCGGAGACCGTCCTCACCGGCACCTCACGGTTCGATCTCGCCATGCAGGTCGAGGAGTCCGTCGACCCGAGGACGGGCCCCGCGGGGATGGACGTCGCCATCGAGTACAACGCCGACCTGTTCCGGCCGGAGACGGTGGATGTCCTCGCCGAGCGGTTCGCGGTGCTGCTCGGATCCGCGGTCCGCCACCCCGCCCGTCCGGCCAGCAGACTCGACATCCTGCGGTCCGGGGAACACGACGACGTCCTCGCGGTCTCCCGCGGACCCGCGGCTGCCCTTTCCGGGCGGGGACTCGCCGAGCTGTTCGCCGACCACGTGGGCCACGCTCCGGAGCACCCGGCCGTGGTCGGGGACGACGTCACGGTCACCTACCGGGAGCTGGACGTTCGCTCCGACCTGGTCGCCCGCAGGCTCGCGGCCCGGGGCGCCGGTCCCGGTGAGCTCGTCGCCCTCTGGATGCCCCGCTCCGTCGACCTCGTCACCGGCATGCTCGCGGTCCTGAAGACGGGGGCGGCCTTCCTGCCGATCGACGCCGACCATCCCGGGGCACGCGTCCGGGAGCTGGTCCGGGACGCGATGCCGCTGCTGGTCCTCGGGCCACGGCACGACGCCGACGTCACGGTGACCACCACGGAGGAACTCCTCGCCGACGGCGGCGAGGAGACCGGTAACCCCCTCCACCCGGTGCCGGACGACGCGCCCGCCTATGTGATCTACACCTCCGGGTCGACCGGGCGGCCGAAGGGCGTCGAGGTGACGCACGGCAACTTCGCCGCCTTGCTGGCCGACCAGATTCGAAGGCTCAAGCTCGGTCCCGGGACCCGGACCCTCCAGTTCGCCTCCCCGAGCTTCGACGCCGCGGTGTCCGAGGTCCTCCTGACCGTGCTGTCCGGCGCGACCTTGGTGATCGCGGCGAAGGACACCCGGCTCGACGGAGCGGCGATGGCGCGGTTCGTCCAGCAGCACGCGGTGAACCTCGCCTGCCTGCCCCCGGCCGTGCTCGGAGCCTTCCCCACGGACTGCGACCTCCCCGTGGACCTGACGCTGCTCGTGGCGGGGGAGGCCTGCCCGCAGGCCATCGTCGACCGGTGGGCCCCGGGACGAACCATGATCAACGCCTATGGTCCGACCGAGGCGACCGTCATCGCGACGGCGAGCCGGCCGCTCGTCGCCGGGCAGGTCCCGCCGATCGGAGGGCCGCTGGACAACGTGTCGGCCTATGTGCTCGACGACGTGCTCGGCCTCGTGCCCGACGGGGTCGTCGGCGAGCTCTACCTCGCCGGGCCGATCCTGGCGACCGGCTACCGAGGACGCCCGGCGCTGACCGCCGAGCGTTTCGTCGCGGACCCGTTCGGGCCCGCGGGGAGCCGGATGTACCGGACCGGTGACCTGGTCCGCAGGGCCGGCGGTGACCTGGTGTTCGTCGGCCGTGACGACGACCAGCTGAAGATCCGTGGTCATCGGGTGGAGCCGGCGGAGATCGAGGCCGAACTGCTGGAGCACGACCTCGTGACGCAGGCCGTCGTGATCCCGGTCAGGGACAGCACCGGCCCCACCCGCCTGGTCGCCTACGTGGTCCCCGTCCCGGAGACCGAAGCGTCCGGTTCCGAGCTGTCCCGCCTGCTGCGGGATCACCTCGCCACCCGGCTGCCCGCCTACCTGCTGCCCGCCGCCGTCGTGCGGCTCGACGCGCTCCCGCTGACCAGCCGGGGCAAGATCGATCGCACCCGGTTGCCCGCCGTGGACTTCGGGGTGGACAGCCGTGGACGGGCCCCCCGGGACGACCGGGAACGCCAGCTCTGCCTCCTGGTCGCCGACGTCCTGAACGTCGCGTCGGTCACCATCGACGACAGTTTCTTCGACCTCGGCGGCGACAGCATCCGCGCCGTCCAGCTGGTCGGCCGGGCGACGGCCGCGGGACTCCGGATCACCCCCGCGGACGTGTTCCTGCACCCGAGCGTCGCGGAACTCGCCGTGGTGACCGCGGGCGGGACCGGGGAGCGGGACATGCCCGCGGACCTCCTGTCCACGGTGCTCCCGCTGCGGCCGGACGGTGAACTGCCACCGCTGTTCTGCGTGCACGGCGCTCTCGGCCTCGCCGCGTCCTTCGGGACGCTCGCCTCCCGGCTCGGCCCGCGCCAGCCGGTCTTCGCGCTCCAGTCGCCCTCGGTGCGTGAGGACGTCCACGCCGACGATGTGGAGGAACTGGCCGACACCTACCTCAGGACCGTCCGCTCGATCCAGCCGACCGGCCCGGTGCACCTGCTGGGGTGGTCGTTCGGCGGCCTCGTCGCGTTCGAGATGGCCGCCCGGCTCGAAGCCGCCGGAGAGCCCGCGGGGTTCCTCGGCCTGCTCGACAGCTACCCCGCGCAGAACGGCGACGTCGCCCCCGACGAGCAGGAGATCCTGCGCGGTCTGCTCGACAACGCCGGGGTCGACGCCGTGCCGCACGACCAGCGGCTGACGGTTCCCGACGTCCTGGACGCCCTGCGGGCGACCGGCGGCCTGCTCGCCGTCCTGGACGAGCCGACGCTCCGGCGAGTCCTCGGGGTCAGCCGTCACCACGTGGCGCTGGCCGGGCGGTACCGGCCCGGCCGGATCTCGGGCCCCGTGACGCTCTTCACCGCTTGCGGGACCGACGGTGAGGCCGCGGCCGGGGCGGCCGAACTCGCCGCACGATGGAACAGCCACGTCCGTGGCGAGCTCGCGGTGCACGACGTGCCCTGCGGCCACGAACACATGATGGACCGGGTGCCAGCGGCGACGATCGCCGCAATCCTCACGGCCCGACTCGGCTCGGGTCGCGATTCCCGGTGACGGCCCTTATGACGAAAGGTGCAGACCGTGGGTAACCCCTTCGACGACGAGGACGGCACGTTCCTGGTCCTGGTCAACGAGAGGCGGCAGCACTGCCTCTGGCCATCCGCTGTCCCCGTGCCCGCGGGGTGGCGGACCGCGCTCGCCTCGGCCACGCGGCCCGAGGCGCTGGACTACGTCGAGGCGAACTGGCTCGATCTCCGGCCCGCCGGACTGGTAGCGCACGCCGGCACGGACGCCTCCAGGTGACTGGCGGACGGGCGACATCCCCGATCGTCCGTGCCGATGGTCTTCGCAAGCGGCACGGGGACGTCGTCGCGCTCGACGGCGTGAGCCTGGAACTCGACGCCGGATCGGTGCTCGGGCTCCTCGGCCCCAACGGCGCGGGCAAGACCACGACGGTACGGATCCTGTCGACACTGATCCGGGCGGACTCCGGGCACGCCGAGGTCGCCGGGTTCGACGTCGCCCGGCAGCCGCGTGAGGTGAGGCGCCGGATCGGCATGGTCGGGCAGTACGCCGCGCTCGACGGGCTGCTCACCGGCCGGGAGAACCTCGTGCTGCTCGGACGGCTGCTCCACCTGGGGCGGGCCGGTGCCCGGACGAGGGCCGGCGAACTGCTGGACCGGTTCGGCCTCCGGGACGCCGCCGACCGTCCGGTGCGCACCTACTCGGGGGGGATGCGCCGCCGGCTGGATCTCGCGGCGTCCCTCCTGGCCCACCCGCCGGTGCTGTTCCTCGACGAGCCGACGACCGGACTCGACCCGGTCAGCCGGGCGGAGCTGTGGGTCGTGATCGAGGAACTCGTCGCCGACGGGGTCGGTGTCCTGCTGACCACCCAGTACCTTGAGGAAGCGGATCGGCTGGCGAACCAGGTCGTCGTCATCGACCACGGACAGGTGATCGCCGGAGGCAGCCCGGAATCGCTCAAGCGGGGTGTCCGCACGTCCCGGCTCGAGATCACCGTGGCGCGGGCCGACGCGCTCACCGACGCCTGCGACGCGCTCACCCGGGTATCCGGCACGAAGCCGGACGTCGACGTCGTCGCTGGGAGTATCTCGGTGTTCCTCCAGGACAGCCTCGACCAGCTCTCGGCGATCGCGCAGGCGCTGCAAGCCGCAGGGGTCGAGGTGGCGGACCTCGCGGTGCACCGGCCCACCTTGGAGGACGTCTTCATCGAGCTGACCGCACCGCACCGTGCCCCGGTCACGACCGACGCTGTGGGAGGACCGCGATGAACGGGTCGGACGTCATGGTGCTCACCGGCCGGCACCTCCTGCACTTTCGCAGGTCACCGGGACGTTTCATCGGTATCGCGATGAACCCCCTCGTCATGCTGCTGGCGATGGGATACCTGTTCCGCCGGTCCATCGTGGTCCCGGGCAGCGGCGACTACGTGGACTTCCTGATGGCGGGGGTCGCGGCCCAGGTGGGTCTCGCCAGCGTCGGCCCGGCGGCGATCGGGGTGAGCGCCGACCTGCGGGAAGGGATCGTGGACCGGTTCCGGACCATGCCGGTCGCGCAGGCCAGCGTGCTCCTCGGACGAACCGTCGCCGATCTCCTGCTCTCCGCCGTCGCCCTCCTCGTCGTCACCACGGTCGGTCTCATGCTCGGCTGGCGCCCGCACACCGGAGCCTGGTCCGTCATCGTCGGGTTCGGCCTGCTGCTCGGGTTCCTCTACGCGATGGAATGGTTCGGCGTGGTGCTCGGGCTGCTCCTTCGGGAGGCGGAGACGATCGACTCCATCGGTGCCCTCGTCCTCGTCCTGCTCTCGTTCCTGTCGAGTGCCTTCCTGTCGATCCAGGGGCTCCCGGAGTGGATCCGTCCGATCGCGGCGTGGAACCCGGTGAGCGTCGTCGTCTCGGCGTGCCGCCTGCTGTGGGGGAGCCCGGCCGCCCCGACACCCGGGTTGCCCGGTCAGTACCCGCTCGCCGCGGCCTGGGCCACGGTGGTGTTGCTCCTCGTGGTGTTCGTGCCACTCGCCTCTCACCTCTACCGCAGAGCCGCCGAGAGGTAGCGGTCAGCGGCTCCCGCAGGCGTCTTCCGCAGGCGGCTCCGGCAAACGGCTCCCGCAGACGGTTTCGGGAGGCACCTGCCGGAGCCGTCTGCGATCGGTTATGTGACTATCTTGACATGATCGGTCATATGTTCATACGGTGGCGTCCATGACGCCACGAGCCTTCTCCGCCGCTGAGTCGGAGCTGATCCGTGACCGGTTGAAAGATGTGGCCCGGGAGGCGTTCGGCAGGCGCGGGCTCAAGGCGACCACGGTGGAGGAGCTGGCTCGCGGCGCGGGCATCTCGAAGGGCGCGTTCTACCGGTTCTACGAGAGCAAGGAGATATTGCTGCTCGAACTCGCCGACGAGACCGAACTCGCCCTCCAGGCCGAGATCGAGGAGACGGTGCGGGCGGACCCAGGGCGCGGGCTGGAGATCATGCTCGATGGCGCCGTCAACATCGGCGAGCGCAGTCCGCTGATCCCGGTGCTGATGTCGCCCGAAGGACTGCACGTGCTGCTCTCCCGGACGGTTGAGGAACAGCAGGCGTTCCTCGACCGCGACGCCCAGCTCGTCGAACGGGTGATGGGCCTTCTCCGGGAGGCCGGCAGCACGGTGGAGATCCCGGAGAAGGCCTTGCTCGGCCTGCTGCGGTCGCTGGTCTTCGTCGGCCAGCATCGGGCCGAGATCGGTGAGGACCTGGTCGACGCGGCCACGGCCTGGATGGTCGGACAGCTGCAGGCGTCTCTACGGCGAACTGAGGGGGAATGATGAACGTACCCGCGATCCATGTCGAGGACCTGACCCGCACATTCGGGGCGACGACGGCGGTCCGCGACGTCGACCTCACCGTGGCGGAGGGGGAGATCTACGGTTTCCTCGGGCGCAACGGTGCCGGCAAGACCACGTTGATCCGGATGCTGCTCGGCCTGATCCCGCCGTCCCGGGGCCGCGTCGAGCTGCTCGGGACGACGGTCCGGACGGCGGCGGACCGGGTGACGGCAGGCTGGCGGGGACGTCACCCGGCGTCCTTGTGGTCCAAGGTCGGGTACCTCGTCGAAGGTCCCGGCCTCTACCCCCAGCTCACGGTTGCCGACCACCTGCGGATGGCGCGCGGGTACCGGCGCCTCACGGCGGCGGCCGTGGACACCGTCGTCGAGCGGCTCGACCTCGGCCGTTACACGCAGGTGAGGGCCCGTGCCCTCTCCCTCGGGAACAAGCAGCGCCTCGCCCTCGCCCTGGCCCTCGTCCACCGGCCGCCCCTCGTCGTCCTCGACGAACCGGTCAACGGGCTGGACCCCGCCGGAGTCGTGGAGATCCGCGAGCTGCTGCGAGAACTGGCCGACGACGGCGTCACGGTGTTCATGTCCACCCACCTGATCGGTGAGGTGGCGCGACTCGCCGACCGGATCGGGATCATCCACGACGGGCGGCTCCTGGAACAGCTGGACGGTGAGCGCCTCGGCGAGGCGGGGGCGCCGCGCTTCGAGGCGGCCTTCCGGACGCCGGAACTCGCCGTCCGTGCCCTCGATGTCCTGACCGCATGGGGTCTCACCGCCGGCCTCGGGCCGGACGGGACGTCGATCACCTCGGAGTCCCCCAAGGCGACCGACGCTCCGGACGACGTCGCCACCCGGCTGGTGGAGGCCGGGGCGCCACCGACCTCGCTGGGCGTCACCCACGAGGACCTCGAACAGCTGTTCCTGCGATTGACGGAGGTGACGTCGTGAAAGGGCTGCGTGCCGCGGTTTCTGCCGAGGTCCTGAAGGCACGCCGGTCGATCGTCCCGGTGACCTCCTTCGTCGTGGTGACGTTCATGGGGTGTATCGGGGGGCTGTTCATGCTGATCATCCAGGATCCGGGGCGGGCTCGAAGCCTCGGCCTGCTCGGGACGAAGGCGTCGCTGTCCGGTCTCACCGCGGACTGGCCGTCGCTGCTCGACTTCCTCGCCCAGGCGGCGAGCGTCGGCGATCTGCTGTTGTTCGCGTTCCTCCTGGCGTGGGTGTTCGGCCGGGAGGCGGCGGACGGCACCCAGCGGTACCTGCTGGCCTTGCCCGTCGCACGCTCGGTCGTCGTCGCGGCGAAGTTCTGCGTCGTCGCCTGCTGGGCGGCGCTGCTCAACCTGTGGCTCGTACTCCTCGTTCTCGTGATCGGCCGAGGACTCGACCTTCCTGGCGGCGGTGGCGATGTCGTTGTGACCGGGGTGGGTACAGCCTTCGTCGCGGCTGGCCTCATCCTGCTCGGCAGCGCTCCCGTCGCCCTTGTCGCCTCGGCCGGGCGGGGCTATCTCGCCCCGCTGGCCTTCGCCATCGCCACCATGATCGTCGCCCAGGTCGCCACCGCGCTCGGGTGGGGAGGCCTGACGCCCTGGTCCATCCCCTCGGTTGCCGCGGGCCTGGTCCCCGGCGTGGTGATGGACCCGACGGCGATCGCCGTCGTCGTGGTGACGGCGATCGGCGGGGTCGGAGGAACCCTCGCCTGGTGGAACAGCGGCCACGCCGGAGCCTGATCCGCGTGGTTACCGGTT
>JAUPKQ010000115.1 GCA_030837345.1 Actinomycetota bacterium | reverse complement strand
CTTCGCGGCCCCGTCAGGGAGTCCACGGTGGTGATCCGCCGTCGTGGGGAGCGACCGGTCGGGGGATGAGGGCGGTGAGGGCGGCCTAGAATCCCGCCCGTGCCGACAGATCCGGGGGCCTCTTCGGCGGTGCCGGGGCGGAGGAGCCGTGGCGCGCGCTCCTGCCGGCGTCTTCGGGGACGGGCGGCGACCCGCCCGCTGCGCGTCGCGTCCTTGCTGCTGGTGCCGTCGCTCCTCGCCGTCACCGCCGTGTCCGGAGGACTCGACGCCGTGCGGGGGCCCTCGGCGCCCCGGTCCGTCCGCGCCGGGGCCACGGTGGAGACCGGACCTCTCCGCCTCACCGTCACCGCGGCCCGGGTCACCCCGGGGCAGCTCGGACCGGCGAGGGCGAAGGCACCCGCCGACCACTGGGTCGTCGTCCTCGTCACCGCGGAGGTCACCGGTGACGAGAGCTACAACCAGGTGGGGCGGCACCTGACGATCGAGGGAGTCAACGGCATCGTCGACCGGGAACCGACCATCCTCATGGTCGACGACGCCGACTTCGCGGAGTACCTTCACCCCGGCGTCCCCGCCCGGCTCGCCGTCGCCTGGGGCCAGGACGCCTCGGCTGCCGCACCGGCCCACCTCGACGTCCGGCTGGTCGCGGCGAAGTACCAGCTCGACACGAGTGACCTGTACGCCTGGCGGCTCGTCCGGGACGCGGCGGTCGTCGAGGACGTCCCCGTCGTGGACCGGCGGAGCCCGGCGTGACCAGGTCAGCGGCGACCGGAGCCGCGCTCTTTCTCGTCACACTCGTCCTGGGGGCCCAGATCCACCGCTTCGCCCCGGTGGGGGACGGCGGCGTCGTCGTGCGGCAGGCGGAGCTCCAACGTCCCTTCGTCAGGTCGGGAACCCTGCGGGAAACCGTGGCGGGGACGTATTTCACGGCCAGGGTGAACGGGGTCCGGGGAGCGGGAAGGGTCGGGAGCGCCGGATTCTCCCGGGTCCCCCACCGGACGACGCCGGGGATCTGGTTGATCCTGGACGTCACGCTCACGAGCCGGGACGAGGCCCGCGTCATCGGTTTCGGAGGGCTCCGTGACGAGGACGGACGCCTCTACCACGCATCACGGAGGTGCGTTCAGCCGCTCGTCGGCGGAAGGGAGTTCCAGCCGGACATCCCGGTGCGCGGCGAGGTGGTCTTCGAGATCCCGCAGAAGGTCGCTGCCCAGGAGCTGACCGCGGTGTTCGCCCGGACCACCTTCAGTTCCCCCATGGACTCCCAGGTCGAGATCACGTTGCCCGCGCCGTCCGGTGCGGCGACGGCGGCGTGGAAGAGGGCGACGTCGGCGGTGCCGGAGGAGATCCGATGACCGTCGGCCGGTGGCTGCGACGCAACGCGTGGGCCTTCCCCGTGATGGTCGCGGTTCTCGCGCTGTCGTCGTTCTCCGAGTGCGAGCAGCGGTACGACGCCTATCGCAGGGACGGCGCCCTGGTGGCGTCGCGGCCCGGAGCCGACGGATGGGCCGGTTACGGCGGGGCCCGGGTCCGGCTGGTCCGGCTCCGGGAGTTCCGGCCCGTCGACTACGCCCGGGTGCCTGTCGCCCTGCCCCCCGGCACGACGGCGTGGGAGGCCGAGCTGGAGTTCGACCTGCCCTCGGCGGAGGCGCTCAGCGGTTGCCAGATCCGTCTCCGCAGCGGTTCGGGATGGATCTACACGACCAATCCGGCCGAGCTGAGGCGGATGTCCGGCCGTGACTTCGTCAACTGCGCCCCGGACGACCCCGGGAAGAACCCCGGGAGGCAGATCGTCGCCGGCCGCGCGCACTTCGTGGTCCCGGCCACGGAGAGCCCGGGCGCGGTCGAGGTCATCCGGGCGACGTTGCTGCCTCGGTACGCGGAGCTTCCGTCCGGGGCGACCTGATCTTCCGGATGGCGCCGGTGCCCCCCGGGCCGTCCTCCAGCCGGTCGATGCCGAGGATCGACGCCGCGGCGACGAGCGACAGCAGCAGGGCCAGGGAGACCGCCTGGAACAACGGGCCCGTGATCTCTGTGATGATGTACCAGATCTGGACCGGGCGAGGCCCCACGACGACGCGGGTGAGCTCGGACAACAACGTCTCGACACTCCACAGGGCTGCGAACGCGAGGCAGTAGGCGAGCGCGGGAACGAGTCCCGAGGCCCGGATCCGCCGGATCGCGGTGACGAGAGGCCCGAACCGCCCGGCGTGTTCGTCGTCCCCCTTCTGGGTGTCCGCGGAGGCCGTCCGGCGGTAGACGACCCCGGCGACGGCGAGCCAGGTCATCGGCAGCAGGAGAACGCGGTCGGCGGACACGATCCCCGCTGCCAGCCACTCCACGGCCGTCCCGAGCGGTCCCCACCACGCTGAGCAGGACCGGTACAGGTCCTCCGCCCACACCGCGATCCGGCGTTGCAGCAACCAGCTCGCCGACATCGGCAGCAGGTTCTTCGTCAGGACGACCATGACGAGGGAGAGCCAGACGGTTTCGAGGTAGGCGGAGGCGACGGCGGGGACGACTCGCCGGTCGGAGGCCCAGTAGCGGGTGATCAGGAAACGCAGCGTGACGGCCGTGACCACGACTCCCGCGAGGAGTGGTCCGAGGGCCGGACCGAGGCGGGAGGCGTCCAGGCGGGCGGAGACGTCGGCGGCGGGGTCCAGCGCCTCGAAGGCGGCCTGGACACGGTCGAACTGGATCGCGTAGGCGAGGGAGCGCCGGTCCTGGTCGAGGTACCCGGCGAGTTCGTACACGCCGAGGAAGGGCAGCAGGAGGCTCGCGGTCCCGGTGAGGGACCTCACCAGGGCCGGGCGCCTCCCGTCCGCGCCGGAGGGCCGGGTGCCGTCGGGGGGTTGACCGGTCCCGGGGGACGTGACGTCCTCCGGCGGGGAGCGCAGGACACGCAGCATCACGACGAACGCGGTGAGCAGGCTCAGCGGGGCCGCGAGCACGACCAGCCACGCGAGCACGGTGTTCACCGTGCTGACGTGGACCGCGGCCCGGATCAGGAGGGAGCGGCCGGTCCCCCCGATCAGGGCGATCGCGACGAGCGCGGGCCAGTGCCGCAGGAACAGGCGCGCCGTGCGGGTCAGCAGGTGCCCGCAGTCCCCGAGGGCACGTCTCACCGGGCGCGGGATCCGGTCCGTCGCGTCGCTCTCCGGTCGCATACCGGCCCCCCTTCCTGGTGGCATTCGGGCGGTGGCGGCGTCCGGGCCGTGGTGGTGGCCCGGACAGGGAGGGTAGGCCGTGCGGGGTGGGCACGGTGTCGCGTCACCCCCGAACGGGTGTCCCGGTGGACGCCGGACGGCCGGTGGGGTACCTCGTCCGAGAGGTCCGAAGGTGTCCACCGTCCTGTCGAAAAGGTCTCATATCGCGAGACGTCCGAGAGGACGGGTTGACTTCGATCCGGTCCCGGGGGAACGTGACGACGTGCGTCTGGTTCTCGTACTCGGACAGCGCGCCGGCTGAGGTCTGTCGACCAGCCAGCGCGCGACCCCTCGCTTGCCCTCCCGGGCCGAGGGGTCTTTTCGTCTCACCAGACCCATACCCGCGGGACGCATCGCACCAACAGTCAGCACTCACCGGCAGTAT
>JAUPKQ010000114.1 GCA_030837345.1 Actinomycetota bacterium | reverse complement strand
TTGACGGTGACCAGTCCATGGCCTCGGCCACGTCCTTCTGGGTCAGCCCAGCCGTACTGCGCAGTCGCTTGAGCTCCTTGAGCAGGCGCCGCTTCAGTGCCGCGGGGTCTTCGTTCACCATTGTCCCTACCACCTCGCCCTCCTCGCATCGGACCTCTGTGAGGTCACGATCCATCGAGGGGAGCAGCCAGCGTCCTGACTACCAACTGCTCCCAAATGCCAACAATCAGACTGACAGCTGACGTTCCAGTGTGTAGCAGCTTGCCACATTCTGATCAGCTTGACATCACCCTTCTGACCCTGGGCTCACCTCCCCCGAACTTGTTCGACGGTGACGCACCGCCCCAGGCCCAGCACCGAGACCGCCTCCTCCAGGGAGAGGGCATCACCCGTGCTCGCCGGTGAGACCTTTTCCAGGAGGGTGTGCCAGTCCTCCAGGTCGAGGACGAAGTCCCGCATGTACCGGGCGAGCTCGCCGGCTGCGTCGGCGACCGACCCGATGACGGCGAGCGAGGCCCGCAACGCCTCATCGGCATCGACGTAGAGGCCTGAGGAGAAGGAGGGCTGACGCCACCTGAGTTCTGAACCGAGGGAGAAGAGCATGGTCTGGCGCTGCCAGACCCTCTCCCTCCAGTAGTCCGGGGAGGTCGCGAGGCGGAGGACCTCCTCCCGCCGTGATCCGAGCAGGGAGAAGAGGCCTTCGGCGAGGATGTCGCCGAGTTCTTCGGCCCGGGCGCGGGACGCCGAGTAGGGGTTGAAAGGCTGCTGGTGGAGGGACCCGACCCCCTTGACGGCACTGGACGGCCGGACCGACCGGCCCTCCAGCATCAAGGAGAAGAAGAACAGCCAGTCCTCGTTGTACGTGGAGGGGAAGAACGGCAGGTCAGGCCCCGGACGGACGACCATGGCCCCTCCGCCGATGAAGCTCTCCTGAGGGCGGCCCAGCAGCCTGCGGAGGTGACACACGACGGAGTTGTCGTCGAAGTCCTCCACGACGTACCCGACGACCCTCAGATCGGGGCATGCCGCGAAGTCGGCGCCGACGTCGTCCAGCCGCAACGACGGGACGACGGGTTCCATCACCGAATGCAGCAGCCCCCGCGAGGCCGGTGTCGTGGAGATGTCGTCGTCGAGCATCAGGACGGTCTCGAAACCGCACATCACTCCGAGCACGAGGCCGAGGTTCCGCTTGAACCCGAGGTCGCTCCCCCGGTGCAAGGTGTCGACCCGGTGGTGACGGGTCCGGCACTCCGGGAAGAGGCCGGGGAGCCGATCCGGCAGGTCGATGACGGCCACGGGCCGGGACGTCCGGGGCGAAAGGAACCGGGGGAACGTCTCCGTCGAGGCCGCCCCGCTGCGAAGCACCACCAACTGGGCATCCGTCGCCTCGGCGCACTGGGCAGCGAGGCTGAGACCGCTGCCGACGAGTGCCCCCCGGTGCGTGGGCACCATGACGCCCGACAGACGGGATCTCGGACCGGAGAAGTAACTCGGTACCTGGCCGATGAGGCCCAGGTGAGAGGGGTGGTGGCCTGCATCGAGCGGGATGCCGGGACACGGCCCCGAAGGATCGGGGGGCGGGGAACCGGCGGCACCGGGGTGAGGGCCAGTAGCATTGAGAGCGGTCATGTTGTTCGACTCCTTAGTCAGGGACGGGTACATGGCCATCAACCGGGTCGGCGGTGGTGCGCCGACCCGGTTTCCTTACGCCTGCCGTCGGGATGCGTGGTGTCAACCGTCCAGCAGGAGCTCTGAGAGCGAGCAGCGAGCTAGAAGACTGTTATCCATATAGTGCTCCACGCGGTGGCGGAAAGCCAGCAAGCCGGAGCACATATATCGGACAACTATCAGGCAGAGTGCCACCTCGCACTCTGCGTACACCCCAGATTGGGACATATCACTTCAGGCGGGCTTGCTCCTCGACAGAGGACGGCGGCTGAGCCGCACGATGTCGGCCATCGGCATCGCCGATCCGTAGAGGGTTCCCTGCCCGTAGCCCGCGCCCATCGACGTGACGAGTTCGGCGACGTCCGAGGTCTCGATGCCCTCGACGATGATGGCCATGTCCAGGCTCGACCCGAGGTCGATGACGGCTCTGGTGATCGCACGGGCCTGTGGCTCGTCGACGAGGACTGACGTGAGAGAACGATCGATCTTGAGGGCGTGGGCGGGGAGGCGCCGCAGGTAGCCGAGCGCCGAGTAGCCGGTCCCGAAGTCGTCGATGGCGATCGTGACGCCGACGTCCGCCAGACGCCGCAACGCCTGGACGCCGGGGCCGTCCTCCTCGACCAGGACCGCCTCGGTCACCTCGACGAGCAGCAGGCCCGGCGGCATCGCGTAGGCGGCGAGCGCGTCCTCGACGATCTGGGGGAACCCAGGCACCCGGAGCTGGAGCGGAGACACGTTGCAGGCGACGCGGATACCCCGCTCGGGGAGGCCGTGCTGGGTCGCCATGTCCAGCGTGCGGTGCAGGACGAGCTCGCCCAGGCCCACGACGAGGCCGGTCTGCTCCGCGACCGGGATGAATTCCTGGGGGTTGATCCGGCCGAGCCTCGGGTCGACCCAGCGGGCGAGTGCCTCCACGCTGGAGATCGCTCCGGTCCGGAGGTTGACGACGGGCTGGAACTGCACGTCGATGTCCCCGGCCCGGATCGCCGCGCGGAGACGTTCCTCCACCGAGAGGCGGCGCTGCCGCATGAGCGCGGCGGCCCCGTCGAACACCTCCAAGCGGTCGCGTCCGGCGGCCTTCGCCAACTGGAGCGCCGCACCGGCCTCGGACAACGCGGAGAGAGGGTCGCCCTCGTCCGGCGAGCCGGGCGGGACCACCGGGTGCGGCCCGCCGACAAGGGTCACTCCGACGCTCGCCGTCACCGGGAGCCGGGTGACCCCCTCGACGTCCCAGCACGAACGGCGGACGGCGGCGAGCACGATCTCGGCGGCGGCGACCCCTTCCGGCAACCCGCCGGGAAGGAGGACGGCGAACTCGTCGCCCCCGGTCCGGCTGACGATCGCCGCGCGGGGGAGGTTGCGCACGAAGCGGCTCCCGACGGCGCAGAGCAACTGGTCGCCCACCGCGTGACCCAGCAGGTCGTTGACACCCTTGAAACTGTCGAGGTCGATCGCGATCAGACACCAGAGTTCCCCGGGCTGGACGTCGGCGAGACGGTTGCTGAGCATGCGGCGGTTGGCCAGCCCCGTCAGAGGGTCGGACATCGCCTCCTCGTGCAGTCTGCCGAGAAGACGGGTCCGCATCCGGGCGTTGAGCAGCTCGCGGACGCTGAGCAGCCCGACAGCCGCGACGACGAGGACCCAGGAGACGGCGTCCGCGCCGAGGGGTTCGGGCATCGCGGGTGCCTGAAGGATGATGGTGCCGGTGCCGGCGCCGAGAAGGAGCAGGCTCGTGATCGTCGTGACGACCGTGACCCGGGCGTCCGGATCAATCTCGATCGAGGCCGAGTCGTCGCCGGTCCTCGCGCCGGGGTCGAAGTGCAGGAGGGCCCAGGCGATCATCGGCCAGGCGAGGAGCCACGGCACCTGGCCGAGCGGCGTCGTCGGCGCGATCGAGCCGTGGTCCTCCAGGAAGAAGATCCCCATGTCGCCCAGGACGAAGCCGACGATCGCCCCGGCCACGAGGACGAGGTGGACCTCCAGGTCACGAAGAGCTGTCACGACGAAGATCGAGCAGAGGGCGATCTCGGCGAGCAGGCCCAGGGTGTCCGCCGCGCGCGCGGCGTCCATCGCTGGTGCGGACGGCCGCACGAAGGCGAGACGCCACATCAGCAACCCGAGGACGACGCTCAGCAGCCCGGAGTCCAGGATGATCCGCGCGACGGGATGGCTGCCGTCGGCGGGCCGAGGAAGGGTGAGGACCCCGGCCACGGTGAGGCCGAGGGCGACGACGCTCGCGAGGTCACCGACCCCGGCGAACGGGGGGCCCGCGCCGGTGACGAGGACGACGCCGCGGGCGAACTCACCGATCCCCCACGCGACCATCGCGGCACCGAGCCACCGGCGGAACACCGCCGAACCGGTGCTCCCCCATCCCCGCCGCAGCACCTCCGCCCCGCCGGTCACCGCGAGACCGGCGGTCAGCAGGCCGACGACGAGCGCGGAGGTTCCGAGACGGGCGGGGCACAGGATGACGACGAGCGCTGCCACGGTGAGGGAGAAAACCGGGGCGACAGTGAGACGGACCCAGGCAAGAGGACGAGTCGGCCGGTACCACCTGGCCGTCGCGACCACCTCGCCCCTGCCCGTGCTCGCGGGGACGACGTCACCGAAGAGGCGACAGGTCACCCGTTCCCGTCGGCCTCGCCGGGGGCCAGCCGGGCGAGGATCAGTGACCTGACCTTAGCGGCATCCGCCTGCCCACGCATATCTCTCATGACGGATCCCACAAGCGCTCCGGCCGCGGCGACCTTGCCGCCACGGATCTTCTCCGCGACCTCAGGGTTCGCCTCAATGGCCCGGTCGACGGCGTTTCCGAGCGCGCCGTCGTCCGACACCACCTTCAGACCGCGCGCCGCGACGACGTCCTTCGGGTCGCCCTCTCCGGCGAGAACCCCTTCGAGAACCTGCCGGGCGAGTTTGTCGTTGATGGTCCCGGCGTCGACGAGAGCCTGGAGGGCCGCGACCTGGGCGGGCGTGATGGGGAGGTCCGCGAGTTCGACGCCGCTCGTCTTCGCCTGCCGGGCGAGTTCCTGCGTCCACCACTTGCGGGCGGTGGCCGCCGTGGCCCCCGCGGTGATCGTCGCCTCGATCAGCTCGACCGCGCGGGCGTTGACGACGTCCCGCATCTCGAGGTCGGAGATCCCCCACTCGGCCTGGAGCCGCTTGCGACGCACCCCGGGAGGCTCGGGCAGCAAGGCCCTCAGCTCCTCGACCCGGGCGGGGTCGGGGACGATCGGCACGAGGTCGGGCTCGGGGAAGTAGCGGTAGTCCTCCGCCTCCTCCTTCGAGCGACCGGACGTCGTCACGCCGGTGTCCTCGTGCCAGTGCCGGGTCTCCTGGACGACGCGCTGCCCGGAAAGGAGGCGATCGGCCTGCCTCGTCATCTCGTACCGGATCGCCCGCTCGACGCTGCGCAGCGAGTTGACGTTCTTCGTCTCGCTGCGGGTCCCGAAGGGCACCGCCGACTGGTCCTCACCGGGAGCGGCCTTGGGACGCAGCGAGATGTTGGCGTCGCACCGGAGCGAGCCCTGCTCCATCCGGACGTCGGACACCCGAAGGCCCCGCAACAGGTCACGCAGGGCACTGACATAGGCCCGCGCGATCTCGGGAGCCCGTTCGCCGGCGCCCTCGACCGGCTTGGTGACGATCTCGATGAGGGGAATACCGGCCCGGTTGTAGTCGACGAGCGAGTAGTCGGCTCCGTGGATACGGCCGGTGGCGCCACCGACGTGGAGGGACTTGCCCGTGTCCTCCTCCATGTGGGCGCGCTCGACCGGGACGCGGAAGGTCGTGCCGTCGTCCAGTTCGACGTCGAGGTGTCCGTCGAAGGCGATCGGCTCGTCGTACTGTGACGTCTGGAAGTTCTTCGGCATGTCCGGGTAGAAGTAGTTCTTCCGGGCGAAGCGGCAGCGCTCCGCGATCGTGCAGTTCAGCGCGAGACCGATCCGGATCGCGGACTCCAGGCCGATCTCGTTGAGCACCGGCAACGCGCCCGGCAGCCCGAGACACACGGGACACACCTGGCTGTTGGGCTCGGCGCCGAAGATCGTCGTGCAGCCGCAGAACATCTTGGTCGCGGTGTTCAGCTCCACGTGCACCTCAAGCCCGAGCACGGGGTCGAAGGCAGCCGTCACCTCGTCATAGTCGCGCACCGGCTCCGCCACGGTCGTCGTCATGAGGCCTTCCTACCTGTTGGTGAAGCCGGGCAGCATCCGCAACGCCTCGGCGAGGTCATCTTCCCAACGATTGAACGCCGGAAGCTCACGCAACCGGTCCAGCGATACGCAGTCACCGAGCCGGGTCAAGTAACTCACATCCCAGGGGGTCACCCGCCGGGTGATCGTCTTGAGAGTCTCCTTCGCCCGAGGGAGACCCTCGACGTCCTTCGCCCGACGAGGTAGACCCAACCGTTCCTCTGACCAGTCGACGCCGAGAACCTCTCTCAGAGCGTTCCCGTCGGCGAGCGCCCACGCTTCCGTTTCCTGGACCGGAATGACCGGGACGAGCGGCTCCGATCGTCCTTCGAGAGCGCAGGCATCCTGGAACGGCACGAACCATCGCTCGCGTTCCCGGTCGGGATCGCACCCACCGTCACGGCGGAACGCCACCAGGTTGAACGACCCGTCCAAACGTGTGAGGGCACGGACGAGAGCGTCTCTGGCACCAGGTCCGGAGGCTACCCGTACCGGTCTCGGATCGGGAACCTCCGTGCCCGCTCCACAGCGCTCCTGCACGGATCGACGCAGGATCCCTGGCAGGAAGCGATCGTCGCTCGTTCCTTCGGTGATCAACGCCACCCCCACCCACGGAATGCTCACGGCGTTCCCCGGAGGAGGAAATCATCGAGTTCCGCCATGCTCACCACCGGCAACGGCACGTCCGGGGTGAGCGGTGCCCCAGTCCGGACCGCGCGAATCCGGCTCACCCGGCTCACCACACGATCGGACGCAGTCCTCGAAACGAGATCGAGGAAGATGACATCGTCCCGAAGAGGCATCGATTCTGACGGCGGCGTGAGGGCCGTGAGAATCGTCGGAGAGTGACTGCTGATGATGATCTGCCGAGCGGACGGGCTCTCGGTGTCACGGGCCCACTGCTGGATCCGCCGAATGAATCGCATGAGGAGATGGGGGTAGACCCCATTCTCCGGCTCCTCAAGGCACACCAGGCCGTTCTCCTGCGGATCTCGCAACGCGACGAGTAGCGCCAAGGCCCGCAGCGTCCCGTCTGAAGCGGCGGATGCCGAGTACTCGGAACGTCCCCGGGTCCGCACCAGCACGGTACGCAGCCGCCTGACCTGATCATCGTCGACGCGCAGTCCCACCACATCGGGCACGATGTCGATCAAATCGGCCGCCAGATCGCTCAAGACTCCCTGCGGCCGGTCCGGACGCCGGGTGTGAGCGATGATCCGGGCGAGCGCGTTGGGGAGGTGCTGGCCAGCGGGTGACAGCCGCGCATCGTCGTCGAAACCGTCCGACAGGCGGAGGGCGGAGGGCTCAGGTGCCAGGACCCGCCATCCAGCCAGCTGTTTCCGGGCGGCACCGATCACTGCGTTCGTGAACGAGACCCCCCGTTCCCCCTCCGCCGACCGGATCACATCCGGTCGGAAAGCCTTCGACGACGGGAAACGTCGGGATGTCGCTTCATCCTCCGGCGTCTCTCCGACCGGGGTGTACGTCAATTGCGACCAGGTCACGTGGTCCCCGTCCGCGCCAGGCCCTGCGATGAACCATCGTTCGTCCGCGATGACCAATGCTCCGGCGGAGGACGACCCAAACGGTTCCGATGTCCCTTGCGGTACCCGAAGGTCGACCTCGAAGCGGACAACGGCCTTCGTCACTGTCTCCGTCGGGACTACCCCGGTCAACTCGACGGCGAACCGGATGGCATCGACGATGCTCCCGGACGAATCGCGGTGCAGCAACTCATGCAGCTGAGCCCGATCGTCCCGGACCGCTTTCATCACCGATTCGCCTTGAGCCAGCCGGGCCAAGAAGGCGATCGCGTCGAACAGATTCGACTTGCCTGACGCGTTCTGCCCAAGAACGACAAGGAAGGGAGGGACATCCAGGGCGAAGTCCTTGAACGTCTTGAACCCATCGATCTCGATCCGTGTCAGCACGACGCTGCTCATCCTCCCAGAGGAGGAAACTCGGGGATCCGATCCAGCAACGGTCCGCCCCAGCGGCCGCGGAGGGCGGCCTCCAGAACAGCGCCGACCCGGTAGAGGCGGTCGTCGGCACGGGCCGGGGCGAGAATCTGGACGCCGACGGGCAGGCCGTCCTCGTCGGCGAGCCCAGCGGGGAGGGACATCCCGGGGACACCGGCGAGGTTGGCGGGAATCGTGGCGACGTCCTGGAGGTACATCGACAGCGGGTCGTCGAGCTTGGCCCCCAGGGGGAAGGCCGTCGTCGGCGAGGTGGGGGACACGAGGACGTCCGCCTCGGCGAAGGCGGCGGCGAAGTCCCGCTGGACGAGGGTGCGGACCTTCTGCGCCGAGCCGTAGTAGGCGTCGTAGTACCCAGAGGAGAGCGCGTAGGCACCGAGGATGATGCGCCGCTTGACCTCGTCGCCGAACCCGGCGGCCCGGCTGGCGGCCATCACCTGTTCGGCGGTCGGGTCGGACACACCCTCCGGGCGTACCCGCAGGCCGTAGCGCATCGCGTCGAACTTGGCGAGGTTACTGCTCGCCTCGCTCGGCAGGATCAGGTAGTACGCGGCGAGCGCGGTCGTGAAACTCGGGCAGGACACCTCGACGACCTTCGCCCCGGCGTCCACGAGGGCCTCGACGGCCTCGTCGAACCGGCGCAGCACACCCGCCTGGTATCCGGAACCATTCTCGGCGTCACCGTGCAGTTCCCGCACGACGCCGATCCTCATCCCGGAGACGTCCATCGTCGTCGCCGCGGCGACGACGTCGGGAACCGGGTCGGACAGGCTCGTGGAGTCCCTCGGGTCGTGCCCGGCCATCACCGCGTGCAGCAGGGCGGTGTCGAGGACGGTCCGGGCACAGGGTCCGGCCTGGTCAAGACTGCTGGCGAGGGCGACGAGCCCGTAGCGGGACACCGCTCCGTAGGTCGGCTTGACCCCGACGGTCCCGGTGACGGACGCCGGCTGACGGATCGATCCGCCGGTGTCGGTGCCCGTGGCGAGCGGTGCCTCGAAGGCGGCGAGGGCGGCGGCGGAACCTCCCCCGGATCCCCCGGGGATCCGGGTCGGGTCCCACGGGTTACGGGTCGGGCCGTACGCGCTGTGCTCGGTCGAGGAGCCCATCGCGAACTCGTCCATGTTCGTCTTGCCGAGCAGGACGAGCCGGGATTCCTTGAGTTTCCGGACGACGGTCGCGTCGTACGGGGGAACCCAGCCCGTGAGGATCCGGCTCCCGCACGTCGTCGGCACGCCACGCGTCGTCATGACGTCCTTGACGGCGATCGGGACGCCGGCGAGCGGCGGAAGGGTCTCGCCCGCGGCGCGGGCGGCGTCGACGAAGGCGGCCTCGGCGAGCGCCGATTCCGCGCTGACGTGCAGGAAGGCGTGGACTCCGGGCCCCGTGGCCACGCCGTCGGCGTCGCGGGTGCCATCAACGGCCGCGATGCGGTCGAGATGCGCCCGGGTGACCTCGACGGACGACACCTCCCGGCGGGTGAGGGCGCCAGCGAGCTCGGCGGCGGTCCGGCGGATCAGTTCCTCGGCCACGGTCAGTCCTCCTCCAGGATCCGCGGGACACGGAAGCGGCCCTGCTCGGCCTCGGGGGCGCCCGCGAGGACGGCCGCGGAACCGAGGCTGGGCCGCGGGGTGTCGGATCGGGTCACGTTCGTCAGCGGCATCGGATGCGACGTCGCGGGAACGTCGTCACCGGCGACCTGTTGGACGGCGGCCACGGCACCGAGGATGACGTCGAGCTGACCGGCCAGCGTGTCCAGCTCGGCCGGGCCGAGATCGATCCGGGACAACGACGCGAGGTGGGCGACCTCCTCGCGCGAGATGGCGGACATGCGCGACTCCTTGCTGAAGATTCCTGGTGGATCCGCCCCAGTGGGCATGACCTTCGAGCGGCACCGGACACCCGGCCCGTACCGTGACCACGCGAGTCTAGGCGTTCCTCCGCCGGGCGTCGTACTCCCGCCGTGACGCCGTGAGGTCGTCCTTGTGCTCCGCCGACCAGTCGACGAGGTGGCGCACTTGCCGCGTGAGTGATCCACCGCGTGCCGTCAGCTCGTAGGTCACCTGCGCCGGGACCGACGGGTAGACGGTCCGCTCCACGAAGCCGTCACGCTCCAACCGGCGCACGGTCAGCGTGAGCATGCGTTGCGAGATGCCCGGCAGGGCGCGCTGCAGTTCGCGAAACCTGCGAGTCCCCGCGGAGAGCTCTGCCAGGACCAGCACGGTCCATCGGTCGCCCAGCCGGTCGAGCAGGTGCCGGACGCCGCAGTCCGGGTAGTCCTGGTCCGCGCAGGGTTCCAGCGACCCGGTTACCCCCATGTGCCTGTCCCCCATGGAATGTGCCTCCTTGTGCCGCCGCGCCCAGGGTACGCACGATGGCGTCTCCGTCGGCGCCGCCGGCGAAGACGCGGCAAGAAGGGAACTCTTATGATCTACGTGACCGGTGCGTCCGGTGAGCTCGGCGGGGCCGTCGTCCGGTCGCTGACGGCGTCCAGAGTCCCGTTCCTGGCGGCGACCCGCCGTCCACGGCCGGGGTCCGGGTACCGCACCTGTGACTTCGACCGTCCGGAGACGCTCGATCTGACGGGCGCCGGTACCGTGGTGATGATCTCGGCTGGCTACGCCGAGGACGACGAGGTCGTCGCCCGGCACGAGGCGCTCATCAGCGCGGCCGAGCGGGACGGCGTCCGGCACATCGTCTACACGAGCCTCGTCAGTTCGGGGGATCTGCTGTCGATAGCGCTCCCCCATCGGTGGACGGAGGAACGGCTGCGCGGAAGCGGTCTCACCTGGACGATTCTGCGCAACGGTCTCTACGCCGAATTGATGGCCCGCATACTCACGCCGGTGGACGGCGTGATCGGTGCGCCTCTCGGCAACGGAGGTGTCGCGGCCGTCGCCCGCCAGGACCTCGCCGAGGTGACCGCCCGGATCGCGGTGGACCCACAGGCGCACGAAGGACGGATCTACGACTTGACCGGGCCCCGCACGATCACCGCGGGCGAGATCGCAACCCTGCTGGGGGCCGTGTACCGTCCGGCGTCCCTCGGTGAGCTCCGCCGGGGACTGGCCGATCTTCCCGGACTTCGTCCCTTCGAACCGGAGCGGATGTTGTCGATCTGCGCTGCCATCGCCTGCGGCCGTCTCGACGGCGTCGACCCCGCCCTCGGACATCTCCTGGGACATCCGGCCCGCGATCCCCTCGTCGTCGTCGCGGACGAACTGGCGGAGACCGTGAGGCGCGGGTGACCGGCGAACCGGAGACTCAGGCCTGCTCCTCCCCCGGTGGGACCGGTGGTGTCACGGCGTCAGGGCCTTCCGCGAGAAGGAGCCTGAAGGCTGCCTCGTCGAGGATCGGGACGCCGAGCTTGGCGGCGTTCGCGGCCTTGCTGCCGGGGTTGGCGCCGATGACGACGAAGCTGGTCTTCTTCGAGACGCTCCCGGACGCCTTGCCGCCGCGAAGGAGGATCGCCTCCTTCGCCTCGTCGCGGCTGAAGCCCTCCAGGGAGCCGGTGACGACGACCGTCAGGCCTTCCAGGGTGCGAGGGATGCTCGTGTCCGCCTCGTCCGCCATCCGGACCCCGGCCGCCGCCCACTTGGCGAGGATCTCCAGGTGCCAGTCGACGGTGAACCATTCCCTCACCGCCTCGGCGATCACCTGGCCGAGGCCGTCCACCGCCGCGAGTTCCTCGACGGAGGCCGCACGGATCGCGTCCACCGACCCGAACGCGCGGGCGAGGGCGCGGGCGGCCGTCGGCCCGACGTGCCGGATCGACAGCGCCACGAGCACCCGCCAGAGCGGCTTCGACCGGGCGACCTCCAGGTTGTCGAGGAGCTTCAGCCCGTTCGCGGACAGCTCGCCGTCCTTGCGGGTGTACAACCCCACCCGGACGAGCTTGTCGGCGGTGAGGTCGAACAGATCGCCCTCGTCGGTCAGGACATCAGGATCGGCCTGGAGCAGGGCCGTCGCTCCCTCCCATCCCAGGGCCTCGATGTCGAGGGTTCCCCGCTTGGCGACATGGAAGAGCCGCTCGCGGCGCTGGGACGGACACGACCGGGCGTTGGGACAGCGGATGTCGGCGTCGCCGTCCTTCTCGTAGGCGAGTTCGGCACCGCAGGACGGGCAGTGCGTCGGCATGACGAACTCGCGTTCGTCGCCTGTGCGCGCGTCGACGACCGGGCCGAGGATCTCGGGAATGACGTCCCCGGCCTTCCGGAGGACGACGGTGTCGCCGATCAGCACGCCCTTGCGGCGGACCTCCCGCGCGTTGTGCAAAGTCGCCATCGCCACCGTCGAACCGGCGACCAGAACCGGCTCCATCACCCCGAAGGGCGTGACCCGGCCTGTCCGGCCGACATTCACCTGGATGTCGAGGAGGGTCGTGGTGACCTCCTGCGGCGGGTACTTGAAGGCGATCGCCCAGCGGGGTGCCCTGCTGGTCGCCCCGAGCCTGCGCTGGAGGGCGACGTCGTCGACCTTGACGACCACACCGTCGATCTCGTAGGGCTGGTCGTGGCGGTGCTTGCCGTAGTGGTCGAGGAACGCCCGGACGTCGTCCACCGCGTCGGCCACGCGGACGTTCCCGGACACCGGCAGGCCCCAGGCCGCCAGGAGCTCGTACGCCTGGGACTGGCGCTCGATCTCGAAACCCGACCTCGCGCCGATCCCGTGGACCAGCAGGCGCAACGGCCGCGACGCCGTCACCCGAGGATCCTTCTGGCGCAGCGAGCCGGCGGCGGCGTTCCGGGGGTTCGCGAAGGGTGCCTTGCCCTCCTCGACGAGACCGGCGTTGAGGTCGGCGAACGCCTCGACGGGGAAGTACACCTCCCCGCGGACCTCGACGCGCGCGGGAACCGGGATGTCGCCTCCCCGCAGCACGTGCGGTACCCCGGTGATGCTCCGCACGTTCAGCGTGACGTCCTCACCGGTACGGCCGTCGCCGCGCGTCGCGGCACGGACCAGCCGGCCCGTCTCGTACAGCAAGTTGACGGCGAGTCCGTCGATCTTCAGCTCGCACAGGAACCGCAGAGGATGCTCAGGGTCACCGCCCGCGTCCCGCTGGACCCGTTCGGCCCACGCGAGCAGTTCGTCGTCCGAGAAGGCGTTGTCGAGGCTGAGCATGCGCTCGAGGTGGTCGACGGGGGTGAACTCCGTCGACCAGGTTCCGCCGACGAGCTGGGTCGGGGAATCCGGTGTCCGCAGGTCGGGATGTTCCGCCTCCAGCGCCTCCAGTTCGCGCATCAGGACGTCGTATCCGGCGTCCGGGACGGTCGGGGCGTCCCGGACGTAGTAGGCGAACTGATGGTCGCGGATCGTCTCCGCGAGCCCCAGCCAGCGGTGTCGTGGGTCGTCCGGGACCGGCTCCTTCTTCGTCACGGCGTCATCCTGCCCGATCGCACCGACAGTCTCCGACCTCCCGCCTCAGCCTTCCGCGCGACGGCCCAGCTCACGGGCACCGGCGATCGCCGCCGCCATCGCGGCACGCGCCGTCGCCGGTGTCGCCGTCGCCAGCCCGCACGCCGGTGTGACCACCACGGCGTCGAGCAGGCCGGTGTCCAGGGTGAGCCGGTTCCAGGGCGTCCACACGGCGTCCGCGACCGACGCGGTGGTCCGCGACTCCGGGGGTACGGGGACGGCACCGGCCCACAGCCGGAGCCCTCGTTCGAGGGCCGGGGCCAGGGTCTCCCAGTCCCCGACGGTAAGAAGCCCCAGGTCGACCGAGACTCCGTCGGCTCCCGCACGGTCGAACAACACGGTCGGCGGTGACGCGGCGCAGCAGTGCACGAGTGTCTCGACAGCACCGGCGTCCCTCGCCGCGCCGAGAACGGCGCCCAGGCCTTCCTGGACGACCTGCTCCCCGACGGCCCGGAGGCGACCGAACCCGCTCGCCGTGGGCAGATCCCCCGCGAGTACCGCCTGGATCGACGGTTCGTCGACCTGGACGACGACCTCGGCTCCAGGGACCAGCCGCCGGACCTCCTTCACGTGACGGGACACGCCCTCCGCGAGGGACTCCACGATGTCCCGGCACGCGCCGTGATCGGCGGCCGCGACGTCGAGCCGGGGCAGGTGGAGACCAGCGGCCAGCGTCCAGGGCCCGGTCACCTGGATCTTCAAGGGCCCGGTGCGGCCGTCCGCGATCTCCGCGAGGACGTCGAGGTCCTCACGCATCATCGACCGCGCACGTTCCAGATCTCGTCCAGGACGGCTGACGAATCTCCAGCCGCTCGGCTGGAGATCGACGGCCATCTCCGCGAGCAGGACGGCGCCCCGGCCGAGAAGATCGGATCCCGGTCCACGGGCAGGCAACTCCGTCAGGTGGGGAATGCCCGGATCGCCCAGCTCTCCGAGAACCGTCCGGAAGGCCTCCTTGACGTCGGTACCCGGCCAGGAGCCGACCCCGCTCGCCCTGCCTGCTCTGTTGTCCACCACACCGGAAGCCTATGAGGGATACCGGCCGGACACGCGAACCGGGGGACGGCACGGGGCGGCAAACGCGCGGATGGCGGTCACCGCACCACACCAACACGGTGCGGGGTGACCGCCATCCAGCGGAAAACGTTCGGCGGCGTCCTACTCTCCCACCCAGTCCCCCGGGCAGTACC
>JAUPKQ010000014.1 GCA_030837345.1 Actinomycetota bacterium | reverse complement strand
GTAACGAGACGCCAGACCGCGGCTGTCCCGCACTCGTCATCAGGACCCGATCAGCCCAGTCCGTTCGTCGTTCCGTCGGCGCAAACCGACCCGATCGTGTCGGATCCAGCCGACGGAACGACGGCCCTGGGGGCCGGCGGGGAAGGCCAGCGGTTACGGTGGCCGCCAGCGCGACACGCGCCCCGGCACCATCCCGAGAGGCTGACCATGACCGATCCCATCCCGTCCTTCGGTGCCGGCTCATCCGTCTCCGGTGCCGCCGCCGCGGCGGAGGCGGAGGTCGTCGACATCTGCCGTCACCTGCTGCGGATCGACTCCTCGAACTACGGGGACAACGCCCGGCCGAGCGAGCGCGAGGCCGCCGAGTACGCGGCGACCCTGCTGTCGGAGGTGGGGCTGGACGTTGAGTTCCTGGAGTCCGCCCCGGGCCGGTCGACGCTGGTGACGCGGATCTCGGGGGAGGACCCGTCGCGGCCCGCGCTGCTCGTGCACGGGCATCTGGACGTCGTCCCGGCCGCCGCGGAGGACTGGCAGGTCCACCCCTTCTCGGGGGAGGAGCGTGGCGGCTGTCTGTGGGGGCGCGGCGCGGTCGACATGAAGGGCATGGACGCGATGATCCTGGCGAGTGTCCGTGACCTGGTCCGGTCGGGGGCGCGCCCCCGGCGGGACGTGGTCGTCGCGTTCGTCGCCGACGAGGAGGCGGGGGGTGACCAGGGAGGACGGTGGCTGGTCCGCAACCACGGCGACCTGTTCGAGGGCGTGTCGGAGGCCGTCAGCGAGGTGGGCGGGTACTCGGTCGAGCTGGCGGGGCGCCGCGCCTACCTGGTGCAGACCGGGGAGAAGGGACTGGCGTGGCTGCGACTCGTCGCGCACGGCCGGGCCGGTCACGGGTCGCAGATCAACGACGACAACGCGGTGACCCGGCTGGCCGCGGCGGTCGCCCGGATCGGTTCCCACCCGTGGCCGCTGGAGATCACGCCGACGGTGCGGGCCTTCCTCGACGGCGTCGAGGAGATCACCGGGGTGCCCCTGGACCCGGACGACCCGGACGCGCTGGTGGAGACCCTCGGGACGACGGCACTGTTCGTGGGGGCGACGTTGCGGAACACCGCGAATCCGACCGTGCTGAGCGGGGGGTACAAGGACAACGTCATCCCGGGGACGGCCTCGGCCTCGATCGACGCGCGGTTCCTGCCCGGGCGTGAGGAACAGCTGATGGCGACGATCCGTGAGCTGGCGGGGCCGGGTGTCGACGTCCTGACGGACGAGCACGGGGTCGCCCTGGAGACGGAGTTCTCCGGCGATCTCGTCGACACGATGATCGGGGCGTTGCGGCACGAGGACCCGGGTGCCGCCGTCCTGCCCTATCTGCTGTCCGCGGGAACCGACAACAAGCATTTCAGTGAACTGGGTATCCGGGGCTTCGGGTTCGCGCCCCTGAAACTGCCGCCGGACCTTGACTTCGCCGGCATGTTCCACGGTGTCGACGAGCGTGTCCCGGTCGACGCGTTGCGGTTCGGCCTGCGGGTCCTCCACCGGTTCCTGCGGACGGCGTAACGACCGGACGGCGTGGAACCTGGCTGCGTCCGGGGCGCGGGCCGGGGGCAGGCGGAGGCGGGGCGTCCGTGTCCGGGCACAGCGGGCCGTCACAGTCCCCGAACGGCTCCCGAACCGATACCGTCGTGTCATGACGACCTCTCCGCGCGACGCGCTCGACCGCCTCGTCGCGGCCCTCGAAGCGCACTACCAGGCAGTGACCCGCCGCACGGGGGAGGCGGATCCCGCCGTCATCAGCGCTTATCAGACTCTCGCCGACGCGTTCGAGACGTATGACAACGCCTTGTACGACACCTTCGACGAGGTCACGCCCTTCGAGCTCGTCGACGACTCGGACGACGACCTCGACGACGACGACGAGGACGAGGACGACGAGCTGGACGAGGACGACCTCGACGACGAGCTGGACGACGACCTCGACGACCTGGAGGACCTCGACGACGACCTCGACGACGAGGCGGAGGAGCCGGACGACGACGCGGCCGTCGCTCACATCGTCGCGGGCAACGGTCAGAAGCGCTCGGGGTAGCCGATCTCGGGTTCGGACACCTCGTCGAGAGCCAGGTGGATCTCCGCGGGGAGTTCGATCTCCTCGCTGGCGAGGGCTGCCCGCAGCTGGGCCGCCGTGCGGGCCCCCAGCAGGGCCGAACTGACGCCGGTGCGTTCGCGGAGCCAGGCGAGGGCGACCTCGACGGGAGCGCAGCCCAGGCCGTCGGCGGCGGTGACGACGGCGTCGACGACCCGCCGTTCGTGGGAGCCGAGGTAGGTGCCGACGAATCCGGACAGGTGGGGCGAGGCGCCCCGGGAGTCGGCGGGTGTCCCGGTGCGGTACTTGCCGGTCAGGACACCGCGTCCCAGCGGCGACCACGCGAGGATCCCCAGGCCGAGGTCCGCCGCCGCGGGCAGGACCTCCCGCTCGACCCCCCGTTGCACGAGGGAGTACTCCACCTGGGTGGCGGCGAGCGCGGCGGTGGGGAACAGGGACGGCAGCAGGGTCGCTGCCCGGGCCGTCTGCCACCCGGCGTAGTTGGACACCCCGACGTAGCGGGCCTTGCCGCTGCGGACGGCGTGGTCGAGGGTTCCGAGGGTCTCCTCCAGGGGAACGAGGGAACTCCAGCCGTGCACGAGCCACAGGTCGAGGTGGTCGGTGCGCAGGCGGCGCAGTGAGCGTTCGAGGTCGGACAGCATCGTCCGCCGCGAGGGGTCCTGGATCATCGAGCCGTCGCGGCGCGCCACCCCTGCCTTGGAGCACAGGACGACGTCCTCACGTCGCACCACCTCGCCGAGGAGGGCACCGATCAGTTCCTCCGCGGCTCCGTCGCCGTACGAGACGGCAGTGTCGATCAAGGTGCCCCCGACGTCCCGGAAGGCCCGCAACTGCTCGGCGGCCTCGTGGGCGTCGGTGTCCCGGCCCCACGTCAGGGTCCCGAGACCGAGACGCGACACGCGAAGACCGCTGCGACCGACGAACTGCTCCTCCACCCGTCCAACCTACTGGGGAGCGTGCCGTCCCCGGGGGACCCGGACGGGGGTGTGATCAGGCGGTTCCGGTCGGGAAGGGACGACCCACTTGCGTCGAACGCCCTGGCCAGGGGCGGGTCGGCATCCCGCTGAAAGACCAAAGATTACCGGACGGTCATCAAACGGATGCCTTCCTGAACGACGAATCACCATGACCATGGGTAGCCTCACGGCATCACACCGCTAACACCACGTCCCACCAGCACTGTCGAAAGGACCGCTGACCGCATGCACGTGTTCGCCGGGACCCGGGTCACCGCCCTCTCGGTCCTGTTCCACGCCCCCAGACAGACACGCCGGGCCACGGCCCGGGCGGGGTCGGGGGGACGGCCGGCGTGAGCGGGGCGATCAGCATCTTCGACGCGGTGGTCCTCGGCGTCGTCGAAGGGCTCACCGAGTTCCTGCCCGTGTCGAGCACGGGACACCTGACGATCACCGAGAGCCTCCTCGGCCTGGCCCTCGACGACCCGACGGTGACCGCCTACACGGCCATCATCCAGTTCGGCGCCATCGTCGCGACCTTCCTGTACTTCCGTGCGGATTTCGCCCGCATGGTCACGGCCTGGGTCGGAGGGCTGCGGGACCCCGAGCGGCGCCAGCACCAGGACTACCGGTTCGCCTGGGCGGTCATCCTCGGATCGCTGCCGATCGGCGTGATCGGGTGGGCCGGACGTGATCTCATCGAGGGACCTCTGCGCAGCCTGTGGGCGGTGGCCGCCTCACTGATCGGCTGGAGCCTCGTGATGTGGGTCGCCGAGAGGCGGGCGATCCAGAAGTACGGCGAGGAGGACCTCGGCGTGCGCCAGGTCCTGGTGATCGGCCTGGCCCAGTGCCTGGCCCTCGTGCCGGGTGTGTCACGCTCCGGTGCCACGATCTCGGGCGGGCTTCTCCTCGGCACCACCCGGGTCGCCGCGACCCGGCTGTCGTTCTTCCTCGCCGTCCCCGCCCTGACCGGGGCTGCCCTCTTCCAGGCCCGGGACATCGACACCGCCGTCGCGGGCTGGGGGTCCATCACGACCGGCCTCCTCGTCAGCTTCGCCATCGCCTACGCGAGCATCGCCTGGCTGCTCCACCTCGTCGCGAAGTATCCGATCACGGTCTTCGTCCCGTACCGGGTCGCCGCCGGCCTGGTCCTCGCCGGCCTGCTCGCCACCGGAACGATCTCGGCGACCTGACGGGGGCCGACGGTAAGCTGCCCCCGTGCCCACCGTGATCCTCATCCGCCACGGGCGTACCACCGCCAACGCCTCGGGGACCCTCGCGGGATGGACGCCCGGTGTCGGGCTCGACGCCACCGGGCGGGAGCAGGTCCGCGCCCTCGCCGGGCGACTCGCCCGTGTCCGCGTCGCCGCGGTCGTCACCAGTCCGCTGCGGCGCTGCCGCGAGACGGCGTCCGGCCTGTTCGCCGCCCCGGGCCCGCGGGAGCCCCGCCCGGACGCCGTGACCGACGAGCGTCTGGGGGAGTGCCACTACGGCGACTGGACGGGCCGTCTGCTCACCGACCTCGCCTCCGAGCCACTGTGGCCGACCGTGCAGTTCCATCCCTCGGCGGTGACCTTCCCCGGCCCCGGCGGAGAGTCGATGCCGGACATGCAGCACCGGGCGGTCGCGGCCGTGCGCGAGCACGACGCCGCCGTGCGCGACCGGCACGGCGAGAACGCCGTCTGGCTCGCCGTCTCGCACGGGGACGTCATCAAGGCCGTCCTCGCCGACGCCCTCGGGATGCATCTGGACGCTTTCCAGCGGATCGTCGTCGATCCCTGTTCGGTGTCCGTCGTCCGGTACGCCCCACTGCGCCCGTTCGTCCTGCGGATCAACGACTCCGGGGACGACCTCTCCTCCGGGCTCGCCCCCGGGACCGCCCCCGAACCCGCACCCGCGTCCGCCCGGACGTCCGACGCCGTCGTCGGCGGGACGACCGGCGCGAACGATGCCGGTGACGCCCGGACGTCGTAGGGTCGACCCCATGGTCCGCCAGGTATTGGAGTTCGACCTCCCCGACCGCTTCGTCGCCGGGACGGTCGGCCAGCCCGGGTCCCGCGCGTTCTTCCTGCAAGCGCGACAGGGAACCCGGCTGACCAGCGTCGCCCTGGAGAAGGCCCAGGTGTCGGTCCTCGCCGAACGGATCGACGAACTGCTCGACGAGGTCCTGCGCCGCACCGGCGGCACCGCGGGCGTCCCCGCCCTGGCCACCGCCGACTCCGACGACGACGCCCCCCTGCAGACCCCCGTCGAGGAGGAGTTCCGCGTCGGCACGATGAGCCTGGCGTGGGACGGCGACACCGAACGGATCGTCGTCGAGTGCTTCGCCGACGACACCCCCGCCGCCGACGAACTCGACGATCTCGACGAACTGGACGACGAGCACGCCACCGGGACCGTCCTGCGGGTCAGCCTGACCGGTGCCGCCGCCCGCGCCTTCGCGAAGCGGGCGATCGCCGTCGTCGCAGCCGGCCGGCCCCCGTGCCCCTTCTGCTCGGGCCCCCTCGACCCCGAAGGGCACATCTGCCCCCGCGCCAACGGGTACCGCCGCTGACACCGCCCGCGGACCAGGTACTCGACCTCCTCGCGCACGGCACCCTCACCGTCCGGGGCCGCATGGCCGCCGCGAGCAACGTCAGCCTCTTCGCCGTCGTCGAGGACGACGGAACCCGCCTCGCCTGCATGTACAAACCGATCGCGGGCGAACGACCCCTGTGGGACTTCCCCTCGGGGACCCTCGCGCTGCGCGAGGTCGCCACCTACGTCCTCTCCGCCGCGAGCGGCTGGGACGTCGTCCCGCCCACCGTCCTGCGCGCCGACGGACCGTTCGGCCCCGGCAGCGTGCAGGCCTGGGTCGGAGAGGACACCGCACCCACCGACACCGCGCTGGGCCCCGACACCGCGCCGCACCCCGTCGACGTCGTCGGCCCCGGGAACGTCCCGCCCGGATGGCTGCACGTCCTCGACGCGATCGACGCCGACGGAGACCCGGTCAGTCTCGTCCACGCCGACGACCAGACCCTGCGCCACCTCGCCGTCCTCGACGTCGTCGCCAACAACGCCGACCGCAAAGGCGGCCACATCCTGCGAGGACCCGGCGGCAGGACCCTCGGCATCGACCACGGCCTCACCTTCAACACCGCCGACAAACTCCGCACCGTCCTGTGGGGATGGGCCGGGCACCCGCTCCCCGGCGACGTCCTCGACACCCTCCGGCGACTCGCCACGGACCTCGACGGACCCAGCGCCCTGCACGACACCCTCGCCCGGCTGCTCACCCCCGACGAGATCCGGCGGACCGCCGCGCGGGCCCGGCACCTCACGCGCACCCGCCGCCACCCCGCCCCCTCCGGGACCGGCCCTCCGATTCCCTGGCCCCCGTTCTGACAGCACGCCGTCGCTCCATCAACCCCCGTCCCCGGTTACTCTCAGCCGGTGACGTCCCGCTGGCCCGCGCCCCCGCTGCCCCTGCTGCCCGACCGCGGACTCCCGGTCCGCCTCTACGACACAGCGACAGGGTTCACCGTCCCCACCGCCCCCGACCGGGTCGCCCGCATGTACGTCTGCGGCATCACCCCCTACGACGCGACCCACCTCGGGCACGCCACCACCTACATCGCCTTCGACCTGCTGAACCGGGCCTGGCGGGACGGTGGCCACGACGTGCGGTACGTCCAG
The DNA here is from genome assembly GCA_030837345.1 of Actinomycetota bacterium. Taxonomy (GTDB): domain Bacteria; phylum Actinomycetota; class Actinomycetes; order Actinomycetales; family Kineosporiaceae; genus JAUPKQ01. The sequence goes on along the minus strand of JAUPKQ010000014.1, from coordinate 8,079 downwards.
AACGTCACCGACGTCGACGACCCCCTCCTCGAACGCGCCGCGGCGACCGGCCGCGACTGGCGCGAACTCGCCGGCGAACAGACCGACCTGTTCGCCGACGACATGGTGGCGCTCGCCGTCCTCCCCCCCGACTCCTACGTCGGCGCCGTCGACGCGATCCCCCTCGTCGTCGAGGCGACCCAACGCCTCCTCGCCGCGGGACACGCCTACCCGCTGCCCGGCCACGAACGACCGGAGGGCGGTACCGAACCCGACGGCGACATCTACTTCTCCGTCCACGCCGACCCCCGCTTCGGGTCGATCTCCGGCCTCGACGAGGCCAGCATGATCGAAGTCTTCGCCGAACGCGGCGGCGATCCCGAACGCCCCGGCAAGAAACACCCGCTCGACTGCCTGCTGTGGCGCGTCGCCCGGCCCGGCGAACCGTCCTGGGACGGCGGCACCCTCGGCCACGGACGGCCCGGCTGGCACATCGAGTGCACCGCGATCGCCCTGCACCACCTCGGCATGACCTTCGACGTCCAAGGCGGCGGATCCGACCTCGTCTTCCCCCACCACGAGATGGGCGCCGCCGAGGGCCACCTCCTCGCGGGATCCTGGCCCTACGCGCGCGCCTACGCCCACGTCGGCATGGTCGGCCTCGACGGGCACAAGATGAGCAAGTCCCGCGGAAACCTCGTGCTCGTCTCCCAACTGCGCCGGGACGGCGCCGAGCCCGCCGCGATCCGCCTGGCGATCCTCTCCCACCACTACCGCAGCGACTGGGAGTGGACCCCCTTCGCCCTCGACCGCGCCAACCTGCGCCTGGCGACCTGGCGCGCCGCGCTCGCGGCGGGGGACAGCGGCCCGGCCGACGAGCACCTGCTCCTCGCCCTGCGTGAACGCCTCGCCGACGACCTCGACGCCCCCGGCGCCGTCAAGGCCGTCGACCGGTGGGCGGCGTCCCAGCTGGCGGCGCCGCCGTCCGTGCCGCAGGACGACAGGCGCCACCCGGTGGGTGCCGAGCGGCTCGCCGGACTCGCGATCCGCGCGCTGCTCGGCGTCGAGGTCTAGCCGGCCAGCGTCCGGCTCAGGCGGTGGGCGCGGGCTTGCCGGTCTCGGGGGCGGTCCGGCTGGCGTCGATCATGCCCCGGACGACGCTGAGGCTCGACAGACCCTGTCCGAGGATCGACGTCAGCATGTCCGTCACGCCGTCGGCGCCGTTGAGGACCTGCATGTTCCCGACACCCTCGAAGGCGCGGGCCGCGTTGGCGACGATCTGCGGGTAGTTCTCGGCGATCTCCTGCAGGACGACGGCCTCGCTGTTGGCCGACAGCGCCTGGGCCCGGCGCTCGATCGACTCGGCGTCGGCGAACCCCTTGGCGCGGATCGCCGACGCCTCGGCATCACCGGTCGCCTGGATCGCCGCGGCCTGGGCCTCTCCCTCGGCGCGGGTCGCGGCGGCACCGGCGGTACGCATCGCCTTCTCCGCCTCACCCCGCCGGGTGCCCTCGATCGACTCGGCCTCGGCGAGCGCCGTCCGCCGGGCCTTCTCGGCCTCACCGGTCAGGCGGGTCTTCTCCGCGTCGGCCTCGGCCGCGGCGATCACCGAGGCGCGGCGGGCCTCCGCCTCGGCGATCGCGGCGTTCCGCGCGGCGATCGCCTCCTGCTCGACCCGGTAGCGCGCGGCGTCGGCCGGACGGCGGACCTCGGCCTCCAGCTGCTGCTCACGCCGCGCGGCCTCCAGTTTGGCGACCTCGGTCTCCTGGACGACGACCTCCTGCCGCGCGGCGGCGGCCGCCAGGGGGCCGGACTGCTGGGCCTTGGCGGCGGCCCTGTCGATCTCCGCCTGGTACTGGGACTGGGCGATCCGGGACGCCCGGATCGCCTCGGCCTGCCGGGCCTGGGCCTCGGCCTCGGCCTCGGTCGCCTGCTGGTTGGCGATCGCCTGCGCGATCCGGGCGTTCTTCTCCACCTCGGCCGCGTAAGGCTTGGACATGTTGATGATGTAGCCGGTCGGGTCCTCGATGTTCTGGATCTGCATCGTGTCGATGATCAGCCCGAGTTTCTCGACCTCGCTGCCGGCCGCCGCCGCGGTCTCCTGCGTGAGGCGCTCCCGCTCGCGCACGAGTTCCTCCATCGTCAGGTTGCCGACGATCGAGCGCAGGTGGCCCTCGAACACGTTCACGATCTTGGCGACCATCTGACTCTGCTGGTCGAGGAAACGCCGGGCCGCGTTGGAGATCGACGCGTCGTCGTCGCCGACCTTGAAGATCACGACACCGCGGAGGCCGACCTCGATGCCCTGTTTGGTCACGCAGTTGACGGCGAGCTCGGCCTCGTTGATGTCGAGGGACAGGCGCCGCACGACCTGGACGCCGGGGACGACGAAGGTGCCGCGGCCGGTGACGATGCGGAAGCCCATGCCCCCGCCGTCGACGTCACGGTGGCGGGAACCGGAGATGACCAGGGCTTCGTTGGGTTCGGCCACCCGCCACATGCTGCGGAAGAGCAGGGCGAACACGAGCACCCCCACCAGGACGGCCGCTGTCACCGTGATAGCCGCTGAAAGAAGCATGATCCTCAACATCCCCTCTGAGGTCCCGCCACTGGGACACGTCAGGTGCAGTATGCACTCGGCGATCTCCGTGTGCCGAGGTGACGAGGACGCGGATGCCAGGATCAGGCGTCGGCGCTGACCACGAGGGTGCGGGCGGTGAGGTGCTCGACGACGGTGACCCGGGTGCCGGTCGGGATCGGGACACCCCGGTTGGACGAGTAGGCCGAGTACGTCGAGGTGCCACCGCCGAAGGGAAGGCGGACCTCACCCAGGCCTCCGACGGGGATGGTCGTCGTCACCATCCCCACGCGCCCCGAGAGATCAGCGGCCATCAGGAACGGCTCGTGCCGTCATCCCGCCGGCGCAGGTAACGCTCGAACTCGCGGGCGATCGCCTCACCGCTCGCCTCGGGCAGGTCCGCGGTGTCCTTGGCCTCCTCCAGCTGACGCACGTACTCGGCGATCTCGCCGTCCTCGTCGGCGAGCTCGTTGACGCCGTGCTCCCACGCCTGGGCGTCGTCCGGGAGGTCGCCGAGCGGGACGGCGACGTCCAGCAGCTCCTCGACGCGGCGCAGCAGGGCGAGGATCGCCTTGGGGGAGGGCGACTGCCCGACGTAGTGGGGGACGGCGGCCCACAGGGACAACCCCGAGATCCCGACCCGCGCGGCGGCGTCCTGAAGGACCCCGACGATCCCGGTGGGGCCTTCGTAGTGCGACGGTTCGACGTCGAGGGCCCGGACGAGCTCGGGGTCGTCGCTGGTCGCGGTCACGGGGATCGGCCGGGTGTGGGGGACGTCCGCGAGCAGGGCGCCCAGCGTCACGAGCAGGCCGGCGTCGAGCCCGGCGGCGTACCCGAGGACCTCCGACACGTAGCCGCGCCAGCGCATGGACGGTTCGATGCCGCTGACGAGCACGACGTCCCGCGACGCGCCCGGGGGACGGGCCCAGTACAGGCGGGTCGTCGGCCAGGTGATCTTACGACGACCGTCCTCCAGGGTCGTCTGGGGACGGTTGACCTGGAAGTCGTGGTAGTCCTCGGGGTCGAACTCGGCGAACAGGTGAGCGCCCCAGATCCTGCGGAGGTGCGTCACGGCGCCGCTCGCGGCCTCCCCGGCGTCGTTCCAGCCCTCGAAGGCCGCAACCATCACCGGGTCCCGCAGCGGCGGAACGGCCGACACGTCACTCACCTGCTCCTCCTTCCGGCGGGTGCTCCCGCCGGAGACCAGCCTACGGCTGTCGGCGCCGGCGACGGGCGGCGGACGAAGCTCCGTTCCTCCCCGGCCACCGGCGGACGGGCTCGATCACCTACACTCGGCGCGATGAGCAGCCGCTCCCGTGATCTCCGCCGCGCACTGCGCGAGCGCGTCCTCGTCGCCGACGGTGCCATGGGCACCATGCTTCAGGCGGCCGATCCCTCTCTCGACGACTTCCAGGGCCACGAAGGATGCAACGAGATCCTCAACGTGACCCGGCCCGACGTCGTCCGGGGAGTCCACGACGCCTACCTCGACGTCGGTGTCGACTGCGTCGAGACCAACACGTTCGGCGCCAACCACGGCAACCTGGGTGAATACGACCAGCAGCACCGGATCGCCGAACTCGCCCACGCCGGTGCCGTCATCGCCCGCGAGGCCGCCGACGCCCACGCCACGCCCGAACGCCCCCGGTTCGTGCTGGGGTCGATGGGACCGGGGACGAAACTGCCCTCCCTCGGGCACATCGACTTCGCCACCTTGCGGGACACCTACCACGAGCAGGCCGCGGCGATGCTGGACGGCGGCGTGGACGCCCTGCTGATCGAGACGTCCCAGGACCTCCTGCAGGCGAAGGCCGCCGTCGTCGGGGCCCGCCGCGCCGTCGCCGCCGCCGGGCGGGACGTCGTCGTCATCGCCCAGGTGACGATCGAGGCGAACGGCACGATGCTGCTCGGCTCGGAGATCGGCGCGGCCCTGACCTCCCTGGAGGCCCTCGGCATCGACGTGATCGGCCTGAACTGCGCGACCGGCCCCGCCGAGATGAGCGAACACCTGCGCTACCTGGCGCGTCACGCGACGATCTCGATCAGCTGCATGCCGAACGCCGGCCTGCCCGAGCTGACCCGTGACGGCGCCCGGTACCCGCTCAGCCCCGGGCAGCTCGCCGACGCGCACGCCGGGTTCGTCACCGATTTCGGGGTCTGCCTGGTCGGGGGCTGTTGCGGCACGACACCCGAGCACCTGCGCCAGGTCGTCGCCCGCGTCGGCGGGCATCCCGTCACCGGGCGGACCCCGCAACCCGAACCGGGCGTGTCCAGCCTGTACCAGCATGTGCCGTTCCGGCAGGACACCGCGTTCTTGTCGATCGGGGAGCGGACGAACGCCAACGGCTCGAAGGCGTTCCGTGAGGCGATGCTCGCGGGCCAGTGGGACGAGTGCGTCGACATCGCCCGGGCCCAGACCCGGGACGGCGCCCACCTGCTCGACGTCTGTGTCGACTACGTCGGGCGCGACGGGGTCGCCGACGCCGCGGAGGTCGTCGGCAGATTGGCGACCGCCTCCTCCTTGCCGCTCGTGCTCGACTCGACCGAACCCGCCGTCCTGCAGGCCGGGCTGGAGCGGGTCGGCGGACGTGCCGTCGTCAACTCGGTCAACTTCGAGGACGGCGAGGGGCCGGGGTCACGGTTCGAGAAGATCATGCCGCTCGTGCGGGAGCACGGCGCCGCCGTCATGGCCCTGACGATCGACGAGACCGGCCAGGCGCGCACCGCCGCCCACAAGGTCGCCGTCGCCACCCGGCTCGTGGAGACCCTCACCGGCCGCTGGGGGATGCGCCTGGACGACATCGTCGTCGACTGCCTGACCTTCCCCGTCGCGACCGGCCAGGAGGAGACCCGCCGCGACGCCGTCGAGACGATCGAGGCGATCGCCGAACTCAAGCGACGGTACCCGGCGGTGCAGACCACCCTCGGGGTGTCCAACGTGTCCTTCGGCCTCAACCCGGCCGCCCGCATCGTGCTGAACTCGGTCTTCCTCCACGAGGCCGCCGCCGCGGGCCTGGACTCCGCGATCGTGCACGCCGCGCGGATCCTGCCTCTCGCCCGCATCCCCGACGACCAGCTCGCCGTCGCCCTCGACCTCGTGCACGACCGGCGCCGCTACGACGCCGACGGCACCCTCGAGTACGACCCCCTGCAGGCCTTCCTCGACCTGTTCGAAGGCGTCGACGCCGCGGGCCTGCGGGCGGACCGGGCCGCCGAACTCGCCGGGCTGCCCCTCGCCGAACGCCTGGCCCGCCGCGTCGTCGACGGCGAGGGCAAAGGCCTGGACGCCGACCTCGACGAGGCCCTCGCGTCAGGGACGAGCGCCCTCGACATCATCAACGACCACCTCCTCACCGGCATGCGGACCGTCGGGGAGCTGTTCGGCCGAGGCGAGATGCAACTGCCGTTCGTGCTCCAGTCCGCCGAGGTGATGAAGGCCGCCGTCACCCACCTCGAACCGCACCTCGACCGTGCCGACGACGACGACGGCAAGGGCACCCTCGTGCTGGCGACCGTCAAGGGCGACGTCCACGACATCGGCAAGAACCTCGTCGACATCATCCTGTCCAACAACGGCTACAAGGTCATCAACCTCGGCATCAAACAACCGGTCTCCGCGATCATCCGCGCGGCGGAGGAGGCCGGCGCCGACGCCGTCGGCATGTCCGGGCTCCTGGTGAAGTCCACCGTGGTGATGAAGGAGAACCTGCAGGAGATGAACGCCCGGGACGTGGCCCGGCGCTGGCCCGTCATCCTCGGCGGCGCCGCCCTGACCCGCGCCTACGTCGAGACCGACCTCGCCGAGGTCTACGACGGCGAGGTCCGGTACGCGCGGGACGCCTTCGAGGGCCTTCGCCTGATGGACGCCATCTCCGCCGTCAAGCACGGCGTGCCCGGAGCCTCCCTGCCACCGCTGCGGCCCCGCCGGGTCCGCGGCCCGGCCGACGACGGCGCCGGCCACGCCACGGACGCCGGGACCCCGGCCCGCTCGGACGTCGCCCGGGGCCTGCCGGTCCCGACCCCACCGTTCTGGGGCGACCGCGTCGTCAAAGGCATCCAGCTCGCCTCCTTCGCCTCCTACCTCGACGAACGCGCCACCTTCATCGGCCAGTGGGGACTGCGCCCCACCCGCGGCGGCGACGGTCCCGGCTACGACGACCTCGTCGAGACCGAGGGCCGCCCCCGCCTGCGGATGTGGCTGGAGCGCGCCCAGACCGACGGCCTGCTCCAGGCCGCCGTCGTCTACGGCTACTACCCGGTCGTCTCCGAGGGCTGCGACCTGGTGATCCTCCACCACGAGGGCGACGGCACCGGCGCCGACCCCGGCACCGACCGCGCCCGTTTCACCTTCCCCCGCCAGCGCCGGGACCGGCACCTGTGCCTGGCCGACTTCTTCCGCTCCCGCTCCGAGGCCGAGCAGCTCGGCGGCCCCGACGTCCTCGCCCTCCAGCTGGTCACGATGGGCCCGGCGATCGCCACCGCGACCGCGGACCTGTTCGCCGCCGACGCCTACCGCGACTACCTGGAGCTGCACGGCCTGTCCGTCCAGCTGACCGAGGCCCTCGCCGAGGCCTGGCACGCCCGGGTCCGCGACGAACTCGGGCTGGCCGCGGACGACGACCCCGACCTCGCGGGCGTCCTGCGCCAGGGCTACCGCGGCTCCCGGTACTCCTTCGGCTACCCGGCCTGCCCCGACCTCGCCGACCGCCGGGCCATCGTCGAACTGCTGAAGCCCGACCGCATCGGCGTCGTCCTGTCCGAGGAACTCCAGCTGCACCCCGAACAGTCCACGGACGCCCTCGTCGTCCACCACCCCGAAGCGAAATACTTCAACGCGACGTGAACCTCTCCGACACCGTCCCCGACGCCGTGCTGTGGGACATGGACGGCACCCTCGCCGACACCGAGCCCTACTGGATCGCCGCCGAGTACGACCTCGCGGCCGCCCACGGCGGCCACTGGAGCGACGAACACGCCGAGGCCCTCGTCGGCAACGACCTCGTCACCTCCGCGCGGTACATCCGACGACACGCGGGCATCGACCTCACCCCCGCCCAGATCATCGACGCCCTGCTCGACGGCGTGGTCACCCGCGTACGCCAGCACATCCCCTGGCGTCCGGGCGCCCGCGACCTACTCGCCGCGCTCGCCGAGGCACACGTCCCGTGCGCCCTGGTGACGATGTCGTACCACCGCTTCGCCGACGCCGTCGTCGCCGCCCTGCCGGAGGGAAGCTTCGCGACCGTCGTCGCCGGGGACGACGTCCGGCACGGCAAACCCCACCCCGAGCCCTACCTCACCGCGGCGGCGCGGCTGCACGTCGACCCCTCACGCTGCCTGGCCGTCGAGGACAGTCCCACCGGGCTGGCCTCGGCGGTCGCCGCCGGGGTGCCCGCCCTCGGCGTGGAGAACGTGGTCCCCCTCGTCGCGGCCCCCGACCGCCACCTCGTGTCCACCCTGAAGGGCCTGACCCCCGCCGACCTCGGGCTCATCGCCTCCACCCTGCGCGCCGTCGGCTGACC
>JAUPKQ010000113.1 GCA_030837345.1 Actinomycetota bacterium | reverse complement strand
GTACACCGCGCCGAGCATCAGCACCACCGTCGACGACGTGCTGCGCCGCGTCGGGGTCCTCCGGCGGGAGGACGTGTTTTTCGTGGTCCGGGTGGCGGCCCGGGTGGTAGTGGTCGCGGTCATGCGTCAGTCCTCCTGGTCGAAGGCCCGACGGCCGATGAGTTTGAGGAATCCGAAGGACAGGACGAAGGTGGCGAGGGCGATGATCACAGAGGTGGCCGCCGCCGAGTACAGGTCGTTGCGGGTGAAGGCGTCCCGGTAGACCTTCATCAAGGGCGTCCAGGTGGTCGAGATGGTGTTGCTCAGGGGTCGCAGCGTCATCGGCTCGGCGAAGACCTGCAACGTCGCGATCAGGGAGAACACGAACGTCATCACGAGCGACGGCATCACGATCGGGATCTTGATGCGGCAGGCGAGCTGGAACTCGGAGGCGCCGTCGATCCGCGCCGCCTCGTAGAGGTCCGTGGGGACCGCCTTGAGTGCCGTGTAGATCACGATCATGTTGAAGCCGGTGCCACCCCAGATCGCGATGTTCGCCACCGCCCAGATCACCCAGGAGGAGGAGAGCAGCTCCGGTGCCGGAAGCCCGATCCCCGCAAGGACGTCGGTGATCGGGCTGACCCTCGGCAGGTAGAGGAACCCCTCGCCCCGGGGGCCCCGGTCCATCTCCCGCTCGACGCCCGGACCCGCCTGGACGCCGCCGATGCCCCGCTGCTGGAGATCGACGCGATCACGGTCGTCGGCCGGGTCGAGGCCGTCGAACGGGCGTAGTCCGGTTCAACTCGTCTTCTCCGCCGAGAACTCCAGGCTCGTGCCGGTGTCAGCGGAGAGGGCGGAGACGCTGTCGAGGATCAGGCGGAGCTCGGGGACGGGTGCCCGGCGGAAGGCGTGGATCTGGATCCTCCGGTGGGCCCCGTTCCGCCGCAGCCGGACGCCGGACGCCCTCGGTGGCAGTGGCCCCACGGTGATCGCCCGGCGGGGTGGGCGGGCGACCGCGAGCACTCGCCCGTCCGCCGCCGTCACCTCGACGACGGGACGGCCACGGTCACCGGGCGTCGGGTCGATGCGCAGGAACCAGCGGCCCGCGTCCCCGCGTCCGGCCGGCAGATCCCGCCCGGCGGCGAGGAACTGATAGCACAGCGCGGTGGGCCGGTCGTAGGCGTCCGTCCAGGTCGCCGCCGGACCGGTGCGGACCCGCCGCCAGAACTCCGCCGCCGGTCCGGTCTGGGACACGTCGTCCAGAAAGGCCAGCCAGGTACGGGTGTCCCTGGCGGCGAGGCCGAGCGCGAGGTCGAACGCCTCGTCACCGCTGAGGTCCGCCAGCCGCCGGGCGAGGGCGCCGGCCTGGGCCTGCCACCGCGAGTCCAGGTTGATGCCCGCCGGACCCGCGTGGCGCAGGCCCCGGGGAGGCCGGGCGTGGTCGGGGCAGGACAACGGGGTCCCGGCCTGGCCCCGCAGCCCCGGCAGGCGCAGCAGGGACGGAACGCTCACGCCGATCCGTCCGTGCGCGAACGGTCCGGGGTGCCCGGCTCCGTACCCTCCGGTCGACAGGTCGTCGAGACCGTGCGAGGCGTGGGTGTCCCCTCGCGTCTCGATCCAGGTCCTCTCGCGCCGGGCGGGCGCGTTGATCCAGGTGCTGTGGCTGTAGAAGTCCTGGATCGCGTGCAGACCGGCTCCGACCGCCTGCCGGGCGGCCGGGACGTCCTCGTGGAGGCGGGCCCACTCCAGTGCCACCCGGGTACCGCCGAGCACCCGTGACCAGACCTCCTCCACGTCGGTGCTCGTCGGCAGGTTGTCGAAGTGCAGGTGCGGGAGGGCCGCCCGGCTCCAGCGGGCGCCCCGCCACCGGCGAGGACCACCGATCAGGTGCCACAGCAGGTGGTACGAGTACAGGTCGACGCCGACCGCGTGCCAGGCGAGTTCCCCGGCGGCGTCAGGGGCCCAGCCGAGGCACAGGGCTTCCTCCTGCGTGATGCCTCGGTGGTACCAGATCGCCCGGTCGACGCGCTGGAGCGGGTCCTCGGCGCCGAACTGCGGCGACGCCGTCACCCCGGCGAGCACCCCGACGATTCCGATGCCCATGCGTCAGCTCCCGGACCCAGAGGCGCCGGGTCCCGTGGCACCCGGCCCGGCGTCGCCGAGGGCGTCGAGCAGCAGTTTGTGCCGGAACTCGTACCGCCATCCGTTGCGCCGCAGGACGCCGCGACGCCAGGCGTCGTCCAGGAACCGCAGCGGTGCCAGCGGCAGCTGACGACGGAAGCGGAACCACGCCACGGCCAGGAGGTAGGCGACACTGTGCGAGGAGAGCAGCGACAGCAGCAGCCCCGCCGCGAACCAGCCCGGCAGACCGGCCAGCCCGGTGCCGAACACCGTGCACAGCAGCAGTCCTCCGCCGCCGCCGAGCACCACGCCGAGGGTCGACCAGGCCGCCAGGTCGCGTCGGACGCTCTGCCGTGCGGTCGCCGGTCCCCGGTGCGCCCCCTGGGCGGACAGCATCGCCTCGCAACAGGCGGTGGCCAGAAGGGTCACCGTGACCACCGCGAGATCGGTCCCGGTGACATGGGGCCGGGCGAGCAGGTAGAACCCGCACGGGATTCCCAGCAGCAGAGCGGTCCGCCAGGACGGTGCTCCCCTCCCGAGCGAGGAGGGCCACTGCCGCCGGGACAGCTGACGCGGGGTGCGCATCGCCATCAGGACCACCGACAGGGAGATCACGGCGGCGAGCACAACTCCGCCGGACAGTCCGCAGGCCACCGCGGCCGTGGGGGACACCATGGTCAGTCTCGTCGCGAGGACCACCCCGCCGAGCATGCCGAGCACCGTGCCGCCGACGCTGCCGACGGACAACCCCACCATGTTGACGCCGGTCAGACGCCTGTCGAGTTCGACGATCACCAGATAGGCGAGAGCCCCGACCACGCCCCACAGCGCGGGGACCGCGGCCGTCCGGTCGCCGATCGGCGACTGGCTCGCCAGCACCCCGTTCAGCGCGGTCCGGCAGGTCAGGGCGACGACGATGGTCATGCCGATCCCGTCGACCAGCCGTGCGGGCCAGCGGGGGAGCCACTCGGCGACCTGTGACCAGGCCAGCTCGGTCCGGGGACGGGACAGCGGGCGACCGTCGGCGCCGTGCGTCATCCTCCGGGCGAGGAAGGCCAGCCACTTCTGGGCCTGCGCCGAGGTCGGACCGGGACGCCCCGGCGGATACGACTGGGGGATGATCGAACTGATCAACCGGGCGGCCACGGCGTCGGCCGTCGGGAACCGCGACTCGTCGAGCAGTTCGGCCGGACTCCGCCGGTGGTAGCAGCGGGCGAGGAGCGACAGGTACAGCGGGGTCGCCAGCAGCGGTCCGCCGGTCGTGCCGAGGGCGGTCAGCCGGGTGAGCACCTCCTCCCAGGGACCGTCGGCGACGTCCCGGCCCCTCATGAAGTCGAGGGCGGTGGGCACGTCGACGGGCAACAGGTCGACGACGAGCGCCCCCGCGAGCGGGACGGTGTCGGTCGCCCGCGCGTACTCCTCGGGCCGGGACGCCAGCACGACGCGGACGTGTGAGGCGGCGTTGATCCGCGCGACCGCCTCGGGAGCGCCGACGGCCATCTCGTCCAGGCCGTCGAGGAACAGGGCGACCCCACCGGAGTCGATCAGGTCGACGAGCAGGTCGTCCGCCGTCCGTGGACCCCGCAGCCACGGCAGGTCCCGGGAGAGGGTGTCGGCCGCGAACTCGACCAGCCCGGTGCGCGACGGATCCCATTCGGCCAGCGACAAGGGCACGGCGACCGGCAGGCGGTGACGGCGTCCCTGGGGGAGTTGCTGTCGCAGATGCAGGGACCGGGCCGCCAGCAGCAGCAGGGCGGAGGTCTTGCCGCCCCCGGCACCTGCCCGCACGACGAACCGCCCGCTCGGCACGGCGGCGTACAGGTCGTACAGGTCAGCCACGGTGCCGTCGCGCCGCCCCCGTGCCCGGTGGACGTCGACCTCGGGCAGCGCGGCCGGACCCACCCCGTCGCGCACGGGCCTCCACGCCTGCTCGTCCGGGGTCCGCGGGGTGACGCGCCAGGTCACGTCGATCCCGGACACCCCGATCTCCCGGTTGTTGATTTCCTCGCGCCATCGGGAGAGCAGGCTCCGCGCCAGCCGGTCCGCCAAGGCACAGGACGCCGCGTCCGCCAGGGCGTTCGCACTCGCACTCGCACTCGTGTCGTGGACCGGCGCGGGCGCCTGCGGAACAGACGTCGCCCCCGCACCGGACGCCGGGCCCCGGTCGGCGGACAGCGCGGCTGACTCGAAGACGGCCCGTTCGTCGCCGGTCAGGTGGAGGCTCTCGACCAGCTGGCGGACCGAGGCCGCCCGTGGACGGGTGACCCGCCCCGATTCCAGGTCGCGGATGGACCGGGCGCTGAGCCCCGACAACCGTGCGAGATCCTCCTGGGAGAGCAACGCCCGCGTGCGATGACCCAGCAGCAGTTGCCCGAAACGCATTACCAGCCCCCGTGGCCGTCCCCGGAGGAGCGGCCGTCCCTGACGGTGTCGAGCCGTCAGTACATCAGAGGCGGACAGGGCAATAGGGGCAATAGACACCATCGTGACCTTGGTTGTGTGTGTCGTCGACCGTTGCCAGAAGCAGGCGGCGCCGGGACTGAAAACGGACCATCGAGGCGGGAAGGGCCGATCCTCAGCATCCCGCCTCGGTGCAGGGAGCTCAAGGCAACTGGGCGGCAGTTCGGAGGAGGTCCACCGGCGGTTCCGCACCCAGGCCCTGAACTTCCGCAGAACCTCCGCAGTGCCTCCTGGCAGGCGTCGTTGTCGTCCTCCAAGGTAGTGAGCGTGGCCTGAGTGCCCCGGTGACTCCTGGGGGGGGATTCGCCGGGGCGCGGCCACCTGCTCCTTCGCCGAGAAGAACTAACGGGTGACCCGCGCGGGTGTGCGGAGGGAGCTCGGAAGCAGTGATGACGGGGGGATAGGGCCGCCTTGAGCTGTTCGGGACTCAACTATTGCCCGTGAGTCCGCTACCGCCGTCAAAGCCGTCAGCGAGGCGCCATGGGGGTCGTTGGCCGACCCGGCGGCGTGCCGTCATCGTCATGGGAATCGTGGCGTCCGGTCTGGTCGCCGCCGTCGCGGTGCCGGCCCAGGCCACGGGTTCCCTCGGTGCGCAGTGGTGGCCG